>JALDYH010000229.1:0-6054 GCA_032154175.1 Sphingopyxis sp. | reverse complement strand
AGCGCGGTGACGGTCGACTTGCCGTTGGTGCCGGTGATGCCGACGACCTTGTGCGGCGGAAGCTGGTCGCGCGCTTCGGCAAAGAGTTCGACGTCGCCGATGATGGGTACATGCGCCTCGCGCGCGTGCGCGGTGATCGGGTGACGGTTGAGCGGCACACCGGGCGACACGACGACGCCCGCAAAGCCGATCAGATCGATCTCGTTCGGATTGCCGATATCGGCGCCCAATGCCATCGCATCGTCGCGTGCTTCCTCGCGGTCGTCCCATGCAGTCACGCCGGCGCCGCTGGCCACGAGCGCCTCGACCGTCGCGAGGCCCGAGCGCGCCAGCCCCAGCACCGCATAGCGGCGGCCGGCAAAGGCGCGCGAGGTGATCACCGGAGTTTCAAGGTCGCGAGTCCGGCGAGCGCAAGGACGATCGAGACGATCCAGAAGCGGATGACGACGGTGGATTCAGGCCAGCCCAGCTGTTCGAAATGATGGTGGATCGGCGCCATACGGAACACCCGCTTGCCAGTGCGCTTGTACCAGAAAACCTGAATGATCACCGACAGCGCCTCGACCACGAACAATCCGCCAACGAGCACAAGCACCAGTTCGTGCTGCGCGGTGACCGCGATCGTCGCGAGCGCGCCGCCCAATGCGAGGCTGCCGGTATCGCCCATGAAAACGGCGGCCGGAGGTGCGTTAAACCACAGGAATGCGAGGCAAGCTCCGATGATCGCGGCGGCGAAGACCGCGAGCTCGCCCGCGCCGGGAACGTGCGGAATGCCAAGATAGCCCGCGAATTTCACATTGCCCGACAGATAGACGATGACGAGGAAGGTCAGGCTGGCAATGATCACCGGAAAGGTCGCGAGACCGTCGAGACCGTCGGTCAGGTTCACCGCATTGCCGAAGCCGACGATCAAAATCATCGCGAAGACATAGTAGAGCGGCCCGAGCGGGATGACGATGCCGCTGAAGAAGGGCAGATAAAGGTCCGTACCAGTGCGCGAAACGATCAGCAGAACCGCGACCGCGGCGATCACGAATTCGATCAGCAGGCGCACGCGCCCAGGAATCCCGCGGTGACTGGCCTTCGTCACCTTGTCGAGATCGTCGAGGAAGCCGACCGCCGCGAAACCGCCCGTCACGAACAGGCACGCCCAGACGAAGCGGTTCGACAGGTCCATCCACAGCAGCGCGGAGATCATCAGTGAAATGAGGATCATCAGCCCGCCCATCGTGGGCGTGCCTTTTTTGGCGAGATGGCTCTGCGGCCCGTCCTCGCGGATCGGCTGCCCCTTCCCCTGCCGCATCCGCAGCATCAGGATGAAGCGCGGGCCGATCCACAGCCCGATAATAAGCGCCGTCGCCACCGCCGCACCCGAGCGGAAGCTCAGATAGCGAATGAGGTTGAGCGCCCCCGGAAAGCCAAGCCATTCCGCCAGCCAGTAAAGCATCAATAATCCCCGTTGGTCAGCGCCGTCACGACATGCGACAGCCCGACGCTGTTCGACCCCTTGACCAGCACGGCGTCGCCCGGACGGATCAGGTCCTTCAGCCGCCCTACCGCGGCCGAGTGGGCGGGCACATGCTCGAAATCGATGCTTCCCTCAAGCGCTTTGGCGAGCGGCGCCATCTCTTCACCGACAAGCAGGGCGAATTGCACTCCCCCCGCGACGAGCGGAGCGGCGAGGCCCGCATGATATGCCTCCCCGCCAGGCCCGAGTTCCTTCATCGCGCCAAGAATCGCGACCTTGCGGCCGGCGGATTCGCTGCCGAGCTGGCCGATCGTCGCAGCCATCGAGGCGGGATTGGCATTGTAGCTTTCATCGATGAGGAGGATGTGACCGCCGGGAACCGCAATCCGGTGACGCGCACCACGACCGGCGAGGCCGTCCATTTCGGCAAAGGCCAGCCCCGCGGCGGGAAGATCGCCGCCGACCGCCTTCACCGCGGCCAGCACCGCAAGCGAATTGGCAACCCAGTGTGCGCCGGCCTGCGCGATGGTGAAGCAGAGGAGCGAATCCTGGACCTGTGCGGTGACGAGCGAACCACCCTTCCCGTCCGGAAGCCAGTCGACAGCGCGGACATCGGCGCCTTCACCGAGGCCGAAGCTCACGACATGCGCGGCATGCTGTTCGGCCTTGGCGCGAAGGCGCGGATAATGAGGGCTGTCGAAAGGAACGATCGCGGTGCCGCCGGGTTCGAGGCCTTCGAAAATCTCGCCCTTTGCGTCCGCAATCGCTTCTTCACCGCTGAAGAATTCCATATGCGCGGGAGCGATCGTGGTGACGATGGCGACGTGCGGGCGCACCATGCGAGTCAGTTCTGCAAGCTCGCCCGAGTGATTCATCCCCATTTCGAAGATACCGAAATCAGCGGTCGAGGGCATGCGCGCGAGGCTGAGCGGTACCCCGACATGATTGTTGTAGCTTTTGACCGAGCGATGCGCCTTGCCGGGACGGAAGCGGTCGAGCGCGGCGAACAGCGCCTCCTTCGTCCCTGTCTTGCCCGCCGAGCCGGTCACCCCGATGATGCGGCCGTGGCTGCGCGCGCGCGACGCGACGCCCAGCGCATTCAGCGCCTCGGCGCTGTCGGCGACGCGGACGTGCGGATGGTCGATCGCGGTTTCACATATGATGCCGGCGGCACCCGCCGAAATCGCGTTGTCGATGAAGTTGTGCCCGTCGGTCGCCTCGCCGCGCATCGCGACGAAGAGATCGCCTTTCGCGACCTCGCGCGAGTCGAAGGCTACGCCCTGTACCGTGAAATCAGCGCTTGCGGTGCCGCCGGTTGCAGCGGCGATGGCGCGGGCGGTCCAGAGCGGGTTCATGCCGCCTCCTCGCGCGCGACGGTCACGTCATCGAAGGGGATGATGCACATCGCGTCGCCGCGACCGACGATCTGACCCTGTTCGTGCCCCTTGCCCGCGATACAGATGATGTCGTCGGCGCGCGCCTCGGCGATTGCGGCTGCGATGGCCGCGCGGCGATCGCCGATCACCTGCGCAGATGGGGCAGCCGCGGCGATCGCATTGCGAATGACCGCGGGATCTTCACCGCGCGGGTTGTCATCGGTGATGATCAGCACGTCGGCTTTGGCGGAAGCAACCTTGCCCATTTCGGGGCGCTTCGCCTGATCGCGGTCGCCGCCCGCGCCGAATACGAGGATCAGGCGGTCGGCCGCGTGCGGACGTAGCGCGTCGAGCGCGGCCTCGATCGCGTCGGGCGTGTGGGCATAATCGACATAGACTGGCGCGCCGGCCCGGGTGATCGCGGCGCGTTCAAGACGGCCGCGCACCGGCTGCAGCCGCGCGAGATTCCCCAGCGTTTGCGCCACATCGCCCCCGGTCGCGATGACGAGCCCGGCGGATACCAGCGCATTCGCGACCTGATAGGCGCCGATCAGCGGCAGATTGACCTTTTGGACGAGATCGCCCGCCGCGATGACGAGCGACTGGCCGAGCTGGGTCGGTTCGCGCGAGACGAGGCGAAGAGTCTCGCCGTTCGTGCCGACGGTCAGCAGACGGATGCCCCGCGCCATGACCACATCGATCGCAGCGGAGGAATAGACGTCGTCGGCCCAAATGACCGCCGCGCCGTCCTGCTCGACCACTTCGGCAAAGAGGCGCAACTTGGCGGCGAGATAGGCCTGCATTGTGCCGTGATAATCGAGATGATCGTGGCTGAGGTTGGTAAAGGCGGCAGCCTTCACTGGCAGCCCTTCGGTGCGATATTGGTCGAGTCCGTGGCTCGACGCCTCGAACGCCGCATGCGTGACGCCCTCGACGGCGAGGCCCGACATATTGCTCAGGAAAGTCACGATATCAGGCGTCGTCAGCCCGGTCGACGCGCTGTCCTGCGACGTCGTGATGCCGAGCGTACCGATCGATGCCGCGTTGAACCCCGCCATGCGCCATAGCTGGCGTGTCATTTCGACGGTCGAGGTTTTCCCGTTCGTGCCCGTTACCGCTGCGCAGGTTGCGGGAAAGCGGTGGAAGAAGCGCGCCGCGATATGCGCAAAGGCACGGCGCGGATTGGCGTCCGAAATATGGACCGCGCCCTCGACCCGTGCCTCGGGCCGCGCGACGATGGCAATCGCGCCCCCCTCGACCGCCGCGGCGATAAAATCCTCACCGTTGAACTTTTCACCGACGAAGGCGCCGAATATCGTTCCGGGCGCTACCTTGCGATGGTCGATCGCCAGCCCCGTGACGACGGGATCGCTGCCCTCCAGCGCTTGATCTTCGAGCAGCGCGGCGAGACGCATCAGTGCGTTTCCTCGCCTCCCCGCAGCAGCGGGGTGAGTTCGGAAACATCGACATCGCGGCTTTCGTCGGGGAAGACGCCGAGCATCGGCCCCGCACGTGTCACGACCTTGCGCACAACGGGGGCGGCGGTCCAGCCGGCGGTGCGCTGACCCGAGCTATAGGCGTTACCCTTGGGCTCGTCGATCATCACCAGTACGACATAGCGCGGATTGTCCATCGGGAACGCGGCCGAAAAGGTCGAGACGAGCGAGTGGCGGCGATAGCCGCCTGCGCCCGGCTTTTCGGCCGATCCGGTCTTGCCGCCGACGCGGAAGCCCGGCGCCTCGGCCTGCTTGCCGGTGCCATCGGAAACGATCAGGCGAAGCAGCTGACGCATCCGCGCGCTGGTCGACGCCTTGAACACGCGGCGGCCCTGCGGCGGCGCCTTGTCGCCCAGCTTGAGCATCGTTGCCGGACGGTAGATGCCGCCGTTGACGAGCGCGGCATAGGCACTGGCGAGATGCAGCGGCGTCACTGCGATGCCATGGCCATAGCTGGTCGTCATCGTGGTCAGGCGGCCCCAATCCCTGGGCCAGAGCGGAAAGGCACGTTCCTTGAGCTCGATCTGCGGGCGCTTGTCGAAATCGAGGTTGCGGAACAGCCGCTCCATATTCTCGCGCCCGAGTTCGTCGGCGATGCGCGCGGTCGCGATGTTCGAGCTCTGGATCAGCGTCTCCGGTACATTGTACCAGCGGCCGGGATGGCTGTCGCGGATGCGGAAACCGGCAATCGCGAGCGGCGCCGATGCGTCGTAGCGGCGCGCCATGCTGGTCACCACGCCATCGTCGATCGCCGCGCCGATCGACAGCGGCTTGAAGGTCGAGCCGAGCTCGTAGAGATTGTAGGTCACGGCGTTACGCCGGGTCGCCGGATCGCTGCCGGTCAGCTTGTTCGGATTGAAGGTCGGCAGCGACGTCATCGCGGCGATCTCGCCGGTGTGGACGTCGAGGATGATGCCCGCACCGCCGATCGCTTCCAGATTGGCGACCGCCGCGCTCAGCTCGCTTTCGAGCACGCCCTGCACGCGCGCATCGATCGACAGCGCCAGCGGCTGCCCGCGCGTCGCCTTGTCGATCAGCCGCTGATCGAACGCACCCTCGACGCCGGTGACGCCATGGCCCTCGGCGTTGGTGAAGCCGAGGACGTGCGCCGCGAGCGTCGACTGCGGATAGAGACGTTCCTTTTCGCGCGGGAAATCGAAGCCCACGTCACCGATCGCGTTCACCGCCGCAACCTGGTCGGGCAGCGCGCGACGGCGGATATAGGTCGGGCGCGACCCGCTGAGCTTCGCGAGCAGTTCCTCGCGCGGCATCTCGGGAAAAATCTTGTGCAGTTCGTCGGCAAGATATTGCCGGTTGTTGAGCAGCTTCGACGGGACGACACGGATCGAATAGCCGTCGATGGTACGCGCCAGCGGCACGCCGTTACGGTCGACAATATCGGCGCGCGCCGGAACGAATGCGGTCGCAGTCCTGTGGCCCGACGCGGTGTCGAACAGCGCGAAATAGAGGAGACGTACCGACACAACGAAAAATGCCGCCATGAACAGCAGCATCAGGATCATCAAACGCTGTTGCGCGGTCAGCAAAATCTGCTGTCGCACCCCGGCGGTTCGAACCCGGGTCGGACGGACGACCAGCGTGTTCATCGGCCAGCCCGGCCTCCTGCCGCTTCGGCCGCCGCTGCGCGCTTGAGGTCAGCGAGCGTCGATTCGGCGAGCAGCTGATCCTCGATCATCTTGAGTTGTTCGCGGCG
>JALDYH010000228.1:0-6074 GCA_032154175.1 Sphingopyxis sp. | reverse complement strand
TTCCTGTCGGCGATCCAGCCCTTCATCTGGCGCCGCAGCCTCGATTTTCGCCAGCTCAAGGAAATCGGTGCGATGAGCGACCGGATCCGCGACCATTTCGCGCAGGGACAGGCATTCGGACCGGGGTTCGATCTGAAGCGCGGGCGCGGCGGTATCCGCGAGATCGAATTCTTCGCGCAGGTCCACCAGCTCATCTACGGCGGGCGCGATCCGTCGCTGCGTGTTCCCGCGACGGTCGATGCGCTCGCGGCGCTTGCCGCGGCAGGGCGGATCGAGGCGGACGACGCCAACCGCCTTTCGGGCCATTATGCGACGCTGCGGCGGATCGAGCACCGGCTCCAGATGATCGAGGATCAGCAGACGCACAGCCTGCCGACGCAGGAGGCGGCGCTCGATTGCGTCGCGCGACTCGATGGCGAGGCCGATGGCGCGGCGCTGCTCGCGGTGCTGGCGCCCGTCGTTGCGGACGTCGGCAGCTGTTACGACCGGCTCGTTGCCGAGCGTGCGGTGACCACCGGGCTGCCTCGCGACGAAGGCGGGCTGGCGGTGCAACTGATCGCGGCGGGATTCGATCCGCCCGATGCCGCGCTGCGCACGATCGCCGAATGGCGCGGCGGCAAGCTGCGCGCGCTGCGTAGTCCGGCGGCGCTCGATGCGCTCGAAACGATGCTGCCCGAACTGGTCAAGGCCCTGGGCGCGGCGCCCGACCCGCAAGCGACGCTGGTGCGGTTCGACAAGCTGGTTGCCGGGTTACCGAGCGCGATCAATTTCTTTCACCTGCTGGGCGCGCAGCCCGCGCTGGCGCGGATTGCCACGCGTATCCTGTCGCTTGCCCCGACGCTCGCCGACGCGCTCGGCACCCGCGTCGAGCTGATCGAAGGGTTGATCGACCAGCGCGCCTTCGATGCACCCGCTAACAAGGAACAGCTGGCGGCCGAGTGGGGACCCGGGCTCGCGGCGCTCGACTATGAGCGGTTGCTCGACCGCGTACGCGATCAAGTCGGCGAACGACGCTTTGCCTATGGCGCGCAGCTCATCGCCGGGGCGACCGACCCGCTCGTGATCGCGTGCGGTTATTCCGAGCTTGCCGAGGCGGCGCTCGGCGTGCTTGCCGACGCGACGGTGGCCGAATTTGTCGCCGCGCATGGACGCGTCCCCGACAGCGAGCTGGTCGTGCTCGCGCTCGGGCGGCTCGGGGGGAGGGCGCTGACGCATGCGTCGGACCTCGACCTCATCTATCTCTTCACCGGCGACCATCTCGCCGAATCCGACGGCCCGCGTCCGCTCGGCGCGACGACCTATTACAACCGCCTCGCGCAGCGCGTGACGGGTGCGATGTCGGTCCCGACCGCTGCCGGCAAGCTCTATGACGTCGACACGCGGCTGCGCCCGCAGGGCGCGCAAGGGCCGCTCGTGGTGACGGTCGACAGCTTCGAACGCTATCAGCGCGAGGAGGCGTGGACATGGGAGCATATGGCGCTGCTGCGTGCGCGACCGGTCTACGGCTCGGATGGTGCGCGTGCCGAGGTCGGGCGGATTATCGCCAAGTTGCTGGCCATCAGGCGCGACCCGGCCAAACTTGCGGCCGACGCCGCTGAAATGCGCGACAAGATCGCATCGCACAAGCCCGCGAACGGCGCGCTCGATATCAAGGGCGGGCCGGGCGGGCTCGTCGACCTCGAATTCGCGATGCAGGTGACACAGCTCGTCAGCGGCCAATGTCATGACCCAAACATCTCGGCGGCGCTCGCGTGCATGAAGGCGGCTGGACTGGTACCGACCGAGGTGATCGAGGCGCATGGCCTGCTCGCGCGGATGCTCGTGATGCTGCGGCTGACAGCGCCCGAAGGCGAGCCGCCGACCGTCGCGGCGCGCCAGCTCGTCGCGAGTGCGTGCGGCGAACCCGGCTGGCCGCAACTGCTTGCCGCGCATGACGGCGCGCGGCAGGAGATCGCGAACTGGTGGGCCTCGATTCGGCCCGCCGCCCCCCAATGGCAGGAGACAGGACAATGAGCGGCCCGCAAATCGGAGATGCCATTCCGGCGGTCAAACTTCTCGACGCCGACGGCGCGGCGATCGATCTTGCGGCGATGAAAGGCGCGCCGCTGGTCGTCTATTTCTACCCCAAAGCCGATACGCCCGGCTGTACGGTCGAGGCGCAGGATTTCACGCGCCTCGCGCCCGAATTCGCGAAACTGAACGCGCAGATCCTCGCGGTGTCGCGCGACGCGCTGGCAAAGCTCTGCAAATTCCGCGACAAATACGGCCTGACCGTCCGCCTCGCGTCCGATGAGGATGGCGCGGTGTGCGAAGCGTTCGGCACGTGGGTCGAAAAGCAGAATTACGGCCGCACCTACATGGGCATCGAGCGGTCGACCTTCCTGTTCGGTGCCGACGGCAAGCTTGCCAGGGAATGGCGCAAGGTGCGCGTGAAAGGCCACGCCGAGGCGGTGCTGGAGGCAGCAAAGGCGCTGTAAATGCCGACTTTGGGCGAAGCTGCGCGTGCAGTCCTGCTGACCCCCGACCCGCACGACAAGCGCCGCGCGGCGCGCAGTCTGGCGCGCGCGTGGCGGCAAGGAAAGCTCGCGCATCGCTGCGATACGGCGATGCCCGACCAGCCCGCGTGGCCCGCGGCGCCCGCATTGCTCGCGCCCAACCGGATGCCGAGGCGCGGCAAGGGCGGATCGGAGCGCGGGCGTGTCGCGCTACTTCACGCGCTGGCGCATATCGAATTCGTCGCGATCGACCTCGCGATCGATCTGGTGGGCCGTTTCGGCGACGAATTTCCGCGCGAATTCATCGACGACTGGATCGGTGTTGCGGCTGACGAGGCGATGCATTTCGCCTTGCTCGACCGTCGTCTACGGCAGTTCGGCAGCTATTATGGCGCGCTTCCGGCGCACGCCGGACTGTGGGAATCGGCCCAGGATACGGCAGATGACGTGCTCGCGCGGCTCGCGATCGTGCCGATGGTGCTCGAAGCGCGGGGGCTCGACGTCACGCCGTCAACGGTCGAACGCTTCCGGGCGGCGGGCGACGAGACATCGGCGAAGATTTTATTGCGTATTTACAACGATGAAATCCGCCATGTGACCGCAGGCACTGTCTGGTTCCGGCAAAAGTGCGATGAAATGGGATTCAACGCCGTTGAAACGTGGCACGCCCTAGTAAAATCGCGCTTTCGGGGCAGTTTGAAGCCTCCATTCAACGACTCGGCGCGCCACGACGCCGGTTTAACGCAAGAATTCTACGCCGTTATTGCTTCGTAAGGATTGGAACAGCACACAGGCTTCCGCGGGGGATGAGCAATCATCCAAACCAAGAAACACCGGCGCCAAGGCCCATTTTACGGACTTTGGCGACATGGCAAACGCGGGGTCGTAGTTTTGATTAACACTCTTCTGGCGCAGAAGTTGCACCAAGTCGCAATCGTCTGCGCGGCAGCATGTTTCGGACTGGCCGCACCGGCCGTCCACGCTGCCGAAACCAGCGCGGATGCCGGTATAGTCGCTCCTGACGAACCCGATGACGACAGCTTTACCGCTGGCGTTCCCTCGGCCAGCGAAGACAGCGAAGCGCGCGCAATCTTTCAGGCATGGAAGCGCCTCGACACCGGTCTGACCGCTTCGATCGGCGTTGCGGTGCCTTCGCGCCGCCCGATCGACCAGATGTCGCTGTCGTCGTCGTACGGCATGCGCGTCCACCCGGTCACCGGCAAGGTCGCCCGCCACAACGGCATCGACATCCCGGCGCCGCGCGGCACCCCCATTTACGCGACCGCCGACGGTATCGTCGGCCGCGCCCAGCGCCTCGGCGGCTATGGCAATTATGTCGAGGTCGAACATGGCAACGCGATCCAGACGCGCTACGGCCATATGTCTTCCTATGTCGTCACCCCCGGTCAGTCGGTCAAAAAGGGCGACATCCTCGGTTACGTCGGCTCGACCGGCCGTTCGACCGGCAACCACCTCCATTATGAAGTCCGTATCGAAGGCGCGCCGGTCAATCCGATGCCGTTCGTCCGCTCGGACCAGATGGCGATCGCGGCGATCACCGGCAAGAATGTCGCGATGGGCGGTCCCGAATAACGAGCTTTCCTGGGTCGGAGAGGAGGGGCGCCAGGCGGGTCAACCGTCGAGGCGCCCTTTTTATTTGTGCATAAGGTCCCTATCTAGCGCTCATGGCCACGCAGCTTTCCGAAATCACCCTGTCGCCCGCCGCCGCGGCGCGCGTCCGCTGGATCGCCGACCGCAAGGGCGAGGCCGAGGCGGCGTTGCGGCTCGCCGTCGATGGCGGGGGCTGTTCGGGCTTCACCTATCGCTTCGGTCTTGCCGAGGGAATCGATGCCGATGACATCGTCACCGAGACTGACGGGGTGAAGCTGGTCGTCGATCCGGTCAGCATCGACCTGGTGCGCGGCTGCATCGTCGACTTCGTCGATTCGCTCGGCGGGTCGTCGTTCAAGGTCGAAAATCCCAACGCGGCCTCGGGCTGCGGCTGCGGGTCCAGCTTCTCGATCTGACGCCTTTCTAAGCTGCCAGCTTGCTGCCATAGGTGCGGCATGAAAATCGCGACCTTCAATATCAACGGGATCAAGGCCCGTTTGCCGCGCCTCGTCGAATGGCTCGAGGAAACGCAACCCGATATCGCCTGCCTGCAGGAACTGAAATCGAGCGACGAGACGATGCCGACCAAGGAGATCGAGGCGGCGGGCTACGGCTTCCTCTATCACGGGCAAAAGGGCTTCAACGGCGTCGCGATCCTCGCGAAGGGCACGCAGCCGGTCGAAACCCAGCGCGGCCTCGCCGGCGAGACTGAGGACGAGCAGTCGCGCTATCTGGAGGCCGACGTCCATGGCCTGCGCGTCGCGTCGATCTATCTGCCCAACGGCAACCCGCAGCCGGGACCGAAGTTCGACTACAAGCTGCGCTGGATGGCGCGGCTGCGCGAGCGCGCGAAATTTCTTCTCGCATCCGAAATCCCGACGATCCTGACCGGCGATTACAACGTGATCCCGCACGATGACGATGTGTGGGACCCGCGCGTCATGGCGACCGATGCGCTGATGCAGCCCGAATCGCGCGATGCCTGGTTCCGGATGCTCGGCGACGGCTGGACCGACGCGATCCGCAGCCGCCATCCGGCGGGCGGCATCTGGACCTTCTGGGATTATCAGGCAGGCGGCTGGCAGCGCGATCACGGGTTCCGTATCGATCACCTGTTGCTCAGTCCGGCGCTCGCCGATCGGCTGGTCGACGCGGGCGTCGACAAGGATCATCGCGGGCGCGAAAAGGCGAGCGATCACGCCCCGACCTGGGCCATTCTCGACTAAGCGTCAGGGTAGAGCGTCGTCATCACGCGTTTCGGGTCGAGCGCATAATGATGCGCGACCGCCCCCGCGATCACGCTTTCGAGGCTGCGCGTGGGCCTGAGGTCGCGGCCTTCATAACGCGCGGCTGTACCAAGCCCGGGCCAGTCGGCCGACACCTTGCCGCCGTCGTTCAATCCGCCGCCGAGCAGCATTGCGGTCGATGCGGTGCCATGGTCGGTGCCGCCGGTGCCGTTGACTTCGACCGTGCGCCCGAATTCGGTGGCGACGATGACCAATGTGTCGTTCCACGCGCGACCGAGCCCCGTCTGGAGCGCACCGACAAGCTGGTCGAGCCCGCGCAATTGCGCCGCGAGCCGTCCGCGCTGTCCGCTGTGCGTGTCCCAGCCTCCCGTTTCGACCATCATCACGCGCGCGCCGTCGGCGGGGAGCATCAGCGATGCGGCGAGCTTGCCGAGATCGGCGCCGTTGCGGCCGTTGTTGCCGCCGATGTCGCTAGCCAGTTCCTGCGTCTTGACCGCGCTATCCCACAGCGGATGGAGCAGCGGGTCATTCGCATACATCGCGGTCAGCCGCGCGATCAGGTCGGCATCGGCTTGCGGCAGGCGGCTTGGCGCATAGGTTCCGACCTGCACCGTCCCGCGCAGCGCGAGCGGCACTGCGGGGGCGATGGCGATGGCGTCGCGCTCGGCGGCGGGCAGCAGCGTGAGCAGCCGTCCGACCCAGCCGTCGTCGCGCCCATAGG
>JALDYH010000227.1:0-6134 GCA_032154175.1 Sphingopyxis sp. | reverse complement strand
CCGGGGCACACAATGATGCGAACGGGCGTCTACAGCGTCCCCGTCACGGTCAGCTGGAAAAAGCGTCCGAACTTGCGCGACCGGCTTTCGCTGAACGCGATCGGCCCGTCGCGCCGGTCGACGAACACCGTCCGGTTGAACCCGTCCTTCATCCCGGCAAGGTTACGGTACGACAGCTTGACCGTGAAGCCCGCGATATCCTTGTGCTCGACAAAAGCCGTGACGAACGGCCCGTCGGTCGATTCATGCTCGATCGCCCCCAGCCGCAAATTCGGGCTGTAGCGCTCGTCGAAATAGCCTCCTCCCCACGCCAGGTTCGTCCCCGGCACGTCATGGCGCAGGCTCAGGTCGACGATATATTCCTGCCCTTCGCTCTGGTCGCGCCACGACCCGGTCAGCGGATCGCGCACGCGGTTGCGGCGCCATGTGATGTCGCTGTTGATCCGCGCGCCCTTCCACCCCAGCCGGTCGAGCAGCAAGGTCGCCTTCGAACTGATGCGATAGAGATGCGCGGGCGGCAAATTGCCGCGTCCCTCGGTCGTTGGCGACAGCGGCACCTGATCGACCAGATCCTCGGCATAGGCATAGGCGAAGGCGACCGACGCATTGCCCCACGCCCCCATGTCCTGCACGAATTCCAGCTCGCTGCGATTGACGATCGGCGGCACGAGCAGACCGTTGCCGCCATTGCCCTGCCCGTTCGCGACGTCGACCGAGCTTGCGAAATCGAAAAAGTCGAGCTGGTCGACGCGGCGCTGGAGGAACCAGTTGATCGTCGTCCTCGGCGCAACCTTCCATGCCAGCGCGACCTTGCCCTTCGGCCGGACGAAGCGGCGCGTGAGCCCGCCCGGCCCCGACGAGGTCAGCTCGCTATATTCGGCGCCAAGGTTGACCTGCGCGGTCAGGTTGGATGCCAGCGACCGTCCCCACGTCAGCGACGCCTCGCCGCGCTTCTCCTCGACCCTGGTCCGCTCGCCGCCGAAGACGACGGGCAGGAAGCTGCCGCCCGGTTGCAGCACCGCAAATTCGGAATCGACGTCGAGCGTATTGTACGCACCCTCCAGCGCGACCTGCCAGTCGGTGCCGCCGCCGGTGCGCCAGCCATATTCGCCGCGCAGGATCGACTCGCCTTCGTCGGCAGTCTGCTTGAAGCGCTCGCCCGTCCGCCCGCCGATCTCGCGGTCGACGATGAAGCTGTCGACGAATGGGCTGTGCTCGAAGCGATAGAGGGTGATCAGCTTCAGCCGCCCCCTGCCCAGCCCCAGTTCGTAATCGCCGCCGATGTCGAAATTATGCTCGTCTTCGGTGAAGCGGAACGCCTCGCGCACCATGCCGGCGCCGGGCTGTACCGACACCCCGTCGACCCGCTCGTCGAGCTTGACGAGCTGGCCGCCGAGATTGAAATTCCACTTGTTGCCGTTCGCGGTCGTCCGCGCGAACGCCGCCGACAGGCGCGGCTGGTCGGCGTTGTAGCGGCCGAACTCGTCGCGCACGAAGAGCAGGTCGCCATCGCCGTCGAACCTCTGTTCGGGGCCCCAATGCCCCTGCCGCCGCGCCTCGTTCTTCAGGCTCAGCGTCACATTCGTACCGCCGATCTTGCCCGTCGTCGAAATCTCGCCGTTCAGCCAGTTCTTGTCGAGCCGCGGGCGCCATTCGGGCTGCCAGCGGATCGTCGTCTTATACCCGCCGCTGCCCGCCCCCGCGACGAGCACGACATTCGCGACCTGCCCGGTCAGCCCCGGAACGTTCAGCCCGGCGCCGTCGACGATGTCGATATAGGCGACCTCGGCCGCATTGATCCGCGCCAGCGCGGTGCGCGCGTCGGTCGACTTGTTCGTGATCCGTTCCCCATTGATCAGCACATTCTCGGTCGCCGCGCCTAGCCCGCGCTCGCCGCCATTGGTGCCCGTGACGATCAGGAATCCGGGCACCTTTTCGACCATGTCGAGTGCGGTACGCGGTGCGAAGCGGGTGAAGTCGGTCGGGGTATAGCGTTCGGCGCCATTCACCGGGACCGGAATCGCGGGCGGCGCGTCGCCGGTGGGTTCCTGCGCCGCTGCGGGCGCAGCAGACAGCAAAGCCAGTATGGCCAGTGATGACCCGTGAAAAACGGCCGACATAATTCCCCCTCGCGGCCGCTATCGAAACAGATGGCCTCCCCAATCGCGAATAATTCGCAATAATTATCTTGTTATATGATGTCTACCAACAGGCAGCAGGCCTCGACGAGCGTCGGTGACGACGCCCGATACTGCGCCATCGGCTTTGCGATCAGTCGCGCAGCAGCTCGTTGATCCCGGTCTTCGCGCGCGTCTTGGCATCGACGCGCTTCACGATCACCGCGCAGTATAGCGACGGACCCGGCGTTCCGTCGGGCAGCGGTTTGCCCGGCATCGCGCCCGGCACGACGACCGAATAGGCCGGAACCTCGCCGATGAAGACCTCGCCCGTCGCGCGGTCGACGATCTTGGTCGATGCGCCGAGGTACACGCCCATCGACAGCACCGCGCCCTCGCGCACGATCACGCCCTCGGCGACTTCGGCGCGCGCGCCGATAAAGGCGCCGTCCTCGATCACCACCGGGCCCGCCTGCAACGGTTCGAGCACGCCGCCGATCCCCGCGCCGCCCGACAGATGGACGTTCGCGCCGATCTGCGCGCAGCTTCCGACCGTGGCCCAGGCATCGACCATCGATCCCTCGCCGACATAGGCACCGATGTTGACGAAGCTCGGCATCAGCACCGCGCCCTTGCTGATATAGGCGCCGCGGCGGACGATCGAACCGGGGACGGCGCGGAAACCGGCGTCGCGAAAGCGATTCTCACCCCAGCCCGCGAATTTCGAAGGCACCTTGTCCCACCAGCTAGCACCGCCGGGGCCGCCTTCGATCAGTTCCATGTCGTTGAGGCGGAACGACAGCAGCACCGCCTTCTTCAGCCATTGGTTGACCTGCCAGGTGCCGCCCGTGTCGCGCTCGGCGACGCGATAGCTGCCGTCGTCGAGCCCGGCGAGCGCGGTCTCGACCGCATCGCGCACCGCGCCCGTCGTCGTCAGCCCCAGCGTGTCGCGATCATCCCAGGCGGCTTCGATCGTCGATTGCAGGTCGGTGCTCATGAAATTCCCCAAGGTAAAGGCAATGAATCAAGCCAGTCGGCGATGTCGGTCGCGTGGAAATCGACATGCTCCGGCAGGTGGCCGCGATGGCCGCTTTCGCTGCCATTGTCCAGCCAGACGGTCGTCATGCCCAGCGCTTTGGCGGGCGTCAGATTGCGCGCCATATCCTCGACGAACAGGCTCTTCGCCGGATCGACGCCAAGATGCGCGACCATCATCTCATAGGCGGCGGCGTCGGGCTTCGGCGTATAGCGCGTGATGCGGATATCGCAGATGCCGTCGAACTGGTCGGCGATCCCGCGCGCCGCGAGCACGCGCGCCGCATAATCGGCATCGGCGTTGGTGAAGACCAGCTTGCGTCCGGGCAGCCGTTCCAGCCCCGCGCGCAGCCGCGCATCGACCGTCAGCCGGTCGAGCGCGATGTCATGGACGTCGACCAGAAAATCCTCGGGGTCGACGCCGTGGTGTCGCATCAGCCCCGCCATCGTCGTGCCATGGTCGTGGAAATATTGCTTCTGCACCCGCCGCGCCTCGATGGCATCGACGTCCAGCAATCGCATGATGAAGGCGCCCATGCGCTCGTCGATCAGGTCGAACAGCTTCGCCGACGGCGCGTAAAGCGTGTTGTCGAGATCGAAGATCCAGCTATCGATATGGTCGAGCGCGGCGGGCATGGCGCGGCGCATAAAGGCTGGGGCGTATGGGGGCAAGCCATGCCGTTTTACCGCAAGGGAACATCGGTCACTCAAGACGGGACGATGTTCGCTTGACCGTAATTTCGCCTTCATGCTCAACGCGACCAGCTTTGCCGCGCCGCAGGTCGCGGGCCAGCGGATCGTGCAATTCCAGGGTACGGCGCTCCGCTTTACGATGGGCTTCCGATCGGCTTTAACGCTCCTCAATTCAAAAACAGGGGATGCCAATATGAAACCGGTCCATTGCCTTCCGCTCGCGCTGATCGGCGCGGCGCTCGCGTCGCCGCTCGCCGCACAAGTGCCGGCGCGCACCGTCATCCACGCCGGCCAATTGCTCGCCGAACCGGGCAAGCCCGCGCGCGGCGCCTCGACGATCATCGTCGAGGCCGGACGGATCGTGAGCATCGCCGACGGCCATCAACCCGCCGATCCCGGCGCGACGCTGATCGACCTCAAGGACAAATATGTCCTCCCCGGCCTGATCGACAGCCATGTCCATTTGACCAGCGATGCGGGCGGTATCGCCGGCCAGCTCGAAGAGGTCACGCTCAGCCCGGCGGCGCAGGCCTTCAATGCCGAGGCGAACGGCATGAAGACGCTGCGTGCGGGCTTCACGACGGTGCGCAACCTCGGCGACGGCGACGGGGCGACGCTGGCGCTGCGCGATGCGATCCTCGCGGGCAAGGTGCAGGGACCGCGCATCGTCGATGCGGGCAACAGCATTTCGGGCAGCGCGGGGCATATGGACGGCTCGCTCGGCTATCGCGACGAACTTCGTCCCTTTTTCGCGGGCGCGGGCAATACCTGCAACGGCGCCGACGATTGCCGCCGCGCGGTCCGGCTCCAGATCGGGCGCGGTGCCGATGTGATCAAATTCGCTTCGACCGGCGGCGTGAACAGCCGCATCGGCGCGGGCCTCGGCAAGCAGATGTTCGACGACGAGGCGCAGGCGATCGTCGACACCGCGCATCTGTTCGGCAAGAAGGTCGCGGTCCACGCGCACGGCGCCGACGGCATCCGCCTCGCGCTGACGGCCGGCGCCGATTCGATCGAGCACGGCACGATCCTCGACGAAGCGACGATCGCGGCGTGGACGAAGTCGAAGGCTTACTATGTCCCGACGCTCTCGACGGTGAACGGGTACAAGGAACGTATCGCAGCGAACGCCGACGCCTATGAACCTGACGTGCTCGCGAAGATCAAATGGCGCATCGAGATCACCGGCAAGAGCCTGCAACAGCTTGTCCCGCGCGGCGTGCGCATCGCCTTCGGCACCGACGCCGGCGTGTCGAAGCACGGCCGCAACGGCGACGAATTCGAACTGATGGTCCAGAACGGCATGACTCCGGTCGAGGCGCTCAAGGCCGCCACGGTGAATGCCGCCGACCTGCTCGGCCTCTCGGGCGAGATCGGCACGATCGCCCCGGGCAAGAGCGCCGACATCATCGCGGTGGCAAGCGACCCGGTCGCCGACGTGCGCGTGCTGAAGAAGGTCGATTTCGTGATGGCGCGCGGAATGATCGTCGACTGATCAGAGCGCGCCGCGCAGTGCCAGCCAGCGATCGCGCTTCGCCGCGAAGCCGATCGTATGGGCCGCGCTGCTCGACGGCAGGTCGACGAGCAGGATGGCTTCGAGCGGCGGCGGCGGCAATTGTTTCCGTCCGATCGCTGCGGCCTTGCCGCCGTTGAAGGCGATCATGCGCAAATCGGGCAGGTCGACGATCAACGCCGCGAGGTCGTGGGCTTCGGCTTCGCGGATCAGCGAGTCGCTGCTCGTGTGGCGTGCGGCGCTGCGGATCACGTCCCACAGCCCCACCCTTGTTTCGCGCAGCGCGACGAGTCTGCCGTCGTAGGGCATATCGGCCAGCGGCCGGCCTATCACCTCGCCGAGCAGCCGCCAGAACTGGTTCGTCGGATGCGCATAATATTGCCGTTCGGCGAGCGAACGGGCGCCGGGCAGGCTTCCCAATATCAGCAATCGTGTATCGGGCGCGACGTGGGGGACAAAGCTGGTGTGGCGAATGGCGGGCATAGCTTCCGATAGCCCGCGCGGGCCAGCGCAACAATATTGCCCGCCCCTTGACCGGTGAGGGAATCAGGTCTAGGGGGCCGCTCGACCGAAAAGGGCGGTTTGCTGCCTTTTCCGGTTACAACAGCGCTGAACATTGCTGGCGCGGATGGAGCCTCCGGAAGATCAATTTCGATCTGCCGGGGTCTTTTGCTGTTACAAGGTCGCCGTTTTCCGCCGATTTTTGGTGGAACCGATCGATGCTTCATCCACCGCGGTACAGTAACCGTTCGCTTTGATGGGCGGACATTTAAAGG
>JALDYH010000036.1:0-31347 GCA_032154175.1 Sphingopyxis sp. | reverse complement strand
GGTTCCATTCGCCCGGGCGCGCCGACTTCTCCTTCTCGACCAGGGACGCCTTGCATGACAGACAGCCGACGCCTGACCGCCATCCTGTTCGCCGCAATCGTCGGCACGTTTTCCACGCTTGTACCGGCACAGGCGAAGGAACGGCGCCCGAACCTGCTCGTCATCGTCGCCGACGACCTCGGCTATTCGGACCTTGGGGCCTTTGGCGGCGAGATCCGTACGCCCCATCTCGACAAGCTCGCGCTCGCGGGCATCCGGCTCGCGGGATTCCATACTGCGCCGACCTGTTCGCCGACGCGATCGATGCTGCTTTCCGGCACCGACAATCATCTCGCGGGGCTCGGCACGATGGCCGAAATGATCCGCCCGAACCAGCAAGGCCGGCCAGGTTACGAAGGCTATTTACGCGGCGACGTCGCGACGCTGGCCGAGCGGCTTTCGGCCGGCGGCTATCAAACGCTGTTTTCGGGCAAATGGCACCTCGGGCTGACCGGGGAACAGGATCCGCATGCGCGCGGCTTTGCGCGCAGCTTTGCGCTGCTGCAGGGCGGGCATAATCATTTCGGAACCGACGCCGACCCCGAAAAGGGCGGCAGGGCGACATACACCGAGCAAGGGAAGCGCCTGACGCGCCTGCCGCAGGATTTCTATTCGAGCGACTATTTCGCGACCCGCCTGATCGATTTTGTCGACGAGAGGCGCGAGCCGGGGAAGGGCGACCGCCCCTTCTTCGCTTACCTCGCGTTCACCGCGCCGCATTGGCCATTGCAGGCTCCACCCGCAGATATCGCGCGTTACAAAGGACGTTATGACGAGGGTTTCGACGTCTTGCGCGAACGGCGACTGGCGCGGCAGCGCGAACTCGGCATCCTCGCCGCCGATGTCGCCCCGCACACTCCGCGCAACCGCGACGGCAGCTGGGATTCGCTAACCGCCGATCAGCGGCGCCTCGCCGCGCGCAACATGGAAATCTATGCTGCAATGGTAGACCGGCTCGACCAGAATGTGGGCCGGGTGGTCGACGCATTGCGCGCTTCGGGCGAGCTCGACAACACGGTGATCGTGTTCCTCGCCGACAATGGCGCTGAGGCGCTCGATGTCGAAACCAGCGGTGCCGAAATGCTCGCTGGCGCCGTTAAGTCGGCCGACAATGGTTTTGCGAACCGCGGTGCCGCCTCCTCCTATCTCACCTACGGTGCCGGCTGGGCGCAGGCCGCGACCGCACCCTCCTGGCTCACCAAAGGCTATCAAAGCGAAGGCGGAACGCGCGCCGTCGCTTTCATCAGCGGTTTCGGCATACCCCGGCGCGACGGCGTGGCGACGCAATATCAGTCGGTCGCCGATATCGCACCGACCTTGCTCGAACTCGCGGGTGTCGATGCCGGGGCAACCCGGGTTGGCGCCCGAAAGGTCCGTCCGATCACCGGGCGGTCATGGGTGCGCTGGCTTCGTGATCCGTCTGCGCATGTTTATGGGGCGGAGGATGGCATTGGTGCGGAGCTGTTTGGGTCGCGCGCCTATCGCCGTGGTGACTGGAAACTTACCGACATTGGTGATGGGAACTGGCGTTTGTT
Organism: Sphingopyxis sp.; assembly: GCA_032154175.1. Lineage (GTDB taxonomy): Bacteria > Pseudomonadota > Alphaproteobacteria > Sphingomonadales > Sphingomonadaceae > Sphingopyxis. The sequence goes on along the minus strand of JALDYH010000036.1, from coordinate 29,773 downwards.
CGATATTGCCCGTGACCCGGGCGAGACGCGCGACCTGTCGCTGACTCATCCTGATCGCACCGCCGAACTCGCGGTGGCGTGGGAACGCTATGCCATGCGCGTCGGTATCGTCCTGCCGGACGCGATTCCCTATCGGCCTTGAGATCCCCAAGCTGGCGCCGGAAAGGGCCAATCCGCTGCCGGCCAGTTCTCACAAGCAGCGATATGCCGCCTCGATCAGAGCGACGTCCCGCGGGTCGTCGCGTAGCAGCGTCCCCATACGGTTCATCGTATAGCCCATGCAAATCCCCGCGGCCGGATCGGCGAAGGCGAAGGAGCCGCCCCAGCCCGAATGCCCGAACGCCGTGGCGTTCGGGCCGTAGAGGCCGTCGGAATTGACGAGGAACCCCGCCGCCCAGCGGGCGGGGAGACCAAGGACAAGGTCGACGCCGTCGGTCCGCGGAGCGATCGCGGCAGCGAGCGTATCGGCGCTGACCAGGCCGGTCGCAAAACGGGCATAAAGATGTGCGAGCGCGGTCGCATTGGAATGTCCGTTCGCCGACGCAAGGTCGGCAGCGCGCCACGCCGGGGCGTTCGGGAGCAGGGGGTCGAGTGGCGGGTTGGCGAGCGCCGCAACCTGCGGCGGCGTCAGGCTGCCGATATCGGCAGAGCTGAGTTCGGGCGGCGCCACGATCGCGGCGCGGCGGCCGTCCTCCGAAGGCGCGAGCCCGATCGCAATATCGAGGCCCAGCCTGCCCGCAATTTCATCGCGGACGAAGGATTTGAGCGATCGCCCTTCGATCCGCTCGAAGAGCGCCGTCGCAAGGATGCCGATACTGATCGCATGATAACCCGATGCCGTTCCGGGTTCCCAAAGCGGTGCTTGTGCCGCGAGCCGGTCAGCGGCGGTCTCGCCGGCGAGCAGATCGTCGACGTTCGCAGGGGAAGTAAATCCGCAGAGCCCCGCCTGATGCGACAACAGCATCGCGATCGAGATATCGCCCTTCCCGTTGGCGGCGAATTCGGGCCAATGATCGGCGACGCGGTCGTCATATGTCATCGAGCCGCGGTCGACGAGCATCGCGAAGGCGATGGCGGCAACGCCCTTGGTCGTCGACCAGAGATTGACGAGCGTATCGGCGTGCCACGGACTTGTTTTCGCTGCATCGCGCCAGCCGCCGTGGAGATCGACCACCGTCTCGCCATCGGCGATCAGGCAGAGCGACGCCCCGACGTCGCCGCGCTCGGCGAAATTGGCGGTGAAGGCTTCGCGGACGGCGGCGAAGCGCGGGGCATATGTCCCCGTGATGGGGGCGTCGATCGTCATTCTTCTTCTCCTCAGTAGCGGAAGCTGACTTCGACGCCATAGGTGCGCGGCGCGTTGTAGATGCGGTTGACGATGCCGAGCGTCGCGAGATCGACGCCCTGCACGACATAGCGTTCCTTGGTCAGGTTCCGGCCCCACAGCGCGATTTCCCAGCCGCTCTTCTCGTCAGCCAGCGATACGCGCGCGCCCAGCAGCCAATAGGACCCGGACGCGATCAGCGGATCGTTCGATGCTTCCTTGAACGCCCGCGAAGCGTAGCGCGCATCGCCCTGAAGCGCGCCGCGCAGCCGCGGGGTCAGGTCGAATTCATAACGTGCCTTGCCCGAAAAGGATGTGGCGGGGGCATTGGGAAGGCGGTTGCCGGCGGGGACCACCCCCGCGGCGGTCGCGAAGGACGACAGGCGCGTATCGAGAAGGCCGAGCCCGCCTGACAGCGTCAGGCCGGCTACGGGTCGCAATATCACGTCGATATCGGCGCCGAACACGCGCGCACTGTCGACATTGCCGACCTTTTGCACCGAAAGGCCGGTCACCGGATCGATGAAGCGGACGAAGGTCTGCGGGTCCTTATAGTCATAGTAGAAGGCCGAGGCGTTGAGCGTCACCGCGCGCCCGAACTCGCTCTTCACGCCGGCCTCATAGGCCGTGATCGTTTCGGGGCGATACGGCAGAAGCTGGTTGTCGTTGTTGGTAAAGCCGCTGAAGAAGCCGCCGCTCTTGCGTCCGCGCGACACCGAGGCGAAGAACAGCAATCCGTCGCGCGGCCGGACGTTGAGCCCGACGCGCCCGGTCAGATTGTCGTCGCTGATCGCGTCGTCGATGAAGGTGTCGTTGACCCCGACGAGCGGCGAGGGGGTGATGAAGGTCGTGCCGCCGACATGGCGGCGGCGCTCGTGCGTGAAGCGGATGCCGGTGATGAGGTCGACCTTGTCGGCGATATGCCAGGTCGCGTCGGCATAGAGAGCTTGCGAGCGCGTCACCTGATCGTAATTGGTCTTCCCCGATCCGCTCGCGGCGCCGAGGAAGCGCAGCGGCCAGTCGTCGAGGAGGTTCGTGTTGTCGCCGAGCACGCGATCCCACGAATAGAAGCCGCCCGCGACGAGATCGACGAGATCGTCGCGATAGCCGACGCGCAATTCCTGCGTGAACTGCCGGACATCCTCGTCCTCGATATAGTCGAACTGCTGGAGCGGGGTCGCGTCGACGTCGATATGATAGAGGCGCGAGAAATCGATATAGCCGGTGATCGAGCTGATCTCGAATGCGCCCGCGCTGTAACGAATCTTGCCGGTCAGATTGACCTGATCGACATTGTACGGGAAGCGCCCCGTCCAGTCGCCGTGATAGGGGTTGTCGTAGCTGTTCCGATAACCATAGGCGTCGGCGCAATTCGCATTGTCGAGCCCGCCTTGCAGCACCGCCGCGCACGGTACGAACGGTGTGCCGACGCCATAGGTACCGTTGAACTGCGGCACCCCCATTTCGGAGCGCGAGCGCTCGCCCTCCGCCTTGAGCAGGATGTCGAGATTGTCGGCGGGCTGGAGCGCGAGCTGGATGCGGCCGAGCCATATGTCGCGCGTTCCGATGTCGCGGCGGCCGGGCGTGCCGTCGGCTTGCAGCGAACTCGTCCAATAGCCCTTTCCCTGCTGGATCGTCTTGCCGCCGACGCGAAGTTGCGCGCGTCCGGACAGCGGGACGTTGAGCATCGCCTCGGCATCGAATGTATCGAAATTGCCATAGCTCGCCTTGGCGAAGGCCGCGAAGCTGTCGCCCGGCACCGCCGAAACGATGTTCACCGCGCCCGCGGTCGTGTTGCGGCCATAGAGCGTGCCCTGCGGGCCCTTCAGGATTTCGATCCGGCCGAGATCGAAGAAATTGCCGCTCATCAGCCCCGGCGAGGCGAGAGGAATCTCGTCGACATAGATGCCGGCGGCGGGGCTCGAGACGGTGCTGAAATCGTCGAGCCCGATACCGCGGATCGTGACCGTTGGCAGCGCGCCGGGGACGGTTTCCTTGATGTCGACGTTCGGGACCTGCGTCGCGAGGTCCTTGAGCTCGGCGACGCGCGCGTTGCGGATGCCTTCCGCCGAGAGCGCCTGGATCGTCGCGCCAACGTCCTGCAACCGTTCCTCGCGTTTCATCGCGGTAACGACGATATCGTCCGGGTTGCCGCCCGTGTCGGCCTCTTGCGCCTGCGCCCCGGTTGCGGCGAGCACGACGGTAGCACCGGCCAGAAATGCCGATTTCCTTGCCGGACGCGCGCTGGCGCGCGGAGGCGTGAAGCGTTCCATATCTCTCCCTTTCCCGAGCATTCTTTATCGTTTATGATTCTGACATATGAGTATGTCGATACATACCGACTTGTCAATCAGGCTTGGAAAGGGCAGGCAGGAGGACATGAAAAGCGGTGAATTGGTTCTGGAAAGCAAACCCTTGCTCAGCGCGGCGCGTGCCGCGCGGCGGGCGTTGCTGCTTGACGAGGCTGCCGCCGAATTCCGCCGCACCGGAGTAGCGGGCGCCGATATGATCCGCATCGCGCAGAGCGTCGGGCTGACACGGTCGAGCCTGTACAATTATTGTTCGGACCGCAGCGACCTTGCGCGTCAATGCTATTTTCATCTGCTCGATCCGATGCTCGCCGATCTTGCGCGTGCGGCGAAGGAGGAGAGCGGACTCGCGGCGGTTCTCTTCTTCCTCATTGCGGCGCGCGAGCGTGATCAGTCGCACGCCATTATCGCGGCCGAACTCGACACGCTCCCCGTGGCGGAACGGAGTGATATCGTCGCGCACCAGAATGCGGCCTTCGACCGGCTCGCCGGGCTGGTCGAGCGCGGGATTGCCGACGGGTCGATCCGCGGCTGCGATGCGGCGATTGCCGCGCGCACGATCTGGGGCATGATTGCCTGGGCGCCGCTTGGCGATATATGGGCGCGCCGCGCCGCGCCGGGGCGGTTGTCGGTCGCACTGCCCGGGATCGTCGAGTGCGGCGTCGCGACCGGTCGCGCGCCCCACCGGATCGAGGATGTGGAGATCGAGGATTGGGAGGCGCTTGTCCCGCCACCCCCGGCCGACCGGGCAGGCGAGATCGTCACAGTCGCATCGGCCCTGTTCAACGCGCGCGGGGTCGAGGGCGTGTCGCTTGATGACGTCGCTGCCGCCATGTCGGCGACAAAGGGTCTGATCTACCATCACTTTGCGAGCAAGGCCGAACTGGTCGCGGCATGCCTCGACCGCGCTTTCGCGCTCTATGGCCGGTTGCTCGATCGCGCCGAGCGGCATCCGGGCGGCGCCGACCGCGCGCGCGCCGGCCTCGCGCTCAACGTCCAGGCACAGCTCGACCCGGCGGGACCGATGTCGCTCACCGCCGCCGCCTATCACAAGCTGTCGGAGGACGAGCAGGCGCGCTTCAGCGCGCAGACCAACTGGTTGCTCGACCGGTCGGTTGCGACGATGCAACTCGGCAACACCGACGGCAGCCTGCGCCCATTTGAAGCCGAACCGACCGCGCTGGCTTCTGCCGGCACGTTCAATTTCGTCGCGCGCTGGCTTCCAGCCGACGCCGCGTTGCGGCCACGGCAGGTTGCTTTCGAAGTATCGAACCTGTTTTTGCATGGACTGCGCGGAGCATAGCCCGCGCAAGATCAGAACTTGAACTTGACTCCGACCATGACCCGGTTCGCGATCTGGCCATTCGCCAATGTCCCGGAATCGAGGTGGATGTTCAGGCTGGCGCCCCCGCCGATGTCGATTTCGGCGCGCGGCAGCCCCGGCGCAACGTTGTAGGTGTCGGGCAGAGGTCCCGCCCTTTCTTTTTCGGGATCGGGGGCACAGACCACAATCTCGCCCGAGACGCTCATCGGACAACGCGGTTTAACGGTTCTCAGGTCGATGCTGCCCTCCCCGCTGCCAACCTGCGCGAGATCGAAGCGGGATACTTCAAATGCCGGCGGCAAGGGTGGCGGTTCGGCGAACGGCATAGTGGCCTTTTTACCCGTTATTTCAAAGGCGGTCCACAGAACCGGGGGCTCCCGCATGAGGGAGGGAACGGGGTTGCAACCGGTTAGCTGCCCTTTGTTCCCAGCTCGGCCCTCAAAAACGCGCCGATCTTCGTCCAGCTATCCGCGCGCGCCGCCGAGTTGCCCGCCGCCGTGCCCCCCAGCCTTGCCCAATATCGCCGCGCCTTGTCGTCGGCGAAGGGGGCGCCCATCACCCCATGCCCCGCATCCTTGTACCGCAGCACCGCCGGCGCTGCCGCGCCTTCTTTCGCCGCTCGCGCGACGATCTGGTCGGCCATCGGGCAGCTTGGCCACAGCTTCTCGGCCTCGCCGCAGACGAGCAGCAGCCTGCCGTTGAACTTTTCGACCGGGATTACCGCCGCAGGGTTCTTGTCCAGTGCATTCAGGCCGTTCACGAACACCGGCATCAGCCCGTCGCTTCCCGGCTGACCCTTGTAGGCGAGGTGGGGAACGGGCTTGCCGCCCTCGCTCCACGACGAGCTGAACGATCCGAACATGTAATTCTCGCCCGTCATGCCATCCCAGACAACGCTCGACGGCATGCCGAGTGCGGCCGCGCGGATGCCCGGATACCGCGTTGCGACGAGCAATCCGGCCTCGGCGCCTTTCGAATATCCGACGATGCCCAGCCGGCCTCCATCGACCTCAGGCTGTTTTTTGAGCCAGTCGAGGCCTTGGTAGAAATCCTCCAGCGGGATATTCTTGAGCTTCGCCGATTTGCCCGGTGCATTGTGATAGGCGACTTGCAGCGTGCTATATCCCTCGGCCTGCAGCAGCAGCGCCAGCGCGCGCATGTCCTTGCCCAGCCCGCCCTCGGACCCGCCGATCAGCAGAATCGCAGGGTGCGGAGCATGGCCCTTGGCCGGAAAATAATTGGCGAAAATGCCGTCCTCCGCGACGCGCTGTCCGGTCGGTCCCGCTTCGACGATCTTCGCCGGCGCGGGCGGCTGGGCGATCATCCATGCCATGCCGCCAGCACCGGCGACCACCAGCGCGCCCAATATGCCAAGTGTGATTTTCCATTTCCGCTTCATGGCCGCCCTCCATGTTTCACTGTCTTATTATTATACTACACCTCGCGGCTTTTCCACAAAAATGGAAGGGGCCGCTTGCGCAGCCCCTTCCGTGTCCCGTGCCCGCCAAATCAGCCGAACAGGCGCTCGGCGTAAACACCGCGCAGCCGCGCGAAATTGTCCCAGTGCGGCACCGGCGTTGCGCCGCGCAGCCTGGCTTCGAGAACGTCGACATGGCTATGCCAGCCGGCGCTGACATTGAGCAGCACCGAGGGATCCTCGACGCGCTTGTGGACGATCGTCAGCAGCACCTCGTCGCCCTTTTCCCGAAGCGTGAAGGTCACGCCGCCGGTGCTGCCCCAGCTGATCGACAGCAGGTGCGGAGCGTCGACCGCCATGACTTCGCACGTCATCCGGTGCTCGTCGCCGAAACCCTCGGGGCGTTCGCCCGGCGGGTCGGTCAGCTCGTCGTTGCGCCAGACGAGTTCGACCGGCGCGCCGACCATCTGCTCCATCGCACCCGCCGCGAGCCACTGGCGCCGCCGGTCGCCGTCGGTGAGGTACGACCAGATGCGGTCGATCGGGCCGGGGAGCATACGCTCGATCTTCAACGTCGCGGGCTCGGTGAGCACGCCGTAGGATTCTTCGGCAAGCATCGCGTTCATCGTCATTCTCCTTCTTTCCCGGGGAGGGGTTTCTTGGGGGGAGGCGGCGCATCCTGTGCGCGCAAAAGCCGTTCGAGGGTGTCGAGCCGGTCGGTCCAGAAGCGGCGGTACATGCCGATCCATTGATCGGCGCCCATCAGCGGCACCGGGTCGAGGCTGCACACATGGGTGCGCCCGCGCACGTCGCGGCGGACCATCCCGGCGTTTTCCAGCACCTTGATATGTTTCGATGCCGCGGCGAGCGACATTGCGAAGGGCTCTGCCAGTTCGCCGACCGTCCGTTCGCCGGTTGCCAGCTCGCCCAGCATCGCCCGGCGCGTTGCATCGCCCAGCGCGTGGAAGATCGTATCGAGTGCGTGCGAATCATGTTCAACCATGTGGTTGAATATTGATCGGCCCGATATGATTGTCAACCTATTGGTTGAATAAAAATGGAAACCCTTTGCTAAGGCGCCCCGGCGAACCGTTCCGCCGCGCCTTCGTCATAAAGCGACCAGTCGACCGGACATTGCTTCACCGGCTTGGGCAGACCCTGCATGCCTTCGGTGACCCAGCAATCGTTGAAGATAGAGCAATAGCAGGAGCGGACCGTCATCTTCCACCGCTCGCGGTTGAACGCCTGCCATACCGCTTCGGTGGCTGGCGTGCGGGGCAGGCGTATGAAGCGGAGGCTCTCGCCCGGTCGCACTGCGGTGCCGGTCGACGGCGAGGTAGCAAAGGACAGGTTCGCCGGGCGCCCTTCGGTACAGCAGGCTCTCAGCAGATCGGTCGGGCTGGACATCGCTTTGCCCTTATAGCGGATTTCGATCGGACCGAGGATTGCGGGACCGACGCCGTCGTTCGTAAGCGACAGTGAAATATTCGCCTTTCCGTCATCATCTGCATTGCTGGTGCCAAAGGTGACGAACGGCATCACGCCGCCCGTCTGCATCTTTTGCGTAGCATCGGCCTGGACGAACGCGAACCAGGCAAGCGCGAGCGAGGCGATCAGCGCGGGCAATCCGATGACGAAATGCGCGATGGTGATGAGCGGCAGGTAGCGCAGGAACCGGGATCCGACTGCCGCCGCGTCCAGTGCGGGCGCCGCCGGTTCGGGCGGGGCGTCGCGGTTCGGCGTCTCGGTCATCGGCTTCCTCTTCGCTGTCTTTCCCGCGCCACACCTAGCCGGAGTTTCGGCTATTTCCAATTGTCGCGATTATCGGCAATGGTCCTGAAAGCGCTCGCATCGGCCGGGTCATTGCGTTTATGATCGGCGCCATGCTGACCATCCTTGCCGCTCTCGCATTCGCCGCCCAGCCCACCGCCGTCCCGCCGCAGGCGACGCAATTGCCGCCGCCGGTGCCGCCAATCCCCGCGCCGGTGATCCCGGTCGTCGAGGCCGATACGCGGCCATATGTTGCGCTCGCCACGGACCTCGGCACGATTGTCGTGCGGCTTGAAGACAAGCGCGCACCGATCACGGCCGCGAACTTCCTCCGTTATGTCGATACGAAGCGGATGGACGGGTTTAAATTCTATCGCTCGACCAGGAGCTGGGGCCCCGCGAACCAACTGATCCAGGCGGGCAATCGCGGCGACGCGCGCAAGAACTTCCCTCCGATCGCGCATGAACCGACCACCGTTTCGGGGCTTACCAACTGCAAGGGCGCGCTGTCGATGGCGCGGCTCAATCCCGGCGATGCGACAACCGACTTTTTCCTGCTGCTGTCCGATATCAAGGGTTTCGATACCGATGCGCCAGGCGGCGATGGCGTGGGCTTCGCAGTGTTCGGCGAGATTGTCGCGGGTGCCGATATCGCCGAGGCGATCTTCAACGCCCCGATTTCCCCGACCGCGGGCGAAGGCGTGATGGTCGGCCAGATGCTCGAACCGCAAGTGAGGATCAAGACCGCGCGCCGCGTAACGGCGCCGACGGACGCGCCGCAGGGGTGTGTCGTGAAGCAGGGCTGAGACAGGGCGCCGTCGCCACTCCTCACTCGCGCGCGGACGGGCGTGACGAGGCGGTAAAAGGCCGCGCCCGATGCCCATCATTTATTTTGCGTTCATCCGCGCTGTGGCTATACCGCGCGCATGACTCGATTTGCCCCCTCGCGCACGGCCGTGCGCCTGCTCGCCGCAGCCCTTGTGACCACCCCCATGCTGGCGGCCTGTGCCGGGGGCGGCAATGTGAAGAAGGACACGCGTTACGTCGCGCGCGACGTCAACACGCTGTATCGCGCGGCGCAGGACCGGCTCGACCGCAAGCAATACGGCCTCGCCGCGGCATTGTTCGACGAGGTCGAGCGCCAGCATCCCTATTCGCCATGGGCCCGCCGCGCACAGCTGATGAGCTCGTTCAGCTATTATATGGACCGCGAATATACGCCCGCGATCGAAGCCGCGCAGCGCTTTCTTGCGATCCATCCGGGCAACAAGGACGCGCCCTACGCCTATTATCTGATCGGCCTCAGCTATTATGAGCAGATCAGCGACGTCACCCGCGACCAGAAGATCACCCAGCAGGCGTCGAGCGCGCTCGGCGAAGTGATCCGCCGCTATCCCGACAGCCGCTATGCGGCGGACGCTCGGCTCAAGGTCGATCTGGTGCAGGACCATCTCGCGGGCAAGGAAATGGAAATCGGGCGCTTTTACCAGCGCAGCTCGAACTGGCTCGCGGCGTCGATTCGCTTTCGCGAGGTCGTCGACAAATATCAGACGACCAGTCACGCCCCCGAGGCGCTCTATCGCCTGACCGAATGCTATCTCGCGCTCGGCATTCCCGCCGAGGCGAAGAAGTCGGCCGCGGTGCTCGGCGCCAACTATCCGGGCAACGAATGGTATCAGCGTGCGTACAAGCTGATGCAGAAGAACGCGCCGAGCGCGTAGATTCTGCCTTTGTTCTGCGGTAAGGGCAGGGCATGCTGACGGCGCTTTCCATCGCCAACATCGTTCTGATCGAACGGCTCGACCTCGATTTCGAGGCCGGGCTCGGCGTGCTGACGGGCGAGACCGGGGCGGGCAAGTCGATCCTGCTCGATGCGCTGGGCCTCGCGCTCGGCGCACGCGCCGACAATGCGCTGGTACGGCAGGGAGCTGACAAGGCGCAGGTGACGGCGAGTTTTGTCGCGCCGTCACCGGGCACGAAGCTCGCCGCCCTGCTCGCCGAAAACGAGGTCGCGGTGGAAACCGGCGAACCGCTGCTGATCCGCCGCACACTCAAAGCCGACGGCGGCAGCCGCGCGTTTCTCAATGACCAGCCCTGTTCGGCGGCCTTGCTGCGCGAGGTGGGCGGGTATCTCGTCGAAATCCACGGCCAGCACGACGACCGTGGCCTGCTCGCGCCTGCAGGACACCGTACGCTCCTCGACGCCTATGCGCGCGCCGATACCCGCGGCGTCGCTACCGCCCACGCCGCATGGCGCACCGCCCGGGACCGGCTCGCCGCCGCGCGTGCCGCAATTTCCGAAGCCGAACGCGACCGCGAATGGCTCGAACATTGTGTTGCCGAATTGCAGGCGCTTTCGCCCCAACCCGGCGAGGACGCCGAACTCTCCGAAGCGCGCGCCACGATGCAAAAGGGCGAGAAGGTTGCGGGCGACCTCGGCGCGATCATGAAAGCGTTCGAGGGAAGCGACAGCGGCCCCGCGAAACTGCGCGGCGCGGCGCGGCGGCTCGATCGGCTCGCGGGCGATCATCCCTTGCTCGCCGAAGCGCTAGCGGGGCTCGACCGTGCGATCATCGAAGCCGACGAGGCCGAGACGAAGCTCCACGAAGCGGCGCGCGCGATGGAATATGATCCCGAGCGGCTCGAGGCGACCGAGACGCGATTGTTCGAACTCCGCGCCATGGCGCGCAAGCACAATGTTCAGCCCGACGAACTCGCCGAGCTTACCGGCACGCTCGCTGCAAGGCTCGACGCGATCGAGGGCGGCAGCGCGGGACTCGCCAAGCTCGAAGCCGCGGTCGCCGAGACCGCCGCCGCCTATACCCACGCCGCGACGGCGCTGTCCGACCAGCGCGCGAAGGCCGCGACCCGGCTTGATGCGGCGGTCGCGGGGGAACTCGTGCCGTTGAAACTCGACGCCGCGCGCTTCCAGACCTTGGTCGAGCGTCTCCCTGCCGAACGCTGGGGTGAGGACGGAATGGACCGCGTCGAATTCCTCATCTCCACCAACCCCGGCGCGCCCTTTGCGCCGCTCGCGAAGATCGCGTCGGGCGGCGAACTCTCGCGCTTCATCCTCGCTTTGAAGGTTGCGCTCGCCGAAGAGGGCGGTGCCGACACGATCATCTTCGACGAAATCGACCGCGGCGTCGGCGGTGCGGTCGCCAGCGCAATCGGTGAACGGCTCGCGCGCCTTGCGGGCGCGGGCAAGCAATTGCTCGCAGTGACGCACAGCCCGCAGGTCGCGGCGAAGGGCGCCGCGCATTTTGTCATCGCCAAGTCGAGCGAAGGTACGGTCACGCGCACCGGCGTCCACGCGCTCGATGAAGCGGGCAGGCGCGAGGAAATCGCGCGCATGCTTTCGGGCGCCGAAGTCACCGCCGAAGCGCGCGCGCAGGCAGAACGATTGCTGGAAACATTATGACCGGCCAGGCGCAAACCTACCGCGACGACGGCTATCTCGCGCTCCCCGGTTTCGTGCCGACCGACGTTACGCACGCCCTGCTCGGCATGCTCAAGTCGGACATGGTTCGCGGCGGAGTGTCGTTCGACAAGCTCAAGCGCAAGCACGACCTGCTCGCGAACGAAGCGGTCGAGATTTATGGCATGCACTATCTGCCGCTCTCGACCTTCCTCTGGGGCATGACACCCGCGGTCAGCGCGCTGGTCGGCCATGATCTCCGCCCGACCTATTGCTATTTCCGCATGTATCGCGAGGGCGATCTCTGTTTTGTCCATTCGGACCGCTACGCCTGCGAGCACAGCCTGTCGCTGCTTCTCGCCGCCAGCGACGGCAAGCCCTGGCCGCTCGAGGTCGGATCACAGCACATCGACACGCCGCGCAAGCGCGCCGACGCCGATTTCGGCGGCGAGGCTTATGGCTCGGTGCCGATGCTGCCGGGCGATGCGGTGCTCTATCAGGGCGTCCACCGCGCGCACGGACGGACGACGCCGAACCCGAATCGCTGGTCGGCGCACCTCTTTCTGCACTGGGTGGACCCGGCGGGCCCCTACGCAAACCAGGCGTTCGAGGGGATGAAAATTCCCGCTACCGAAACCCTCGCGATGGAGCGGGCGTAATATGACCGCAGGTCATCCGCTCGACCGTCCGGTCTGGAGCATGCTCACCGGACGGCAGGCGCATCTCGCCGAGGGTGATGCCCGGGCGGTACGGATCGACCGCGGCTATGGCGTTTTCGGCGTCGCTGCAGATACCGGCGCAAAAGCGCAAGCGGCGCTCGCCGCACTCGTCCCCGACGAGGGCGAAATCTGGATTGTCGAGGGCGAACCGTGGCCTGTGCCTCCCGGAACCCGCGAAGCGAAGCGCGCCATCCTCGCGCAGATGATCGCCGAAGGCGCCCCACCGTCGCCGCGCGCGGGCGAGCCCGCGATCGTACCGCTGGGGGAGAATGACGCGGCCGAAATGGCGGCGCTCGCCGAGCACGCAAAGCCCGGTCCCTGGGGGCCGAAAACGCATCGCTATGGCCCCTTTTTCGGTATCCGCGAAAATGGCCGTCTGCTCGCGATGGCGGGGCAGCGCATCCTCGTGCCCGGCATGGCCGAAGTCAGCGGGGTGTCGACGTGGGAGGATTGCCGCGGCCGCGGTTACGCCCGCACGCTCATCGGCCATGTCATGCGCGAAATGGTGATGCGCGGAGAGACGCCCTTCCTGCACAGCTATGCCGACAATGCCGGCGCGATCGCGCTCTATGAATCGCTCGGTTTCCGGATTCGCCGCGAGGTGCATGTGCTGGCGATCGCGAAATGATGAACCGCCGCGACCATCTCGCCGCGATGCTGGCGATGGCCGCCGTTCTGCTACCCGTCACGAAACTGCGTGCCCTGGAGGCCAGTATGGAAGAAGCCGATCTGCAATATGGCCTGCTCGGCCAGATGATGGCGCAGCCCGGACAGCGCGCCGCGCTCGTCGCGATCCTGTCGGAAGGCACCGGTACCATGCCCGGCAATATCGCCTATCTGATCGGCGAGGACAGCGCGAACCCCGACGCGATCTGGATCGTCGAGCTGTGGGACAGCAAGGACGCGCACGCCGCCTCGCTGAAGCTCCCCGCGGTGCAGGACGCGATCAAAAGGGGCCGGCCGCTTATTGCAGGATTTGGTACTCGCGCCGAATTCAAGCCGGTGGCAAAGACCGGTGCATGACCGAAATCGAATCCCTGTCGCAGGCCGACGCCGCCAATGAATTGATGCGGCTGGCGAAAACGATCGCCTATCACAGCAAACGCTATCATGCCGAGGATGCGCCCGAGATTTCGGACGCCGATTACGACGCGTTCGTCCGCCGCAACAACGAACTCGAAGCGGCTTTCCCGACGCTGATCCGCGCCGACAGCCCGAACAAACTGGTGGGTGCCGCGGTCGAGGCGTCGCCGCTCGCCAAGGTCACCCATGCCCAGCGGATGATGAGCCTCGACAATGCGTTCGCGGCCGAGGATGTCGAGGAATTTGCCGCGCGCGTGCGGCGCTTTTTGAATCTGCCGGGCGATGCGGTCGTCGCGCTGACCGCCGAGGACAAGATCGACGGCCTGTCCTGTTCGCTCCGCTATGAAATGGGCAAGCTTGTGCAGGCCGCGACGCGTGGCGACGGCAGTGTCGGAGAGGACGTCACTGCCAATGTCCGCCACATCGCCGACATCCCGCAGGAGCTGAAAGGCGCTGCGCCCGATGTCTTCGAGATTCGCGGCGAGGTCTATATGGCGAAGGCCGATTTCACGGCGCTCAACGAACGGTTGATGGAAGAGGGGCGGGCGCTTGCTGCGCTGCGCGAACAGGACTTCGATCCGGCCACCGTCCGCCAGTTCGCCAATCCGCGCAACGCCGCCGCGGGCTCGCTGCGCCAGAAGGACGCCGGCGTAACCGCGTCGCGCCCGCTGCGCTTCCTCGCGCACGGCTGGGGCGAGGTGAGCGCGCTTCCCGCCGACACCCAATATGACGTGATGAAGCAGATCGAACGCTGGGGCGCTCCGGTGTCGCCGCTGCTCAAACGCTATGACGGTGTCGCGGATATCCTTGCGCATTATGCCGAGATCGAGCGGCGCCGCGCCGATATGGATTATGACATCGACGGCGTCGTCTACAAGGTCGACCGGCTCGACTGGCAACAGCGTCTCGGCTTCGTCGCCAAGGCGCCGCGCTGGGCCATCGCGCATAAATTTCCCGCCGAACGCGCGCAGACCACGCTCGAAGCCATCGACATTCAGGTCGGCCGCACCGGCAAGTTGACCCCGGTCGGGCGGCTTGTTCCCGTGACCGTCGGCGGCGTCGTCGTGTCGAACGTCACGCTCCATAACCGCGACGAGATCGGTCGCCTCGGCGTGCGCCCCGGCGACCGCGTCGTCATCCAGCGCGCCGGCGACGTGATTCCGCAGGTGGTCGAAAATCTGACCCGCGATGAGGATCGCGCCCCGTACGTCTTCCCCGACCATTGCCCCGTCTGCAACAGCGAAGCGGTCGCCGAGGAGGGCGAGGTCGACGTGCGCTGCACCGGCGGCCTTATCTGCAACGCGCAAAAGTTCGAGCGCCTGCGCCATTTCGTCAGCCGCGGCGCGCTCGATATCGAGGGGCTGGGCGAAAAGAGCATCCAGGAATTTCTCGACCTTGGCTGGCTCGACAAGGGGCCCGCCGACATCTTTCGCCTCAAAAACCACCACACCGAACTGCTCGGGCGCGAGGGGTGGAAGGAAAAGTCGGTCGACAATCTCTTCGCCGCGATCGAGGCGAAGCGCGAGCCCGACGCCGCACGGCTGCTCTTCGGACTCGGCATCCGCCATGTCGGCGCGGTGACCGCGCGCGATCTGCTCAAGGGCCTTGGGGACATCAGGCGCCTCCCCGGCAAGGCGATCGAAATCCACGCCTGGCTGGAAGCGAACCCGCAAGGCGAGGGCGAATCCGACGGTAAATATACGACCCGCAAGGTCGAGGCCTTCAAATCGATCCTCGAAGTGCGCGCCGACGGCATCGGCCCTGCGGTCGCCGAGGCGCTTGCCGACTTCTTCCATGAACCGCACAACCGCGAATTGTGGGACGATCTCCTCTCCGTAGCTTCGCCGCCGCTTTATGTCGTCGAAACGCGTGAGAGCGAGGTGTCGGGTATGACCGTGGTGTTCACCGGCAAGCTTGAGACGATGAGCCGCGACGAGGCGAAGGCACAGGCCGAAGCACTCGGCGCGAAGGCGGCGGGAAGCGTCAGCGCCAAGACCGACCTGCTGGTTGCGGGGCCGGGCGCAGGGTCGAAGCTCAAGCAGGCCAGCGCGCTTGGCATCCGGGTGATCGATGAGGCCGGGTGGGCGGCGATTGTGAAGGCGGCTGGATAGCAATACCAATCCGTCACTCCGGACTTGATCCGGGGCCTGCCTTTCTTGAAGGAGGGAAGGCGGGTGTCGGGTCAAGCCCGGCATGACGAACAAGAGGATGGTGAAAAGCCGTGCGCGCCATCACAGACGGCGCGGCGAAAATGCTGTGAGGGGGCCACATGGCAAAGCGTGATTATCTTCAAAATCTGATGCGCGACCTTGAATCGCATACCGAGGTGCGGCGCTTCGGCAGCGGCTGGCTGTCGGGCTTCTTCGGGCTACTCTTCGCGATCGCGGGCTTCTTCATGGTCATCGCGCTGCGCTTCCCCGACTGGTTCGCGACGCCCGAGCTCGAAATTCTCAAGGATTGGGGCGGGTTTCGCGGGGTTGTCCACGCGACGCTGCTGGTCAGCTACGGCCTCTCCTTGCTCAGCCTGCTGCTTCGCTCGCGCAAGGTTCTCGGCCTCACGGCGCTGATGATCGGGCTTGCCGCGATCCTTGTGGGCGGATCGAACGTCCAGCCGCAGGAAACGCGCGACTGGGGCATCTTCTTCGGGCTCGACTTCTTCGTCGTGAACCTGCTCGTCACCGGCTTCATGTTCGCGCCGCTCGAACGCGCCTTCCCGCACCGCCGGACGCAGCGGCTGTTCCGCACCGAATGGCGCGAGGACCTCTTCTATTATCTGGTCAGCACGATGTTCGTGCAGGTGCTCGGCTTCCTCGCGCTCGCGCCGTCGACGATCATCAACGAAAATACGTCGAACTGGGAGGCGTTTCGCGCCGGGGTCGCGTCGCTGCCGTGGATCGTCCAGTTCGTCATCGTGCTTGTCGCATCGGACATGGCGCAATATTTCTTCCACCGCACCTTCCACCGCTACCCCTTCCTCTGGGGTTTCCACGCGGTGCATCACAGCGCGAAATCGATGGACTGGCTCGCGGGTTCGCGGATGCATTTCGTCGAGATCATCCTGCTGCGCTCGATCACCTCGCTGCCGCTCTTCACCCTCGGCTTCGCGCCGTCGGTGATGCAGGCCTATATCGGCTTTGTTTATGTCTGGTCGTCGCTGCTCCACGCCAATGTCGGGGGCAATTTCAACCGACTCGGCCACTGGATCGCGACCCCGCGTTTCCACCACTGGCACCATGGGCTCGAGCGCGAGGCGTTCGACGTCAATTTCGCCATCCATTTCCCGTGGATCGACAAGATGTTCGGTACTTTTCACTTGCCGAAGGATCGTTGGCCCGAAAATTACGGTATCCCCGAGGATGTGCCGAGAAATTACTGGGGCCAGTTCCTCTATCCCTGGACGCGCACGGGCAAGAAGACCGACGAGACGCCTGCCGAATAATTTGGGCCCAATAGGGCAATCTGTCCGCTTGCCAGCCGTGCCGGCGCGCCATAAGGCGCGGGGCGTGAGCCTGCTCGCCGCCTTTCGCCGTCCCGGCATCCTGCTGCTCGTGCCGCTGCTCCTTGCGATTGCCGCGCGGGTGGTTGTCGCGCCGGGCTGGATGATCGAGAGCGATGCAGGCGGGACGATCACCGTGCGTATCTGCTCGGACCCGTCCAATCCGGGCGGGACGATGACGATCCCGATCGAAAAGGCCGGCAGCCACGATGCAGGGGAGGCGCAGCAGCATTGCCCGTGGGGCGCGCTCGCCAATGCGCCGATCGTCCCTGACCTGCCCGTTCTGGCGGCCGCGCCGATGGTGGCGGAGCCCGTCCCGGTCGCGGTCCGTTCGCTCGGCTTCGCGCCGGGTATTGCCTCGCCGCTTCCGCCGAGTACCGGACCACCTGTCTTCGCCTGATCCAGCCTGAACTGCCGCCCGTGCGTTGCGCGTGCGGCTCCATGCCTGTTTCCGGGGAAGAAATTCCGATGACAAAATTCGCCTATCGCGCGGCCTCCCTGCTCGCGCTCGCCACCTGCCTTGCCGCCGTGCCCGCCCATGCTGAAGAGGCCGACGCCACGATCATCGTCACCGCGCCCACTGCAACCGATGCCGCCGAAGAGCGCGCCAGCCGCACCGCGGGCGGCACCGATATCGTGCCTCACGCAGATTATGCCGACAAATCGGTCGTATCCTTGCGCGACACGCTCGCCTTCTCGCCCGGCGTCTATCTCCAGCCCCGCTACGGGCAGGAGGTGCGGATATCGATCCGCGGCTCGGGCCTTTCGCGCGGCTTTCATATGCGCGGGCTCACGCTTTTGCAGGACGGCGTGCCGATCAACCTCGCCGACGACAATGGCGATTTCCAGGAGCTCGAGCCGATCTTCTTCGACCATCTGGAAGTGTATCGCGGCGCCAATGCGCTGCGCTTCGGATCGGGGACGCTCGGCGGCGCGATCAACGGCGTAACCCCGACGGGACGCACCGCGCGGGGGCTCTACATGCGCGCCGATGTCGGCAGCTTCGACAGCGTGCGCGGGCTTGTCTCGGCAGGCGTCGCGAGCGACCGCGTCGATGCGTGGGGCGCGGTCAGCGCCGATACATCGGACGGCGACCGCGACCATGCGAAGCGCCGCAGCCTGCGCTTTCAGGGCAATGTCGGGCTGAAGCTGAGCGATGTCGTGAGCACGCGTTTCTATGCGAGCATCAACAATATCAACCAGCAATTGCCCGGCGCGCTGACGATGGCGGAGGCCCTGTCGACGCCGCGCAAGGCCAATGCAGGCGCGACCTTAGGCGATCAGGGACGCGACATCGACTCGCTGCGCCTCCAGAACCGGACCAGCTTCGACTGGGGCGCCCTGACCCTCGACGTCGGCGGTTTCGTCAATGCCAAGTCGCTCCATCACCCGATCTTCCAGCTTATCGACCAGAAATCGGTCGATGTCGGCACCTTCTTCCGCGCCGACTATGCGACCGGGCCGGTCGAGGTCACGTTCGGCGGCGAAATCCGCCGCGGCAGCACCGACGCGCGTCAGTTCGTCAACAACGGCGGGCGCCGCGGCGCGCTGACTTTCGACGCCGACCAGAAGGCGCAGACCGCGACGCTCTATGGCGAAGTACGCGTGCGTCCCGTCGATACGCTGACGCTCATCGCGGGCGGCGTTTACGCCGATGGCTGGCGCCGGCGAACCGTCAATTTCTCGGCGACACCCGCGAGGGATGGCCGGATCGACTTCGACGCCTTCTCGCCCAAGGTCGGGCTGCTGTTCGAACCTGCCACCGATATCCAGTTCTTCGCCAATTACAGCCGCTCGGCCGAGTTTCCCGGCTTTGGCGAGGTCTTCCAGACGATCGGAACGCCGCCGACCAGCACGGTCGTTTCGGACATCCGGCCGCAACGTGCATGGACTGCCGAAATCGGTACGCGCGGCACGCGCGGCTTTGCGAGGTGGGACGTCGCGCTCTATCGTTCGACGCTGAAGGGCGAGCTTCTCCAGTTCACGACGAACAGCAGCATCCCCGCCGTCACCTTCAACGCCGACCGCACGCTCCACCAGGGCGTCGAGGCCGGGCTGGATCTCGCGCCGACCGGCTGGTTGCGCTTTCGGCAGGTCTATACCTACAGCGACTTCCGTTTCCGGGGCGATGCGGAGTTTGGCGACAACCGCCTGCCAGTGGTGCCGAAGCACGCCTATCGCGCCGAGCTGCGCCTCGGCAGCGATGCGCTGCATATCGCGCCGAACTTCGAATGGGTGCCCGACGGCCCGTTCGCCGATTACCGCAATCAGGTGCGCACCCCCGGCTATGCGCTGATCGGTATCACCGGCGGCGCGACAATCGCGCGCGGCATCGACGCTTTTGTCGACGTCCGCAACATCACCGGCAAGAAAGCGATCGGCGACATCAGCGCGGTAATCGACGCGTGGGTCAACGACAGTCTGACGTCGCCGATCAATCCGGCGATCTACTATCCCGTCGAACGCCGCGCGATCTCCGCCGGCGTTCGCGCGCGGTTCTAGAGGGGAGGACAGGGGATGACCGGCATCAACCGGGTTCCGCTTTATCGCACGATCTGGCGCTGGCATTTCTACGCCGGGCTGTTCGTCATCCCCTTCATCCTGATCCTGTCGGCGACGGGTGCGGCCTATCTGTTCAAGCCGCAGATCGACCGTTGGGAGGAGCGCTCATGGCGCGGTCTGCCGACCACAGGGGCAGCCGACGCCGATGCACAGGTTACCGCTGCGCTTGCGGCTAATCCCGGTGCAAGCTTCCACTATTACCGCATCCCCGCAGCGCCCGGCGACGCGGCGGTGGTCCATATCGGCCTCCCGGGCGGAGGGATGCGCGACGTTGCCGTTTCGCCGCAAGGACGCGTGATCGGCGCGGTCGATCCCGACCAGCGCATCTCGGCCTGGTTATCGCGCATCCACGGGACGCTGCTGATCGGCCGCGCCGGCCGCCTGCTCGTCGAACTGGCGGCGAGTTGGGCGATCGTGATGATCCTGACCGGCCTCTATCTCTGGTGGCCGCGCGGACGCGGGCCCGCGGGCGTCGTCTGGCCTCGTTTCTCGCTCGGTGGGCGAGCGGCGCTGCGCGACCTCCACGCGGTCACCGGCTTCTGGGTCTCGGGCCTCGCACTCGTCCTGCTCTTCACCGCGCTGCCATGGACCGATGTCTGGGCGAGCGGTTTTCGCACCGTCCGCGCCGAAATGGGCTGGGTATCGGGAGTGCAGGACTGGAAGGGCGGCGCCAACCCGCACGCCGCGCACGACCATCACGCGATGGCGGCGGCACAGCCGGCGGGTCCGCCGCCGCTGGCTTCGCTCGAATATATCGTCCTGCGCGCCCGCGCCGAGCATATGCCCGCCCCGGCGATCATCCAGCCGCCGGGTGCGCCCAACGCGTTCGGTCCGCCCAATGGCAATGTCTGGACGCTCACCACGCTGACCCAGAATCGGCCGCAGGTGCGCAAGGTCAGCTACGACCCCGAAACCAGCCTCGAAGTGGCGCGCAGCGGCTTTGCGGGGAAACATATGATCGACCGCGCCGTCGGTTACGGCATCGCGTGGCACGAGGGTCAGCTCTTCGGGCTCGCCAACCAGTTGGTCGGCGTCGCGACCGCGCTTGCGCTATTCACGCTCGCGATTTCGGGTTTCCTGATGTGGCGCCGTCGCAAGCCCGGGGATGCGCTCGGCGCACCGCCGCAGCCGCGCGATCCGGCAAAGCTCAAGGGCGTCGCGGCGCTGATCCTGATCCTCGCCGCGCTGCTGCCTTTGCTCGCCGCTTCGTTGATATTCCTCTGGATCGCCGAGCGCCTCGTCATTCCGCGCCTGCCACGCATCGCACGCTGGCTCGGCGTTGCGGCGAAGGCCCCGGCGCGCCTATAGGTTGCACATGGCCCGCTCCCTGAACCTGCTCGCCCTGCTGATCGCGCTGCTTCTCGCCCCCACGGTGATGGCGCAGGAGCGTGGCCCGGTGGTCCTCGCGGCGGCCAGCCTTCAGGAATCGCTGACCGAGGCCGCGAACGCCTGGGCCGCGAAAGGCCATGCCAAACCCGTAATCTCTTTCGCCGCATCGTCGGCTCTCGCGCGGCAGGTCATCGCGGGTGCGCCCGCCGACCTGTTCCTGTCGGCCGACGAGGAATGGATGGACGCGGTGGCGAAGGCGGGCTTGCTTCGCCCCGGTACGCGCACGACGTTGCTCGGTAACCGGCTCGTGCTGATCGCGCCCGCATCGAGCAAGGTCCGCCTGACACCCACGCGCGGTTTCGCGCTGGCAAAGGCGCTCGGCACCGGCCGTCTTGCGCTCGCCGACCCCGATGCCGTCCCCGCCGGCAAATATGCCAAGGCGGCGCTAACCTATCTCGGCGTCTGGAGCGGGATCGCCGCCAAGGTCGCCCCCGCCGAAAATGTCCGCGCCGCGATGGCGCTCGTCGAACGCGGTGCTGCGCCGCTCGGAATCGTCTACGCGACCGACGCGCGCGCCTCGAAGGCGGTGCGTACCGTCGGCATTTTTCCTGCGGCAAGCCATCCGCCGATCCGCTATCCCGTGGCGATACTGAAGGCTTCGCGGAACAGGGATGCGACGGGCTTTCGCATCTTTCTCCTGTCGAAACAGGGTCGCGCGATCTTCGCCCGCCACGGCTTCTCGGCCCCCTGATGCTCTCAGTCGAAGAGTGGGGGATCGTCGCGCTGTCGCTGAAGGTCGGCGGCGTCGCGGTACTCGTCACGCTTCCCGTCGCCTTTACGCTCGCGTGGATTCTCGCGCGTTATCGATTTCCGGGGCGCGTCGTCCTCGACGCACTTGTCCACCTGCCGCTCGTCCTGCCGCCCGTCGTCACCGGCTGGCTGTTGCTTATTGCCTTCGGCCCGCTCGGACCGATTGGCCGCTGGCTCGAAAGCTGGTTCGGTACGAGTTTGATGTTCCGCTGGACCGGCGCCGCGCTTGCCGCCGCGATCATGGCGCTGCCGCTGATGGTGCGCGCGATGCGGCTGTCGATCGAGGGGATCGACCGGCGGCTCGAGGGCGCGGCGCGCACGCTCGGCGCCGGGCGCTGGCACGCCTTCCGCACGATCAGCCTGCCGCTTGCGCTCCCCGGCGTGCTCGCGGCGCTGGTGCTCGGTTTCGCGCGCTCGATCGGCGAGTTCGGCGCGACGATCACCTTCGTATCGAACATTCCGGGCGAAACGCGCACGCTGCCGCTCGCCATCTACTCGGCGCTGCAAGTGCCCGGCGGCGAGGCGATGGTGACGCGTCTCGCGCTGCTGTCGGTCGCGCTGTCGCTCGGGGCGCTGATCCTGTCCGAATGGCTGGTGCGTCGCACCCATCGTGAAAGGCAGCGCGATGACGATTGATATCGACGTCACCCGCCGCCTCGGCAACCGGACGATCGCCGCGCGTTTCACCGCGGGGCCCGGCCTGACCGCGCTGTTCGGGCCCTCGGGCGCGGGCAAGACGAGCGTGCTGAACATGGTCGCCGGATTGCTGCGGCCCGATCGCGGCCATATCCGGATCGGCGAACGCATCCTGTTCGATGGCGCCACCGACCTGCCGCCCGAGGCGCGCCGCGTCGGCTATGTTTTCCAGGACGGTCGCCTCTTTCCTCATCGCCGCGTCCGCGCGAACCTCACCTACGGGCATGATCTCGCCGAGTCGGCCAATCGCTGGATGAGCCTCGACGAGGCGACCCGGTTTCTCGGCATCGGCCACCTGCTCGATCGCTGGCCGCACAGCCTTTCGGGCGGCGAGGCGCAGCGCGTCGCGATAGGTCGCGCGCTTCTCGCAGGCCCCGAAATCCTGCTGATGGACGAGCCGCTGTCGTCGCTCGACGCGGCGCGGCGCGGCGATATCATGGCGGTGATCGAACGGATTCGCGACGAGCTCAAACTGCCGATCCTCTACGTCAGCCACGACCGCGCCGAGGTCGACCGGCTCGCAACGCAGGTGGTGGCGATCGGCGAATAAAGTTTCACTTGAAACCATTTTGATGATAGAAGCGTGCCCATGGAAAGCCAGTTTACCCACGTCCATGACACGCCGCCGCCGGGTGCCGCGGCCGACTGGACGATATCGCAAAATTGGGACGCCTTCACCGCCGACGAGCATGCGATGTGGGACCGCCTGTTCGCGCGCCAGTCCGACATGCTCCCCGGCCGGGCGGCCGACGCTTTCCTGCGCGGAATCGACGTGCTGCGCCTCGAAAAGCCCGGCATTCCCGATTATCGCGAACTCAACGCGCGGTTGATGGCGGCGACGGGGTGGCAGGTGATCGCGGTTCCGGGACTCGTCCCCGACGAGGTATTTTTCGATCATCTCGCGAACCGGCGCTTTCCCGCGGGCAATTTCATCCGCACGCCTGAACAGCTCGACTATCTGCAGGAACCCGACGTTTTCCACGACGTTTTCGGCCATGTCCCGATGCTCGCCGACCCGGTGTTCGCCGATTATATGGTCGCCTACGGCGAAGGCGGGCTGCGCAGCCTCAAATTCGACGCGCTCAAACAGCTCGCCCGGCTCTATTGGTATACGGTCGAATTCGGCCTGATCCGCGAAGCCGGCGGCCTGCGCATCTATGGCGCGGGCATCGTGTCTTCCTTTGCCGAAAGCGTTTTCGCGCTCGATTCGGACAGCCCGAACCGCATCGGTTTCGACCTCGCGCGCGTGATGCGCACCGATTACCGGATCGACGATTTCCAGCAGAATTATTTCGTCATCGACAGCTTGGGGCAGTTGCTCGACACCACGGTGAACACCGATTTCGCGCCGCTCTATGCGAAAAATGCCGCGCTGCCGCCGATCCCCATCGCCGATTTCCTGCCGGAAGATGAGGTGATCACGCGCGGTTCGCAGGAATATGCACTCGCGAAGAGCGGCTGAGGCTCACTCGCTGCTTTTGCGTATCGTCGATACCAGCTGGCGCCGCTGCTGATAGGCTTCGCGATCGGGCGGCACGGCATAGATTCCGCGCAAGAGTGCCGCATCGTGGCTCGACAGGTCGCGGCGATCCGCCTCGCTGTCGAACAGCGCCAGAATCGAATCTTTCGGTGGTGGCGGGTTGCTCCGGAACTCGGCGAGCGCAACCAGCGCGGCATAGGAAGCGACGGCATCGAGCGGCGTGCCGTCGGCCTGCCCGACGTCGATGACGACGGTTGCGGACTGCAACGCGCGCACGACCTGCGTGCTGACGACGCTGCTGTTGTAGAGCTTCACGTAAAAGTCGCTGATCGGCATCCCGTCGCGGCTTTCGTCGCGCGTGGTATACCACCAGCGGATCGCGGCGCTCCCGTCGAGCACGCGATCGCGCGCTACCGGCGCCAGTTCGGCGAACTGGTCGGGCGCCTTGCGGCGTACCGCGCGCGCGAGGCTTCGACCGTCCGCGCTGAAGGCGATGACGATATTGGCACGGCAATCCGCGGGGGCGACAGGCGCGCCTGCAGCCGTGGCGACCGTGCGGACGCGTGCGTTTACGATGGCCGCGACCGCATCGTCGACTCCAACCGTGCGCGGGCACACGGGGTCGATCCACCGGGCAAGGGGCTTCAGCTGCGCCACCCCGGTACGCCGCACATATTCGGCCGCGCGTTTTTTCGCTTCTTCGCGGGTGACGGGGGTGCCGGTGACGATGATCGCATCGGGATCGTCGCTGGCTACGGGGGCGGCGGCGAGCAGGGCGAGGGCGGCGAGCGGGCCCATTGCCGGGTCAATCCTCGCGCATGGGCTTCGCGATCGCCGTAACCAGCTGGCGGCGGTGCTGATGGGCTTCGCGGTCGGGCGGCAGGCTATAGATGGCGCGCAGCAGTGCCTGATCCTCTCTCGACAGCGCGCGTCGATCGTCCTCGCCATCGAACAGCGCAAGGATCGAGTTTCCGGGCGGCGGCGGGTCGCTGTCCATTTCCGCCATCGCCACCATCGCGGCGAAGGAAGCGACGGCATCGAGCGGCGTGCCGTTGGCCTTTTCGACATCGATCACGACCGTCGCGGCGGTCAGCGCGCGCACTGCCTGCGTACTGACGAGGCTCGATCCATAGTGCGACAAGGTCGGGCCTGCGCCGTTGATGACCGGCCCGCCGCCTTCGCTATGCCCGACCGCCCATGGCAGCGGCGCGGTCGAGGCCGATGCATGATCGCGGCTCTGTATGCGCGTACTGTACCACCAGCGGATCGCGTCGTCGCCGTGCGCGGTCCGTTTGCGTGCCGATGGCGACAATTCGTTCAGTTGCGTGGGCGATTTGCGCAACATCGCACGCGTCAGGCCGCCGCCGTTCGACGTGAAGACGATGGCGATATTGGTGTCGCAGCCCGCCGGTGCCACCCGTGCGCCAGCGGCTGCGGCGACTTCGCGAACGCGGTTTTCGACGATGGCGGCCACGGAATCGTCGAGGCCGACGATATGTGGGCAGACCGGGGCGATCCAGCGTGCGATCGGCCGCAGTTCGGCGACACCTGTCCGGCGGACAAATTCCAGCGCGCGCTTGCGGGCTTCGTCATGGGTCGCGGGAATGCCGGTCACGACGATGGTATCGGGGTCTGCGCCGGCGGCGGGCATGGCAGCGAGCAAGGCGATTGCGGCAAACAGGCCCATAGCCGATTTCTCCCGGTAGCTCGCGTCAGACTATCAAATCACCGGGATATTTCCAGCGTTTAGCTTACCAGCTTCCGAAGCTTGCATCCGACGGGTTCGCGCGGTGGAACGCGCGTTCCTTGCGGCGCCAACCGTAACGGTGGCGTTTGATCAGCAACAGGCATGGCCATTCGGCGCTGCCGCCGCGCGCCGCAAGCCGGAAACCCTGCGCGCGATAGGCGGCTAGCACGGGCTCCATCTGGCGCGCGATGAGGCCTGCGAGGATCGCATGGCCGCCCGGCGCGGTCGCCGCGGCGATATCAGGGGCAAGGGTGATGAGCGGCCCCGCAAGGATGTTCGCGACGACGAGATCATAGGGCGCGCGATGGCGGATCGCCGGATGATCGGTTCCCGGCGCGACGGCGAGCGCGAGCCGTCCGCCACCGCGCCCGAGCGGCACGTCGTTGATCTCCGCATTGTCGCGCGTCACGAAAATGCTCGCGGGGTCGATGTCCGACGCGATCGTCTTCGCGCGCGGCCACAGCGCCATAGCGGCGAACGCGAGCAGGCCCGTGCCGGTGCCAATGTCGGCAATATTGCGCGGGCTTGCGCCCTGCCGCGCCAGCCGGTCGAGCATCGCCAGGCAGCCCGCGGTCGTGTCGTGCCCGCCGGTACCGAACGCCTGGCTCGCGTCGATCAGGAAGGGCGTGCTGCCCGCGGGCACGCGGTCGGCATAGCTGCTCGTGTGGACGAAGAAGCGCCCCGCCTGCACCGGCTCCAGCCCCTGCTGGCTCAGCGTCACCCAATCCTCTTCGGGTAGCTCCTCGACCGTGGGCGTCTTGCCCTTGGCGCTGGGTACGAATGACTGCAACAGTTTGAGCAGCGCCGCACCCGGCTTGTTGTCGATATAGGCGTCGAGCTGCCAGAGGCCGGCATCCTCGTTGATCTCGCGCGTGACGACGACGGGCGCTTCGGGCAGCGCGTCGAGTTCGGGAATCTCGCCTGAAAGCGCTTCGGCCTCGGCGCGCGTGCAGGGGAGCGAAACGATCCAGCTCATCGTCTAACGAACATAGCTTGCGCCGTTCACGTCGAGCACCGCGCCGGTCATCGACGCCGGGGCACCGAGCGCGCACCAGCGCGCCATCTCGCCGACTTCGTCCGGCATGGCCACACGGCCGAGCGGAATGTCGGCGAGCAATTTGTCGCCGCCGCGGCTCGCGAGATAATCGTCCGCCATTCCGGTCATCGTGAAGCCGGGGCAGATCGCGAAGGCGAGGATGCCGTCCTTCGCATAGGCGCGCGCGATCGTCTTGGTCATCGCCACCATGCCCGATTTGGATGCCGCATAATGCCAGTGCGCGGGGCTGTCGCCGCGATAGGCGGCACGGCTTGCGATGTTGACGATGCGGCCTTCCGCCTTGCGCTCCTGCCAGTGCAGCACCGCGCGGCGGCAGAGCAGCGCGCTCGCAGTCAGATTGACCTGCATCGTTCGGTTCCAGTTCGCGAGCCAGTCGGCGTCACCGCCATCGACCGGATTGGCTTCGAACACTCCGGCGTTGTTGACGAGCACGTCGATGCGGCCGCCCAGCCGGTCGAGGCTCGCCTGCCACAGCCGGTCGGGGGTGGCGGGGTCGGCAAGGTCGCCATCGGTGCTCGACAGCGCCACGACCTTCGTCACATCGGTGGCGAGGGCTTCGGCAATCGCGGCGCCGATGCCGCGGCTCGCGCCCGTGATCAGGATATGCGTGGTCATGCCCCCGCCTTAGGCAGCGACGCGGGGCTTGCCAAGCAGGGGAAGCGGCCGTGCTACGCCACGCGGCGGCTGAATTCGCTCGCGGCCTGTTCCAGTTGCTGCAGCCGCCCGCCCATCTTGGCGAATTCCTGGCTCAGCACGCTTATCTCGCTTGCGACCATGCCCGAATCGTTGCGGATGCTTGCGATCGTCGACGACATCGAATCGGCGGCGAGCGCGGTCTCGTCGACGGCGGCGGTGATCGATGTGACCGTCTGCGCCTGCGCGTCCATCGCATCGCGAATACGCTGTGCCGACGTCTGCACCTCGACGATCGTTGCCTGGATCGACTGGTTCGCGCTGACCGATCCGCGCGTCGCCTGCTGGATCGCGGTGATCTTGCCCGCGATATCGTCGGTCGCGCGCGCGGTTTCGTTGGCGAGGCTTTTCACCTCCTGCGCGACGACGGCAAAGCCGCGGCCCGATTCACCTGCGCGCGCCGCTTCGATCGTGGCGTTGAGCGCCAGGAGGTTGGTCTGCCCCGCGATTTCGCGGATCAGGCCCAGGATCGATTCGATCGATTCGGCATGGTGCGACAGCGTTTCGGACATGGCGACGGCTTCGCCTGCCTGTTCCGACGCGCGCGTTGCGACGCTGGCGGAGGCTTCGACCTCGCTGCGCGCATCCTCGATCGCGCGGATCAGGCCCGCGGCGGTCGAGGCAGCCTCGCGCATCGCCATCGCCGATTGCTCGGATGCCGCGGCGACTTCGCTGGTCTTGGCGATCATGCCTTTTGCCGCCTGGTCGGCCGATGCCGCCTGCTTGGCGAGCTGTTCGCGCACTCCGTCGGTATCCTGCACGAGCGAGGCGATCGAGCGGTCGAAGTCGCCCGCGAGCGTCTGCCGCTCGCCCGAGATCACCGCGCGGTCGAGCTTTTTCGCATAGCGGTGCATGATGTCGAATTCGAGCAGCGCGAGCCGGTTCACCGCACTCGTCAGCCGCGCCAGCCGTTCGGCATCGCCGAAACAGGCTTCGACGACATATTCTATGGTCAGCCGCTGGCTTTCGGCGATGCACGACATCACCGATGCGAGCGGCAGCTTCACGCGTCGCGCCATATGTGCGTTCTGGCATGCGATCGTCGCGACTTCCTGCCCGGCGGCGTCGGCATATTTGGCCAGGGTGTGGCGCGCGCTGCCCCGGACATAGGATTCGAACAATTCGCCCTCGACGCGGCGGTCGACGGTGGGCAGGGCGTTGAATGCGTTCCAATAGGCCGCGGCGATCGCTTCCTCGCGGCCGGCGATGATGCTGTGAATTTCGGCCGCATTGGCGACAAGGCGTCCGTCGAGATCGTAATAGGGAAAGCGATCGGCCATCGGAACCGGATCGATCTGCTGCTTATGAATCGGATTTTCCTTCACCATGATCTTGGCTTCCCTGATCGACCCAAAAGGCGCACGGGTCTGCCGCCCGCATGCGTCCCATGAAACTGGTGAACGGGATATGCGATAGAAATGGTAAAAGCGGTGTTAACCCGAAGCCGGGGTCTTGCCCTCGGCGCCCGCAGACCGGGAGGGCACCGGATAGCCCTCGAACGCCTTGATCGTGCGCAGCGCAAAGGCGCTGTGCATCGCCGCGACGCCGGGCAGGCGCGACAGGCAATGGCGATGCAACCGGTCGAAATCGGCGACGTTGCGCGCCGCGACGCGCAGCCGGTAATCCGACGCCCCCGACAGCAATTGGCATTCGAGAATCTCGTCGAAACTCTTCACCGCGCTTTCGAACGCGGTCAGGGCTTCCTCGCTCTGCGAGGTCAGGCTGATGTCGACAAACACATCGAGGCCGAGGCCGATGCTTTCGGGGTCGAGCCTTGCGGTGTAGCCGGTGATGATCCCCGCCGCTTCGAGCGCGCGGATGCGCCGGTGGCAGGCCGATGCCGACAGCCCGACAGCATCGCCCAGCTCGGCGGCGGGGCGCGGGCCACTTCGTTGCAGCAAGTCGAGCAGCTTGACGTCGATCCGGTCAATCATTGTGCGCCTTTGGCTTATCTCACGCAAAAATCGTGCAAGCATGTCGCGAATCTACGGAGGATATGCAAGCATCTCGCACCCGTTTTCTGCTAAAAGCGCCGACAAGTTTTCGGCGGCGATAGTCGATCGCCGATGACATCATATCCGGAGAGCGACCATGATCATCGGCACCCCCAAGGAAATCAAGAATCACGAATATCGCGTCGGCCTGACCCCCGAAAGCGTGCGCGAACTCGTCGTTCACGGCCACCGCGTCCTCGTCCAGACCGGCGCGGGCGAAGGCATCGGCGCGCACGACCGCTATTATGTCGAGGCGGGTGCCGAGATCGTACAGACCGCCGAAGAAATCTTCGCGACCTGCGAGATGGTCGTGAAGGTCAAGGAACCCCAGCCCGTCGAACGCGCGATGCTGCGCCCCGGCCAGATCCTCTACACCTATCTCCATCTCGCGCCCGATCCCGACCAGACGCGCGACCTGATGAAATCGGGGGCGGTGTGCATCGCCTATGAAACCGTCACCAGCCCGCACGGCGGCCTGCCGCTCCTGAAACCGATGAGCCAGGTCGCGGGGCGCATGTCGATCCAGGCCGGCGCGACCGCGCTCG
>JALDYH010000226.1:0-6153 GCA_032154175.1 Sphingopyxis sp. | reverse complement strand
TTGGTGCTGATCGACAGCCGCCACGGGATCAAGGATGTCGACCGCGACGTGCTCGAAATGCTCGACACCGCGGCGGTCAGCTATCGCATCGTCCTGACCAAGGCCGACAAGATCAAGGCGACCGAACTCGAAGCGGTGCAGGCCGCGACCGAGGCCGAAGCCCGCAAGCACCCCGCCGCGCACCCGCAAGTGATCGCGACGAGCAGCGAAAAGGGCATGGGCATCGCCGAGCTGCGCACCGCGGTGCTCGAGGCGGTCGAGAGTTGACGCCAGCTTTCCCCTCCCGCAAGCGGGGAGGGGACAAAAGGACAACGCATGAAACTCTTCCTCGGTAACAAGGCCTATTCGAGTTGGAGCTTGCGCGGCTGGCTGGCGGTCAAGCATAGCGGCCTGCCGTTCGAGGAAGTCACCGTCCCGCTCTACGACGAGGACTGGTCGAACCGGCGCGAGGGCGACGAGTTCGCGCCGTCGGGCGGCAAGGTGCCCATCCTTTGGGACGGCGACGATATCGTCGTGTGGGACAGCCTCGCGATCATCGATTATCTCAACGAGAAGACCGGCGGGACGAAGGGTTTCTGGCCCGAGGATATGGCCGCACGCGCGATGGCACGGTCGATGGCGGCCGAAATGCACTCGAGCTTCGCCGCGCTCCGCCGCAATCACAGCATGAACATCCGCCGCATCTATCCGCCCGCCGAACTGCTGCCCGAAGTGCAGGCCGACGTGGTGCGCATCTTCCAGATCTGGGCCGAGGCGCGTGCGCGCTTCGGGGGCGAAGGCGACTATCTGTTCGGCACATGGTCGGCGGCCGACATCATGTTCGCGCCGGTGGTGACGCGCTTCGTCACTTACTCGATCCCGCTGCCGCGCTTTGCCGCCGCCTATGCGCAGGCGGTAATCAGCCATCCGTGCATGCAGGAATGGATCGGCGGCGCGCAGGCCGAAGACTGGATCATCGAGAAGTTCGAGGGGCCGGTCGAGGGGTGAGGCTGCGGTCGGCTAGCGGTTGCGGACCTCTCTATAACATCGTCACCCCGGACTTGATCCGGGGCCTGCCTTGTCTTTTCACGGCCAGCGAGAAAGGAAGGCGGGTCCCTGGTCAAGCCCGGGATGACGAATAGGGAAACGGCAACTCCCCCCCCAGCCGCCAAAACCACAAGGCCGATTAAGGAATCCGCGTCGTCGGATAGGGCGTGCCGTCCTTGTGGAAATAGCCGTCGGGCGTGAACAGCATGTCGATGTCCGAATAGCCCCCGCCGGTGTCGTATTTCTTGCCGCCGCCCAATGCGACGAAAACGCAGTCGGCATCCGATTCGTTGACCAGATGATGGCCGTTGGTGTTGCCCTTGGGCCAGACGGCGATGTCGCCGGCGCGCATCGGCCAGCGGCCATCATCCTCGACCAGCACCGCCTCGCCCGATAGCATCACCAGCATCTCGTCCTCGCCGTCGTGCCAGTGGCGCTGCGACGACCAGGCGCCGGGTTTGAGCACGACGTGGCTCGCGGCAAAATCGCTGAGGCCCGTCGGCGGTGCGAGACGGCGGTACCAGCGGCCCTGCACCGGTGCATCATAGGGCGCGGGATAGCCCGTCGTGTTGGTTTGCGGTATCGTGTCGAGATCGAGCTTGGGCATGGCAGTCCTCGCGGATTTGTTCTTCCTTTGTTTCGCACAAAAGCGATACGATGCAAAGCCTCGACTTGGGCGCGGGCGAGGGGGTAAGGGAACGGCATGAGCATCACCGTCGATCCCGTAGAGCTGGCCAGGGCGCTGATCGCTGCGCCGAGCATCACCCCCGCCATGGGCGCCGTGTTCGACACGCTGGAGGCGGCGCTGATCCCGCTCGGCTTTACCGTCGAGCGCTTCATCGACGGGATCGAGCCCGATGGGCCGGTCGAGAATCTGCTCGCGGTGCGGACAGGAAAAGGCCCGAAACATTTCGGCTTTGCCGGGCACCTCGACGTCGTGCCCCCGGGCGTCGGCTGGACCGGCGACGCCTTTTCTCCCGAGGTGCGCGGCGACCTGCTCTATGGCCGCGGCGCGGTCGATATGAAGGGCTCGATCGCGGCGTTCGTTGCGGCAGCGGCCGTGACCCCGGTCGAGGCTGGGACGATCAGCCTGATCATCACCGGCGACGAGGAAGGTCCCGCGATCTTCGGCACGCGCGCGCTGATGGAGCATATGGATGCGCGCGGCGTGAAGCCCGACATGATCGTCGTCGGCGAACCCACGTCGGTGAACAGGCTCGGCGACATGGTGAAGATCGGGCGGCGCGGCTCGGTCAACATCTGGATCGACGTCCCGGGGACGCAGGGGCATGTCGCCTACCCGCACCTCGCCGACAATCCGATTCCCAAGCTGGTCAAGATCCTGGCCGCGGTCGATGCGGTGGTGCTCGATTCGGGCAACGACTGGTTCCAGCCGTCGAACATCGAATTCACCGACATCGACGTCGGCAACGGCGCGACCAACGTCATCCCCGCCTCCGCCCGCGCACGGCTGTCGATCCGGTTCAACGACCGGCACAAGGGCGCCGACCTTGTCGCGATGATCGAGCGGATCGCGCACGAGGTCGAGCCGAATGCCAAGGTGCTCGGCAAGATTTCGGGCGAAGCGTTCCTGACCCCGCCGGGCGAGCTGTCCGAGCTGGTTGCCGAGGCGATCCATGCCGAAACCGACGTGACGGCGGAGATGTCGACGACCGGCGGCACCTCCGACGCGCGCTTCCTCCATGCTCTCTGCCCGGTGGTCGAATTCGGGCTGACCAATGCGACGATGCACAAGCTCGACGAGGCGGTGGCGGTCGAGGATTTGCACAAGCTCGCCGCCATCTATCGCGGCATATTGATGCGCGTTTTCCTTTAGTCGTCGCGCCTAATCTTCTCGGGCGCGGCGCAGGATCACATAGACCGCGCCCGCACCGCCATGGCTGATATGCGCGGGACGGAGCGCGACGATCTGGTCGGCGTAGGGCGAATAGGCGAGCCAGTCGGGCAGCGACGCGCGGATCGCGCCGCGCGGGCGCGGATCGCCGTGCATCTGCGGCAGGCGGTCGGCACCCGGACGCAGGCGTCCCGCCACCACCAGCAGCACGCGCGCCCCGCGCATCAGCCCGCGCCCGATCGCCTCGTCGAGCAGCGCCTGCGCCGAGGCAAGCGTATGGCCGTGAAGGTCGATGCTCATGTCGGGGCGGACAAGACCCTTGCGCAGGCGCCGATCCCAATGACCGTCGAGCGTCGCCGCCTGGTGCGTGCGGCGCGGCGGCGGGAGCTTCGTCGCGGGTCGCGGCGCGGCCGCCGGGGCTGCGGTGCTGCGCGGGGTCGGTTTCGGCGGACTGACGGTCGGCGGGGCGGTGGGCGCGAGCGGCGCCTTCGCCTTGGGCAGCGGCTTTACCGTCGCTGCGACCTTTTTCCACAGCGCGCTTTCCTCGGGGGCGAGGCGGCGCGGCACGTCAAGGCGCCGGGATCAGCCGCGCAATGCTGGCGCGCGGAAGCAGCAGCAGCGCCGAACCGCGCCCCGACATGCCGCCCGCGATCGCGCGCGCCTCGTCGCCCGCGCCCCAGAAGCTGTCAAAACGATTCGCGCCCTTGATCGCACCGCCGGTGTCCTGCGCCACCCATAGCCCGTTTGGTTCGGCGCGATCGAGCGAGAGAAAGACGGGAGCGCCGAGCGGCACATATTTGGGATCGGCGGCGACGCTCGCGCGGCCGGTCACGGGCACGCCCAAGGCGCCGAGCGGACCGGGGCCGGTGAGTTCGCGGAAGAAGACCCAGCTCGGATTCTCGTTCATCACCGCGGCGCCGCGCACCGGGTCGGCGCGGAGATAATCGAGGATGCCCTGCATCGACGCCTGCCCGCGCTGCAACTCGCCGCGGTCGAGCAAGAGCTTGCCGATGCCGACATAGCCGCGGCCGTTCTGCGTGTCGTAGCCGATCCGCATGATACCGCCGTCGGGAAGACGCAGGCGCCCCGAGCCCTGCACCTGCAGGAAGAAGAATTCGGCGGCGTCGGCGGCGTAGGCGATTTCGAGCCCGCGCCCGTCGAGCGCGCCGCTCTCGATCGCCGTGCGGTCGTAATAGCGCGTGAAATTGCTGCCATCGACGCGGCCGCGAATCTTGCGGCCCTTCAGATCGTCGGCGAACTGGCCCAGGTCGACTTCGACCAGATCGGCGGGGCGGCGATAGACGGGGACGTCATAGCCCGGCTGCTTCGTGCGCGAGCCGGCGATTTCGGGCTCGTAATAGCCAGTGACGAAAGCGGTGCCCGCACCGACCTGCACCGTGCCGAAATAGTTGGTGAAGAAGGCGAGCGCGTCGCTGTCCTTCCAGCTTTTCGCGGCAGTGCAGCCTTCGGTCCAGTCGGCGCCCTGCGTCAGGCCGCTGCTATCGGCGCGGCGCTGGACAGAGGGGCAGCTGATACGGAAAGCGACAAGCGCCGCTGCCGCCTGTTCGGCGGTCACGCCGAGCGTCGAGAAGTCGGGGCCGGCGATGACGCCGCTCGCGGCGGCGGTCGTCGCATCGGCCGGTATGGCCGCTCCGGGAAGCGGCGCGCGCGGGGTGGCGGGAACCGGCCGGGCGGCGGCACCGGCGCCTTCGGACGGGCGCGGCACATAGGGGCGCGGCGTGCCAGCCGGGGGCGACGGTGCGGGCGGGGCGGTCGTTGGGCGGCTATCCGCCGCAGGGACGACCGAAGCGCAGCCCGAAAGCAGCGGCAGGGCGGCGAGCAGCGCGAATCCGAATGCGCGCGCGCGCGGCGCCCCCACCGTCAGGGTCATGCGGTCAGGCCGATTCGGCTTCGTCGAGCAGCCAGTTGGGATCGCTGCTGCCGATCTGGCGGCGGAAGGTCCACAGATCGTCGGTCTGCGCCGCATCGCTCATCGATCCGGCGATCAGCTTGCCGTCGGCATCGCGGGTGACCGCGCTGATATCGGCGTGGTAACGCACGGTGACGCGCGCTTCGCTGCGGCTCATCTCGATCGCGGTGATCTTTGCCGAATCGATGCCGATCAGGCGGTTGTCGAGCTTTTCGCCGCGCGCTTCGCGCGCGGTGATCGCATCGGCGAAAGCTTCGTAGCTGTCGTCGTCGCAAAGGTCGCGCAGCGTGTCGCGGTCGCCCGCCCAATAGGCCTCGAGGATCATGCGATACGCCGCCTCGGCGCCTTCCATGAAGCGGCCCGCGTCGAAATTGCGGTCGGTGGCGAGAAGCTGGCGCAGCCCGGCTTCGGCCGCGGGTTCGTAGACGAGGCCCGCCGTGTCGGTCGGCGCGAGGCCGGCCGCCTGCGACCCGTCGCTCTCATCGAGCCGGACCGGCGCAGCAGCAGCACGTTCGCGCGGCAGCACGGGTTCCTGTTCGTGTCCGGTGCGCTTGCCGAGCACCGAATAGAGCCGCATGCCGAGGAAGGCGGCAATCATGGCGAGCAGGACGATCGAAAAAGCGGTCACGGGCAAAAGTCCAATGCGGGCAATGGAAACATATAGTCGAATATATAGGCGATACGCGCCTTGGTTTCAAATAGCCATGGCCGCTACGGGGCGGCGGGTCAACGATTCGCCCTTTGCTATAGCGCGGACCGGGGCCCCATTGTGCTCGCTGCCGCGCGCTGCTAAGCGCCGCGGCAACCGTCCGCCGCGATCCCGACACGGTCCGCGGCCCGGATATTGTTTCCATCTTTTCAGTGAAAGCTTCTTCATCATGGCTGACGAGACCAGCGCCGACATCAACAATCCCGCCCTGCAGCCCAATGGCGAGGACACGAGCCCGGCGATCGGCCTGATCTCGCAATATGTGAAGGATCTGTCGTTCGAAAATCCGAACGCCCCCGCGGTTTATCAGTGGCAGGACGCGCCGCAGGTCGATGTGCAGTTCAACATCGCCGCCGACAGCGTCGGCGACAATCTGTACGAAGTGACGCTGAAGATCGACGTGACGTCGAAGACCGATCAGGGCACGAGCTTCGTGATCGACCTGAAATACGCCGGTTTGTTCGGCGTGCGCAACGTCCCGGACGACCAGTTGCAGCCCTTCTTCCTCGCCGAAGCCCCGAGAATCCTGTTCCCCTTCGCGCGCCGCGTCGTTGCCGATGCCGTCCGCGACGGCGGCTTCCCGCCGCTGCTGCTCGAACCGATCGATTTCCACGGCCTGTTCATGCAGCAGGT
>JALDYH010000225.1:0-6162 GCA_032154175.1 Sphingopyxis sp. | reverse complement strand
TCGACATAGGCGGCGTTGATCGCATCGACAAAGCGGCGGATATCGGGGTCGGCCATGTCGTCCTGCACGGCGCTCAAGCCCTTTGACATATTTGACATATCCTTCTCGAAACGATCCTTGATCGCCTGATAGCTTTTACACGGCCGCATCTATCGCCCGATCGGGCCAATCACCGCGCCGGACAGGCCAGCGCCCCGATCATTGCTGGCCAGTCGTACGCAAGGCCTATATTGTGCAGTTGTCTGATACTTGTGAGGATTGGGCCATGAAGCATAGTGTCGATGTCCTGACGAGCGACCGCCCGGTCATTGCGCTGCAGGATGAATATCCTGCCGGCTTCATCGATCCGATGCACAGCCACGATCATATCCAGATCCTTTATGCCTCGGCCGGAGTGATGTCGGTGCGCACGCCCGAGACGAGTTTCGTGATCCCGCCGCAGCGCGCCGTCTGGCTACCTGCCGGGACGCGGCATGAAGTGGCCTGCCGCGGTCCGGTGTCGCTCCGGACGCTCTACCTGCCGTGCGGGCGCGGCGAGCATGGCAAGGCGTGCCGCGTCTTCGAGGTGTCGAACCTGGTGAAGTCGCTGATCCTCGAGGTGGTCGATTTTCCTGCATTGTACGACATCGACGGACGCGAAGGGCGGATCATCGCACTGCTGCTCGACGAGATCGGGCGGATGCCCAATGCCCCCTATCAGGTGTCTATGCCGTCCAATCCGCGCTTGCTGCGCGTCTGCAACGCGATCATCGCCGATCCGTCCGATCCCCGCGATATCGATGATTGGGCAGCGCTCGCGGCGATGGGGCGGCGGACCTTCACGCGCACCTTCAAGCAGGAGACAGGGATGGGGCTTGCCGTCTGGCGGCAGCAGGTCCGGTTGATGGAGGCGCTGTCTTTGCTCGCCGCGGGGGCGTCGATCACGCAGGTTACCTATGACGTCGGTTATGACAGCCCCAGCGGTTTCGCCGCAATGTTCCGCCGCGCATTCGGCGTGCCGCCGAGCCAGTATCTGAAACACTGACCCGGCGACGGATCGCCTGCTAGCTCGCGCGGCTCCAGATCTTGGTGCGGCAGAAAAAAGCGACACAGCCCTTGAGTTCGAGCTTGCCGTTTGCGAGCAGCTTGAGCTGTCCGCTTGGCGCGCCGTCGCCCGTTTCGGGATCATAGACCGGGCCGCCTTTCCATTCGCGAGGCCCCCCGGCGAAGCCGTTCAAGACGACGAGCCCCTTCAATTTGCGCTGGCGCAACCTGGCGTCCGAATTGCGTACATCGCGCAGATCGGGATTGGCGCGCAGGCGGCTGGCATCGACGACCCGCCCGCACAACAGCTTGCCGCACCGGTATATTTCGACCCGTCCGCCTTCGGTGCCCGTGGCCCAGACACCGGTGATATCGGCAGCCAGCACCGTGGTGGGTATTGCGAAGGTCGCCGCCGCCGCGAGGGCGAGAGCGAGCGGCCTCACGCCGCCATTCCCTTCGGCTTTGCGCTTTCGAGCAGACGGAGCGCTTCTTCGAGCAGCGGGCGGTCGTCGACTTCCCACGGATGGAAGCCCGGTTTCATATAGGTGAAGACACCGCTTAGCAGCGCGCGCATCAGGCCGTGGCGTCCATAGAGCCAGGCCAGCAGCGTTTTCCACGTGGTCCAGTCGTTCCGTCCGTCCTGACGCAGAAGGTCGGCTGTGTTGCGAAAGATGACATAGTGGAAGCGCATCGTGGTGACGCACATCACCGTGCTGCGCTTGAGCCAGCGGCGGAGCGGGGTCATGGCGCGGGCTGCGTGGAGATAGGTGTCGAACGCCACCGCCTTGTGTTCGATTTCTTCGATCGCGTGCCAGCGCCACAGTTGTTGTGCCTCGTCGACCGCGCCGCCCAGATGCTCCGGGTTCGCCAGTGCATCATGCGCGAGCGTCGCGGTGAAATGTTCGAGGGCGCAGGTTGCGGCGAGCTGCTGGATTGGCGAACGGCGTTTGGCCCAGACGATCGTCCGGCGGGCCCGGTCCTCGGCCGATGTGATATCGAAACCGGCATCCTCGGCTTGGCGATTGAACACGACATGTTCGCGCGTGTGCATCGATTCCTGATAAAGAAAATCATCGATCTGGCCGCGCAGAGGCTGCGGTGTCTCCGCGCGATAATGGCGCACCGCGGTCATGAAGAATTTTTCGCCGACCGGGAAGGTGGACGATAGCGCGTTGAAAAAGGCGGTGCGGCCGGGATCTCCACTGTGCCACCAGCGCGGTGGCGGCAGGTCGCGTCCGAATTTGAGATCGCGTTTTTCAATTCGAATATCGTCGGGCGTGCGGAGGGGAGTGGACATGGTGCAACCTTTCAGCGACTCAAGTTACATTAACATCAATGTTTATATCATGACTCCGAAATAGGGGCAAGGGCGGATAGTTTGATGACAATCGACCGCTTTCCGGTAAGGCCTTCGGGCAGAAGGCTTTCGCGGGGCGCGGCGGCTGCAGAGGATGATCGCATGTACAAGCAAGCGCGACCGCACCAGAAGCGGCGCAAGCGTGCGGGCGCGGAGGTTCGCGAAGAGGGGCTGGCAGCGGCGCGCCGGCTGCTCCTCGCGGGTGGGCCCGCAGCGGTAACGCTGGCAAATGTCGGTCAAGAAATCGGTATGTCGCACGCCAATGTGCTGCACCATTTTGGCTCGGCGGCGGGTTTGCAATCGGCGCTGATGGGATCGATGGTGGCTGATCTGACCACGGCGCTCGATAATGTTGTCGAATTGCTCAAGACCGATGCCGCGGCGCCGCGAACCGTTGCCGACCGGGTGTTCGATGCGTTCGACAAGGGCGGCGCCGGGCAGCTTGCGGCGTGGATCATCCTGTCGGGTGATGTCGAACATCTGGAACCCGTGCGCGAAGCGGTCCGCGGGCTGGTCGAGGCGATCGTCGGCCAGTCGACCGACGATGCCGCCCCCGACCGCGTCCGCGCGGCGGTGCTGTTGATGGCGGTCAGCGCGTTCGGCGATGCGCTGATCGGCCCGCATGTACGCGGCATGCTCGACCAGTCCGATGACGCAATGCGCGATTTGATCGCACGCATCCTGCCACTGTTCCTGATCCCGACTGGCATCCCGCCGGGGGCCTGAACCTGCCGCTACCCGCCCCGCAAGCGGTTCTCTTTAATAGCAAGGCGGTGGAAGAGCCCCGGGATATGGCGTCAGGGTGCGCCTTCCTGCAATTCGGGGCGGGCGTCGGCTATCGCGGGTAGGGCGCGCGCTGCTTCGCCGGCGGCGCGAAGCCGCGGGAATGGGGCCAGGTCAACCTTGTAACGCTCGGCGCTATCGAGTTGCGGTACCAGATAACAATCCGCCAGCGTCGGCGTATCGCCGAAGGCAAAGCGCCCGCCATGCTGCGCGACGAGTGCTTCGAGTGCCGAAAAACCCTGAACGATCCAGCGCACTATCCATGTTTTTACTTGCGGATTGGTCGCTTCGAAATCGCCGCGGATCGCATTGAGTACCCGCAAATTGTTGAGCGGATGAATATCGCAGGCGATAAGCGCCGCCATGCTGCGCACGATTGCCGCTTCGTCGATGTCGGCAGGAAGCAGCGCCGGTTCGGGCCATTTCGCGTCGATCCATTCGAGGATGGCGGGACTTTCGATCAGCACCTGTCCATCATGTTCGAGCGTCGGGACGAGATGATGCGGCGCGATCGCTGCATAGGTGTCGCGGTGCTGTTCGCCGGCAAGCAGGTCGACCGGTTTCTGGCGATAGGCGCGCCCCTTGAGCGCGAGCGCGATGCGGACGCGATAGGCGGCGCTCGAACGCCAGAAGCCGTGGAGAATGATTTCGGTCATCGGGTGGGAGTAGGGCGCAGTCGGGACAACGGCAACCGTTCCGCGCGATCAACCGGTGCGGTCGCGGCCCTCGGTCGTGCGGGCCCATTCGGCGAGGTTCCCGTGCCGCTTGATCGTCTTGAGGCACACGACCGTCTTCAGTCGCTGAACGCCGGGCAGCTTGGACAGGTTGTGACGGAGCAGCTCGTCGAGATGGTCGGCCGAGCGCGCGAAGATCTTGAGCATATAGTCGCTCTCGCCCGCGGTGGTATGGCATTCGACCACGGCGGGATGCGCGAGCACCGCAGCTTCGAAGTCGGCATGCGCGTCGAAGCGGATCTGGACCTCGACGAAGCTCTGTACCGCCAGGCCGATCGCGATCGGGTCGAGTCGCGCGGCATAACCCTCGATGACGCCGCTTTCCTCGAGATTCTTGACCCGCGACCAGCAGGGCGACTTGGAGAGACTTACCAGCTCGCCAAGGTCAGCGTAGGATTGCCGTCCGTCGCGTTCGAGTTCGGCGATGATCTTCCAGTCGAGCTTGTCCATGCGTTCCGTCCTGTATCGGGTTTTGGCCATAGTCGGGACGATTCATCCTAACTGGAAGAACATATTCCTGCAAATATGATGTTTTCCAGAACGATATTGGATTTTGCGCGGTCTGCCGGTGCGAAATCCGCACAATGTTCGCTCGGCCTCGCGCTATCTCTTGCACCCGAAGGTTTGGAGAGAGACCTATGGCCGCGACACATATATTCGACGCACCGCCCGAAGGTGTCGCGGCCGATTGGACGATGCCGCAAAACTGGGTGGCCTTCACCGCCGAGCAGCATGCGACGTGGCGGACTTTGTTCGCTCAGCAATCGGCGGCGCTCGACGGCTACGCCTGCCGGTCGTTCCTCGATGGCCTCGACATCCTGCGCAAGCTGAAACCCGGCGTTCCCGATTTCGCCGAACTCAACGCGCTGCTGAAGCCCGCATCGGGGTGGGAGGTCGTCGCCGTGCCCGGCTGGATCCCGAACGAACCTTTCTTCGAGCATCTGGCGAACAAGCGCTTTCCCGCCGCCAACTTCGTCCGCCCGCCCGAGCAGATCGCCTACAGCGAAGAGCCCGATATGTTTCACGACATATTTGGCCATATTCCGATGCTCACCGATCCCGCTTTCTCCGACTTCCTCGTTGCTTATGGCCAAGCGGGCCTGCGCGCCGAGAAGCTTGGAGCATCGGACTATCTGGGACGCTTGTGGCTCTACACGGTCGAGTTCGGGCTGGTGGTCGAGGATGGCGAACTGCGCGCCTTTGGGGGCGGGCTGATGTCGAGCCTTGCCGAGACCGTGTCGGCGGTGACCGCACCAGCGCCGCGGCGCATCTGGCTCGATATCGAGCGGGTGATGCGGACGCGATATCATTTCGACGAGTTCCAGCAGACATATTTTGTGGTCGAAGGATTCAAGGAATTGCTGCGCGCGACCGAGGAAACCGACTTTGCGAGCGTCTACCGGAAAATTGCGGCCGAACCGGCTCTCGAACCCGGAGATGCCTGGCACGGCGATCTAGCCTATGAAGGGTGCCTGCTACCCGTTCGACCGGGGCCGGCAAGCGGAGAGGCGGCACAATGATCAGGCAGACGAGTGACGGCGGCACCGACATCTTCGAGACCGAGATCGACGGCGAGACGATCCAGTGGGACAATGGCCTGACCTATGCTCGCCACCTGCAAACCGCGCAATTGCTGTCGGCGCAGGTGCCGGTGTCGGACAAGCCCGACGAGATGCTGTTCATCATCATGCACCAGACGATGGAGCTGTGGCTCAAGCTCGTCTTGCATGAAGGCCGGATCGTCCATGACGCGATCAAGGCCGACCGGCTGGAGATCGCGGGCAAGGGGCTCGACCGCATCGCGACGATCCAGCGGCATATGATCCACAGCTGGGAAGTGCTCGCGACACTGACCCCGCATGATTTCCTGACCTTTCGCGGCTTTCTGCGCCGCGCGTCGGGCTTTCAGTCGCAGCAATATCGCGAGCTCGAATATCTGCTCGGCAACAAGCGCGAGGATATGATGATCGTCCATAAGGACGACTCGCAAGCGACTGAAAGACTGCGCGCGGCGTTCGAGGCGCCGTCGCTTTACGACGAACTGCTGCGACTGCTAGCGCGGCGCGGTTTCGACATTCCCGCCGGTCATCTGGAACGCGACTGGACGAAGCCCTATGAAGCGTCCGAAGCGGTCGAAAAAGCGTGGCTCGCGATCTACACCGACCCCGAGCGGCATTGGGACCTTTATACGCTCGCCGAGAAGATCACGGCGCTCGAATATTATTTCCAGGAATGGCGCTTCAAGCACATGAAGACCGTCGCGCG
>JALDYH010000035.1:0-31505 GCA_032154175.1 Sphingopyxis sp. | reverse complement strand
GGCACCTATCAGCGCCCCTATGGCGAGGGCCGCGCGCCCAATATCGAAAGCCGGCTCGTCCCGCCCGGCGGCGGCGATCCGATCGAGGAAGACGGCGTATCCGGCGAACTGCAGATCCGCGGGCCGACCTTGTTCGAGGGCTATCACAACGCGCCTGACCGAACCGCCGAAGCCTTCACAGACGACGGCTGGTTCCGCACCGGCGACCTGTTCGAGATTGCCGAGAGCGGCGACTTCTACCGCTTCGTCGGGCGCTGCAAGGACCTGATCATCCGCGGCGGGGTGAATATCTCGCCCGAGGAGATCGACCAGTTGCTCGGCGGGCATCCGCTGCTCGCCGAGGCGTGCGTCTTTTCGCTTCCCGACCCGACGATGGGCGAGCGGATCGGCCTCGCCTATGTGCCGCGCGGCGCAGACGATGTCGGGATCGGCGAAGTCGCCGACTATCTGCGCGGGCATGACCTCGCGGTGTTCAAATTGCCCGAGCGATTGTTCCGCTTCGACGCGCTGCCGCGCAACGTCACCAATAAGGTGATGCGCAGCGAAGTGCGCGAACTGGCGCTCGCCACTCTCGAAAAGGAAGCCTGACATGGCAAAGGACGTCTTCATCCTCGGCGGCGCGCAGAGTGATTTTGCGCGCAACCTCGAACGCGAGGGCGGCGGGCTGTTCGAGCTGTTCCGCGACGTTGCCGAAGCCGCCTTCGTCGCGACGGGGATCGAGCCCAAGGAAGTCGAGACCGCCCACGTCGGCAATTTCGTCGGCGAACTCTTCGCAGGGCAAGGCCAGCTCGGCGGCTTCTTCGGTCACGTCCACCCCGACCTCGCGGGCATTCCGGCATCACGCCATGAAGCAGCCTGCGCGTCGGGCAGCATCGCGATCCTCGCCGCCGCCGCCGAGATCGAGGCCGAACGTTATGGCCTCACACTCGTGCTCGGCATCGAGCTGATGCGCAACGTTCCCGGCCAGCGTGCCGCCGAATATCTGGGCGCCGCCGCCTGGGCCGGCCGCGAAGCGCAGGAGGCACGTTACCTCTGGCCGTACATGTTCGCGCGCGTCGCCGAGGAATATGAGGAGCGCTTCGGGCTCGACCGTGCGCATCTGCGTGGTATCTCCGCCAATAATTTCGCCAATGCGAAGCGCAACCCGAACTCGCAAACGCGCGGCTGGGCGGTGACCGACGATCATCTGGGCGAGAATGACGAGGTCAATCCGCTGATCGAAGGTTCGCTTCGCAAGTCCGACTGCGGGCAGGTCACCGACGGTGCCGCCGCCGTCTTCCTCGCCTCGCGCGAGGTCGCCGAGGCCTATGCCAAGCGGCGCGGGATTTCGGTCGACAGCCTCCCGCGCATCAAGGGCTGGGGCCACGCCACGGCCCCCCTGCTCTATTCGACCAAGGTCGCGGACAGCAGCGGCGGCGATTATGTGTTTCCGAGCGTGCGCAAGGCGATGATGGATGCGCTCCGCCGCGCCGAAATGCCCGATATCTACGCCTGCGACGGAGTCGAGGTGCACGACTGTTTCTCGATCACCGAATATATGGCGATCGACCATTTCGGCATCACCAAGCCCGGCGAAAGCTGGCGCGCGGTGGAGGATGGAACGATCGCGCTCGGCGGGAAGCTACCTGTCAATCCGTCGGGCGGGCTGATCGGCCTCGGCCATCCGGTCGGCGCAACCGGGGTGCGGATGCTGCTCGACGGCTGGCGGCAGGTCACCGGTAGCGCCGGCGATTATCAGGTCGAGGGCGCGCGCAATTTCGCCACCTTCAACGTCGGCGGCAGCGCGACGACCGCGGTCAGCTTCGTCGTGGGCACCTGATCCTTTGAACATCTATCTTTACGACGCCGTCCGCACCCCGCGCGGCAAGGCGCGGCCCAACGGCGGCCTTGCAGGATTGACCCCGCAGGAACTGGTGCGCCAGCAGGCGGCGGCGTTGGCTGAACGCTACGGCGATATCGCGGCGACGCCCGACGCGCTGCTGCTCGGCTGCGTCACGCAGAGCGGCGCGCAGGGCGGGCATATCGCGATGCTGGCAAAACTGCACGCGGGCCTGCCCGACACGACGGCGGCGCACAGCATCAACAATTATTGCGCATCGGGCCTGTCGGCGATCGGTCAGGCGGTCGCAAA
The DNA here is from genome assembly GCA_032154175.1 of Sphingopyxis sp. GTDB lineage: Bacteria > Pseudomonadota > Alphaproteobacteria > Sphingomonadales > Sphingomonadaceae > Sphingopyxis. The sequence continues at coordinate 29,374 of JALDYH010000035.1, read as the reverse complement.
GGTTGCGAGCGGCGAAGCGACGCACATCCTCGCGGGCGGGGTCGAGACGATGAGCGGCGCGCCGTTCCTCGGCGATCGCGCCAGCTTCTACACGAATGACGAACTGCCGCCCCGGGCGCGCTTTGTGCCGCCGGTGCTCGCCGCGGATCGTCTTGCCAACGCCGAGTTCATCAGCCGCGCCGAACTCGATGCCGTGGCGCTCGCTTCGCAGCGAAAAGCAAGCGCGACCGAAAATGACGCCACACTCCAGAAGTCGCGGATAGCAACCGGCCCATTGGCAGGCGAAGAATGCATCCGTCCGCAAACGACCGCAGAATCGCTTGCCGTGGCACCGCCTGCTTTCGGCGAACTGCAGCAGCAATATGCCGGAGCGCTCGAAGACGGGACGTTCGAGCCGCTCCACAGCATCGCGCATGCGCCGCCGATCTGCGACGGCGCGGGGCTTGCGCTGATCGGCGGTGAAGGGCTTGGCCCCTCCCCGCGTGCACGCGTGATCGCCTTCGCCGAAAGCGGCGGCGATCCCGCCGCCTCGCTTACCGCTGGCTTTGCCGCGATGGACAAGGTGCTGGCGCGTGCGGGGCTGGTGCTCGGCGACATGGACCGGATCGAGTTCATGGAGGCCTTCGCCGTCACCATCGCCAAATTTCATCGCGACCGCGACCCCGATCCGGTACGGGTGAATGTCAGCGGCGGGCATCTTGCCAAGGGCCATCCGATGGGCGCGAGCGGCGCGATCCTGACGTCGACCCTGCTCGATGCGCTCGACGCGTGCGGCGGCCGATACGGGCTTGTTGTGCTGACCGGCGCAATGGGGGTCGGCGCGGCGATGATCGTCGAACGCCAATAGCCATTGCCAAAAAGCGCGGCTGCGCTATGGGCGGCGCGTGCGGGGCTTGCCCCGCGCATGATCGCGCCGGTGCCCGGAAGGGCTTAAAATGGGAACGCGGTAATGGGGTATGTTCCATTCCCCTGAAGCCGAGGCTGTCCCTGCAACTGTAAGCGGCGAGCGAGATGCAGTGATCCGGAGCTTTCGGATCGGCCACTGGGGTCACCTGGGAAGGCGTGCATCGAGCCCCGACCCGCGAGCCAGGAGACCTGCCGGCGTGGGTCGCTCAATGCCAAGGCCCAGGGAAAGGCCGCGGCACGGAGGTTTCCGTCGAGCGACGACCAGGCGGTGGAGCCGCCTCGGTGCCGAAGTCGCAGGCCATAACGCCACTTGCGACGCCGGCATCGGCCGGTCGCGCCCGCGCATCGGCAGGCTCCGCCTTCGTTGCCGGCGTGCGGGGACCTTCCCATGTTGAAATTTGCGACCATTTCCCTGTTGGCACTGGCTACGGCGACGCCGGCCCTTGCCGAAAGCGACGATAGCCAACGCGGCGGCGATATCGTCGTGACGGCGTCGGGCATCGAACAATCGCGCGACGAGGTCGGTCAGGCGATCACGATCATCGACGCCGAAACGATCGAAAAGCGCCAGATGGTGGATATCGTCGAGCTGCTTGCCACGACGCCCGGCGTGCGTTTCAGCCGTGCGGGAAGCACCGGATCAGTGGCGAGCATATCGCTACGCGGCGCGGAGACAACGCAGACCTTGGTGCTGATCGACGGGGTGAAGGTCAACGATCCGAGCGGTATCGGCGACGGATATGATTTCGGCCATCTGCTGACCGGCAACGTCGACCGCATCGAGGTGCTGCGGGGATCGAACTCGGTCGTGCATGGCAGCCAGGCGATCGGCGGCGTGATCAGCCTGATGACCGCAACTCCCGCCGAGGGCTTCGCGGCAAGCGCGTCGGCCGACTATGGTTATAGTGATACGTTGAATGCCAAGGCCGATGTGTCCGGCACCGCCGGGCGCATCTCGGGCGGCATCGGCGCTGCCTATTTCCGCACCGACGGAATTTCATCGGCGGCGGTCGGCACCGAGAGGGACGGTTACAAGAATTTCGCGGGCAACGCGCGACTGAAAATCGCGCTCGGCGATGCGCTGAGCCTCGACCTGCGCGGCTATTACATCAACGCCGACCTCGATTATGACAGCTTCTTCGGCACGCCCGCCGACAGCGCCGACGTTGCCAAGCTCGACCAATATGTCGGCTATGCGGGGCTCAACCTGGCCCTGTTCGACGGTCGTTTCACGAGCCGTGCTGCGGTAACCTGGCTTCGCAACGACCGCGATTATTATTTCGTGCGCGGTACCGCGCCCGATTACGGCTATTCGGGCACCAATTTGCGCTTCGAATATCAAGGCGTCGTGTCCCCGGTCGAACAGGCCAAGCTGATCGTCGGTTACGAGCATGAGCGCCCCGATTATGATTTCTTCGGCTTTGGGTCGACCGACAGCCAGCGTGCCAACATCGACAGCGTCTATGCGCTGGGGATCGTCCAGCCGTTCGCCGGCCTGTCGGTAACCGGCGGCATCCGTCACGACGACCACAGCCAGTTCGGCGGCGCGACAACCCTCGGCGCCAACGCCAATTATTCGCCCAATGCCGGCGCGACCAATTTTCGGCTGAGCTATGGCGAAGGGTTCAAGGCGCCATCGCTGTACCAGCTCTATGACACGTTCAGCGGCAATACGGCGCTGCGCCCCGAGCGATCGAAAAGCTATGATGTGGGTATCGACCAGAGCCTTGCCGACGGACGCGCGCTGATCTCGCTCACCGCTTTCCTGAGGAACACCAACGACCAGATCAATTACGACAATGCGACCTTCACCTATGGCAATATCGACCGCACGCGCGCCAAGGGGATCGAGGCGACGCTCGCGCTGAAGCCCGTCGACGCGCTGAACGTCACCGCGTCGTACAGCTATATCGATGCGCGCGACCGGTCGGGACGCCCGGCGTTCGATGGCAAGCGCCTTCCCCGCCGCGCCGAACATGCGGTCAGCCTGTCGGCCGACTATGACTGGTCGTTCGGGCTATCGACGGGGGCGACGCTGACGATGGTCGGCGACAGTTTCGACGATCCGGCGAACAATGTGCCGCTCGACGGCTATGCGCTTGCGGGCGTTCGCGCTTCCTTCCCCGTGAGCCGGAATTTCGAGATTTACGGCCGCGTCGATAATCTGTTCGACGCCGACTATACGACCGCGTCGGATTATGGCGTCTATGGCCGCGCGGCCTATGGCGGCGTGCGGGCGCGCTTCTGATGAAAGCGCGCACCGACGCCGAGCATGCGGCGAAGATGAAGAAGATCCAGGCCGCGCAGAACAAAAAGGTCGCGGCGAAGACGGTCGAAAAGGGGCTGGTCATCGTCCACACCGGCCCCGGCAAGGGCAAGACCTCCGCCGCGCTCGGCATGGCGGTGCGCGCGATCGGCCACGGGATGAAGGTCGGCGTCGTGCAGTTCGTGAAGGGCGCGATGGCGACGGGCGAGAAAGCGGTGTTCGACCGCTTTCCCGACCTGATTGAATTCAAGCCGATGGGCGAAGGCTTCACCTGGGACACGCAGGATCGCAGCCGCGATATCGCGGTCGCGCGCGCAGCGTGGGAAGAAGTGAAGCGCATGATCGCCGACCCCTCCTATGCGATGGTGATCGCCGACGAGCTCAACATCGTGCTGCGCTACGACTATCTGCCGGTCGACGAGGTACTGGAAGCGATCGCGCGGAAGCCGCATATGACGCATGTCATCGTCACAGGCCGCAACGCACCGCAGGACCTGATCGACGCGGCCGACCTCGTCACCGAGATGGCGCAGGTGAAGCATCCGTTCCGCGAGCAGAATGTGAAGGCGCAGCGGGGGATCGAGTTCTGATGCGGCGGCGCGGCCTGCTTGCCATCGGGGCCTCACTCGGCGGAGCGGGCCTGTTGTGGGCGACCTCCCCCACCCCGCCAGCGAAGGCGCCGGCGGTTCCGCAGCGCATCGTCTCGATTAACCTTTGTGCCGACCAGCTTGTCCTCGCACTCGCCGATCGCGGGCAGATCGCGGGGCTGACGCACAATGCGACGGACCCCGAAATGTCCGGCGAAGCGGCGAAGGCGCGCGGCATCCCCTTGCTCAGCAATTCGGCTGAACAGATATTGGCGATCGAACCCGACCTGATCGTCGGAATGCCCGCAAGCCGGAGCGCCGCGCTGGCGGCGTTGCCCGAGCGGACTTATCCCCTGCTCGACCTCGCCACCGCGAACACGCTTGGCGAAATCTATACCTCGATCCGCCAGACCGCCGTCGCCGTCGGCCATCCTGCGCGCGGCGATGCGCTGATCGCGCGGATGCAGGGCGAACTCGCCGGTCTGCCCAAGCCGGGCAAGGGCCGGGTCGCCGCCTATTACCAGCGGCGCGGCTATATGACGGGCACCGGCACGCTGATCGACGAGTTGATGACGCGCGTCGGGCTGGTCAACCTCGCGGGCAAGCTGGGCAAGCCGCCGTTGTCGCAGCTCAGCCTTGAGGAAATGGTTGCCGCGCAGCCCGACTTCCTGATCGTCGAAAGCGCAACCGACGTAGTGACCGACCAGGGGAGCGAGATGCTGCACCATCCGGCGATCAGGGATATTCCGCGTATCAGCATTCCGCAGGCGTGGACCGTATGCGGCAGCCCCGCCTACGCGCAGGCCGCGCGCAGCATGGCCGCGCAGATCGCAAAGTTTGAAGGAAAAGGCGCATGAGCCGTTTCGCCTTGCCTCGCTGGTCGCTGATCGCGGCGCTGTCGCTGCTGACGCTCGCCGCCGCGGTCGGATCGCTGCTGTTCGGCGCGGTCGACCTGTCGGTCGCGCGCCTGATCGCCGCCGCAATGGGCGATGGCGACAAGGTCGCTTCGATCATCCTGTTCGATCTGCGCCTGCCGCGCACGCTGCTCGCGCTGGCGGTTGGCGCCATGCTCGGGCTCGCGGGCGCCGCATTGCAGGGCTATCTGCGCAACCCGCTCGCCGAACCGTCGGTGCTCGGCACGTCGAACGCCGCAGCGCTCGGCGGCGTCGCGGCGATCTATTTCGGGCTGGCCGAAATCCATCCGGTCGTGCTGCCGCTGCTCGCCACGGGCGGCGCGCTCCTCTCGCTTGCCTTGCTGTTCATCCTTTCGGGCAAGGCCGAAAGTCCGCTGACGCTGATCCTCGCGGGGATTGCTGTCGGCACGCTCGCGGTCGCGGGGACGAGCCTCGCGCTCAACCTGTCGCCCAATCCCTTTGCAGCGATGGAGATCATGACCTGGTTGCTCGGCAGCCTCGAGAACCGGTCGTTCGACCATGTGTGGATCGCGTTGCCGTGTATCGCGATCGGCACCGCGATGCTGCTGTGGAACGGCCGCGCGCTCGATGCGCTGACGCTGGGCGAGGATGCGGCGCAGGCGTTGGGCACCGATTTGCGGCGAACCCGGCTGCGGCTGCTGATCGGCACCGCGATCGGGGTCGGCGGCGCGGTCGCGGTGACGGGCGCGATCGGCTTCGTCGGGCTGATCGTGCCGCACCTGATCCGTCCGCTCACCGACCGCAGCCCGTCGGCGATCCTGCTGCCCTCGGCGATCGGCGGCGCGGCGCTACTGACGCTCGCCGACCTTGGTGTCCGGATCATCCCGACGACGAACGAGCTCAAACTCGGCGTCGTCACTGCATTTCTGGGCGTGCCGGTCTTTCTTGTCCATCTGATGCGGGAGCGACGGATATGGTGATGATCGCCCTTGACCATGTCGGCGTCACGCTGGGCGGCCGCGTCGTCGTGCACGAGGTCAGCGCCGAATTCGGTCCCGGTACGCTGACCGGGATTGTCGGGCCGAACGGCGCGGGCAAATCGACTTTGGCGCGCGCAATGCTGGCGCTGGTGCCGGCGGCCGGGACGGTGTGCGTCGATGGCGTCGATGCGACGGCAATGCCGCGCGCCGAGTTGGCGCGACGGATCGCCTATGTGCCGCAGGGGCAGACCTTGCACTGGCCGCTGACCGTCGAGCGGCTCGTCGGGCTCGGGCGGCTGCCGCATCTCGCGCCGATGTCGCGGATTGCCGACGCCGACACGGCGGCGATCGAGCGGGCGATGGCGCGGGCCGATGTGCTGGAGTTACGCGACCGGATCGCCACGGAGCTTTCGGGCGGCGAACGCGCCCGCGTGCTGTTCGCGCGCGCGCTGGCGGTCGAGGCGCCCGCGCTGATCGCCGATGAACCGCTTGCGAGCCTCGATCCGGGGCACCAGATCGACGTCATGGACATGCTGGGCGCCGAAGCAGCGGGCGGCGCGCTGGTGATAGCGGTGCTGCACGATCTGACGCTCGCCGCCCGATATTGCGACCGGCTGCTGTTGATCGACGAAGGCCGGATCGTCGCCGACGGCGCGCCCGCCGAAGTGCTGACCGCCGAGCGGCTGCGCGCGGTCTATGGTATCGATGCGCAGGTCGAGACCGGCGGCGAATGGCCGACGATTACCACCTTCGGCCGCGCGCGATGACGGACGCAGCATTCTTTGCCGAACAGGGTCATGCTGCCGTACCGTTGTTCGAGCCTGCGCTGGTTCACGGGGCGCAGGCCGACATCGCCGGGCATATCGACCGCGTATCGCGCGCGCTCTACCTGCCCTTCGAGCAGAGCTGCCCCGACGCGCCGCTGACCGAACGGATCGACCGGGTGTTCGCGCACGAGCGCAGCGTCGCGAACTTGCTGCGCGTCGCGGTGTGCACCGATGCACATCGCGGACCGCGCTTGCAGGCGCTCGTCCATGATACCCGGCTGATCGAAACCGCCGAACGGCTCGGGGGCCGCAGATTGTCGGGCAAGATCGCGCGCGTCCGCGCGAGCATCGCCTGCTTTCCCGAACATCGTCACGCCTGGCACAGCGACGTCGCGCGCGACGACGGCACGGGGTGCGGCAAGGTCGTGGTGACGGCGTGGATTCCGTTGAGCGACGCCGGGCCGGCAAGCGGCGGGCTGGAGATCGCGGCAGGGCGGCAGCCTGCCCCGCTGGCGAGCATGGGCGACGATGGCTTCGAAATCCCCGAATGGCGGCTCGCGGGCCTGCCGCGTGTTCAGCCTGAATGCCCGGCAGGGACGGTGCTGTTCCTCGACCGCTTCACACCGCACCGGACCTTGCCCGCCCAGACGACGCGCTTCGCGCTCGTCGTGTGGATGAAAGCGGCCTAGCCGCTGCCCCCGCTGCGGCAAAAGCCGACCACATAGTCGATGATCATCCGGTCGCGCTGCGGTGACGGCGGGCCGAGCACGCCTTGCGCATGCGGCGGAAGGTGGTCGACCGCACCCTTCGCGCCCTCGCCGAAGACATAATGGTCGAACCAGCTCTTCCACGCGGCGCGCTCGGCGTCGGGCAGATCGCGGATCGAGTGCATCGCGAGCATCAGCGCGGCGAAAGGGAAGCGATCCTGCCGCTGGCCGAACCAGTAATTGACGAGGACGTTGAGCGCGCCGTCGCTGCGCACATGGTGCCACCACATCGGTGGCATATAAATGGCATCGCCGGGCGCAAGATCGGCAACGAGCTTGTGCCGCTCGGCCTCGGCATAAAGCGGGTAGCGCGCATGATCGGGGTGGTCGGGATCGACCATGCTTGTCGGCTGACCCGCGATCGTGCGCTCGACGGGGCCGACATAGAGGTTTGCGATCTGGGCGGGCGGGAAGAGAGTGAAGCGCCGCCGTCCCGCAACGACGACCGCTATGTTCGCCGCCATGTCGTAATGCGGCGCGATGCGGCTGTTGTTGCCGACCCATATGCGGGGATCGACGCCGGTATCGATAGGGAGCGGGTTTTCGGCAGCAAAGCTCGCGACGCTTTCGGGCGTCGGCGTCGAACCGGCGTAGAGGGTCGGCGCGCCGGCGATATCGCGCAACGCGAGCAATTGCTCGACGAGCATCGTCATCGGCATCTTTTCGCTGCGGAAGTTCACGCCGCGCATGTCGTCCGAATAGAAATAGCGCCCGCCGGTTTCGGGCGGGGCCACGAGGACGACAAGCGGGTTCCCGTTATCGCGGGCGGCGAGATAGGAGGCGATCGTTTCGTCGCCGTCGCGCGCCGCGGCGACCGCGGGCCAATCGGCAGCGATACCGCGAATGACGACGGGGCGATCGGCGGTCTCGACCGCGCGCGCGATCGCGGCATGGTCGCTCCCCGATATCTCTTCCAGCGTCGCGCTCACTTCGTCTCCCCTGCCCCTTAGCGGGCGGGTTCGACCCGCACCGTCCGGCTGGCGCGCTTGCCGTCGGCCGAGCGGCTGCGCAGGTCCACCGCACCGCCGACCGCGACGGGTCCGGCATAGCGCGTCCACGCGCCGTCGCCGATACGATATTCGATTACCGTGCCGGGAAACATGCTGTTCGCCTCCAGCCTGCCGTTCGCGATGCGTGCGCCCGGCGGGGCGACGCGATAGGCGACGCCGATCTTTTCGAGCATCGGGAATTGCGCGGCGACGCGCGCCGCGAAATCCTGCCAGCCGGCCTTCAGCTTTGCGGCATCGACGCGCTTGTCGCCCCATTCGTAACTGGCGCCGGCCTGATAGGCGGGGGCCCACGGCGCCGGGCTCCATGCGCGCTCGGCGAGCGCAAGCAGGCGCGGGAAGAGCATGTAATCGACCTTGGCATCGGTGCGGATCGTCTCGCTCCAGAGTTGCGCCTGCAGCCCCGCGACGCGGTTGCCGGGCTGGAGGACGGGCTTGTCCTCGATCGCCTTGCCTTCGGCATGGATATTGCGGATCGTCGCGGCGTTGGCGGGCAGGTTGTCGGGCATGAAGCCATAGACCTGATACGGATCGACCCCGCGCGAGGCCCAGTCATAGCCGCCCTCGTCGGGATGCGGGGCGTAGGGCATGTCGAAATAGCCAAGGTCGGGGATCGAGAGCACCGCATCCCAGCCGCGGTTCATCTGGTCGTGCGCCTCGCGGATCGCGCCGGTGTGGAGCACGCCCCAGATATTTGTCTGGACCTGTTTTGGCATACTCGCGGTCTCGGTATGCCCCATGCCGTCGCTCCAGCCGCCGGCCTCCAGTCCCTTCGCGGCGAGGCTTTTGGACACACGCTCGATAAAGCGCGGGGTGAGCTTGCCCGCATCACCGCCGTTTTCGGCGATCATCGCCTTGCACGCGGGCGAATTGACCCACGCACCCGCGGTCTCGTCGGCACCGAGGTGGAAGGTCCTGAGCGGTGCTCCGGCCTGCCTGTGCATCGCGGCGAGCGCATCGACCACCGTGTCGACGAAACGGTAGGTGGCGGGCAGGCACACGTTGAGCGTGTTGTCGCTGTAATTCTGGATACTGCGATATTCGGTCGTGTCGGCAGGGTCGATCAGCCGGTATTGTTCGGCCTCGGTCTTCTTGCCCGCGGCCATCAGGCGGGCGTAGCGCAGTTCCATCGCCTTGATCGCGGCGCGACTGTGGCCGGGCATGTCGATCGACGGAATGACCTCGATCTGCCGCGCCGTCGCCGCCTCGACGATCGCGACATAGTCGGCGACGGTCAGGTAGCCGTTGACCGCGCCGTTCCCGTCCGGCCCCGCACCAAGCTGCGGCAAAAGACAGATTGTCTCGGCGGGATCGTGGCACCGCTTCGACCCGAGCGCCGCCAGTTCGGGAAGCGCCGGAATCTCGATGCGCCAGCCCTCATCCTCGGCGAGGTGGAGGTGGAGCTTGTTGAGCTTGTAGGTCGCCATCGCCTCGACGAGTTTCAATATCTCGTCGCGGCTGTGGAAATTGCGGCCGAGGTCGATGTGGAGGCCGCGGAAGCCATATTCGGGCGCGTCCTCGACGCGGAGCGGCGCGAGCTCGCCCTTCTCGAACGCCGCCTGCTGCGCAAGCGAGCGCAGCGCATGGCTCGCGCCCGCGGCATCGTGCGCGGTGATCGCAATGCCCGACGCGCCGGCGTCGAGAACATAGGATTCCGGTTTCGCCGAAGCGGCGGGGTCGATGCGGATCGTCAACGGCAGTGCGCCGCCCTCTGCAACTCCGAGCGCCGCCAAGGCAGGGGCGACGGCGCTACGCTCGACACCGCTCAGCGACAAGGCGACGCCGCCGCCCAGATCGATCGCTTTACCCTCGCCCTGCACCGCTTTCGCAGGTTTGGGCAGAATGACGACGCCCTTCGCTTCGGGCGCCAGCCGTTCGGCCTGCACCGCGAAGACGCGCTCGGCGGTGAGCCAGCGCGTCTTGTCGGCGTCGCTCTTGGTCGCAAGCTTCGCCTCGTCGGTCATCGGCGCAACGAAGGGCAGGATTTCAAGGCCTGTCTCGGGATCGATGACCGCGCGCGTCGCGGCAATGGTCCGCGGTTTCAGCCCGTCGGCGACGAGATAGGCGTTGGGCATGCCGAACGCTTTCGAGAAGTTCGAGCCTACGCCCCACAGCTTGATCTCGTGCTTCGCGCCGGGACGAAGCTGCGCCCCCGGTTTCAGTGTCAGTTGCTGAACGTCGCCGTTGACAAGGCGGTGCGTGAATAAGTCGCTTTCGACCAGGGGCAGGCGATTGACGAAGCTGAAGTAGAGCGAAAGCCCCTTGGCCGGCATATCGGCCGGCATCGCGTCGGGCAGGGTCAGCGTGATCGTCGACAGGAAACAGCCGTCGATCCCGGCCGGACACGCCGGGCCGTTATCGACCATCGTGAGCCGGTAGCCGAGCGTGTCGGCGAGGCGATCGAGCGACGCCTGCGACGGTGCGTCCGCCGCGAGCACCTGCGGCGCGGCCAATGCCGCCATTGCCATCGCCATCCACCCCGCAGCCCGCATGCCTTTTCTCCCGCTCGACAATTTGTATCTAATTTGTCATGCAGTCGCAGGCGGGTCAACGCCTTTCAGATCGGACGGAATTGAAAGGATTAATGCCAATATGTCGAGCTTTCGTACTTTTCGCTTCATCGCATCGATCCTGATTGGTTTTACATTAGTATTGTCGCTTTCAGCGCGATCGGAAGAGCGGCGCCCCGTTGTGGTCGGCTATCTCGCGGCGTTCAAGGGACTCGACCTGTCGATCGCGCGTACCGACCTTTCGGCCTTCACCCATTTCAACCTCTCCTTTGCCAACCCCGATGCCGAGGGGCGTTTCATCCACGACGGGCGAACGACGTGCATGGGCGACGAGACGGGCGCAAACCTGTCGGTCGAGACGCTGCGCGAGACAGTCGCGCGACTGCAGGCGAGCGGCGCCAAGGTGCTGATCTCGACCGCCGGCGGCGTGATCCCCGGCTGCTCGGGCGACTGGAAAGCCCTGCTCGCACCCGAACGGCGCGCGGCGAGGGTCGCGGCGCTGGTCGAGCTTGCCGATACGCTCGGCCTCGACGGGGTCGATATCGATATCGAGGGCCAGCTGCTTACCGAGATCGATCGCGCGGGCGATTATACGCCGTTCATCCGAGCGCTGTCCGAAGCGATGAAGGCACGCGGCAAGCTGCTGACCTGCGCCACGGCATCCTATGAGGGCGGGATGATCCCGGTGGACTCGATCCGATGGTTCGACCTCGTCAACGTGATGTCCTATGACGCGATCGGGCCGAGCTGGGGCGAGGCGGGCGCCGAGCACAGCAGCTATGCCATGGCGGCGCGCGATCTCGACCTGTGGCTGGCGCGCGGCGTGGCGCGCGAACGACTCGTTCTCGGCGTGCCCTTTTACGGTTATGGCTTCGGCGGCGAGAAGGCGAATTGGTCCTATCGCGACCTGGCCGCCTTGCATGGCAAAGATGCGACCAATGCCGATGTGATCGGCGCGCTGTGCGCGGGATGCCGCTACATCACCCACAACAGCCCCGCGACGATCGAGAAGAAAGCCCGGCTTGCCGCCGAAAGAGCGGGTGGCCTGATGGTTTGGGAATTGTCGCAGGACAGTCCCGGACACGCGTTGACGAAGGCGATCGGGCGCGGCCTTCTACGCGAATAGTTCGCAACAAGGTTGACGCGACGATACCAATGCAACACATGGGGAGCTGGCGCTGGTCTTATCGGTCGGCGTGCCGGGGCAATCAAGTGGAGCATCGTCCTTGTCACTGATCGAACGCGTGGGTCCGCTGCAGAAGGAGGATCCGACACCGCTTTACCTGCAGCTGCAGAAAATCCTGCGCGACGCGATCGAGGGGCAGGTGGTGAAAGCCGAAGAGGCGATCCCGACCGAGCGCGACCTGGCCGAGGAGTTCGACGTGTCGCGCATCACGGTGCGCAAGGCGATCGACGGGCTGGTCGCCGACGGCATCGTCACGCGGCGCCGCGGCGCAGGCACTTTCGTGACGCGGCCGCGGGTCGAAAAGAGCTTTTCCAAGCTCACCTCCTTTTCAGAAGACATGATCTCGCGCGGACGCAAGCCGCACAGCAAATGGGTGAGCAAGACCGCGGGCGCGGTAACCCCCGAAGAAGCGCTGTCGCTGGGTCTGTCGCCGGGATCGCTCGTCTACCGCTTTCACCGCATCCGTTACGCCGACGACACGTCGATGGCGCTCGAATATGCGACGATCCCGGCCTATTGCCTGCCGTCGGTCGAGGCGGTCGGTGCATCGCTCTACGAAGCGCTGGAGGCGGCCGGTCATTTGCCAGTCCGCGCGCTGCAGCGGCTGCGCGCGATCGCGGCAACGACCGAACAGGCTGAAATGCTGGAGATCGAGCCCGGCACGCCCGGCCTGTTCATCGAGCGGCGCGGCTTCCTGGCCGATGGGCGCACCGCCGAATTCACCCAGAGCTTTTATCGCGGCGATGCTTATGATGTCGTGGCGGAGCTCAACGGGTAAACGCCCACCGCCGTCTGGTTGGCAAGTCTTCTCAGGAATTCCACATGCGGTGGCAGTTCGGCGAGCTGCTCCGCGACCCGGCCGCGCAACGTCGCCAGGCGCGAAGCGAGTTCGGCGCCAGACAGGCCATCGGCGATCGGATGCCAGGTTTCGGGCTGCACCCCCTGCCCCGTCAGCACCGCATACCAGTTCGTCGGACCGAACAGGTCGCCGGGTTCGAACAATATGTTGCCGGTGGCGCGGAATGCCTCGATCCGCCCGGCGAGCGTGTCGGGCATCCCCGCCGCCGCGACGTCGCGCCAGAAAGGCGTGTCGTCGCGCCTCGCAAGGGCATAATGCGCGATCACGAAATCGCGGATCACCTCATATTCGCGGAGCGCATCGCGATTGAAGCGCGCGACGACAGTGGGATCGATCGCATCGCGCGGCAGCAGTGCGAGCAGACGGACGACCGTCGTCTGGATCAGGTGAATCGAGGTTGATTCCAATGGCTCGAGGAAGCCGCCCGCGAGACCGATCGCGACGCAATTACGATTCCATATCGCCTTGCGATGGCCCGCAACAAAGCGGAGCCGGTTTGCGTCGGCGAGCGGCGCGCCGGGGAGCCGCGAACGCAGCAGTGCTTCGGCCTCGTCGTGCCCCAGATGTGCGCTCGAATAGACATAGCCGTTGCCGGTGCGGTGCTGGAGCGGGATACGCCATTGCCACCCCGCTTCGCGTACCGTCGATTGGGTGAAGGGCGAGAGATCGCCTTCATTTTCGCACGGCATCGCGACCGCGCTGTCGCACGGCAACCAGCGGTTCCATTCGGTATAGCCGGTCCGGAGTGCGCCCTCGATCAGCAGGCCGCGAAAGCCCGAACAGTCGACGAACAGGTCGCCCTCGATGGTTCGGCCGTCATCCATCGCGATCGACGTAATGAAGCCGTCCCCTGAATCGAGCCGGACGTCGGCGACCTTGCCTTCCACGCGAACGACGCCGGTGTCCTCGGCATAGCTGCGCAGGAACCGGGCATAGGCGGCCGCGTCGAAGTGGACCGCGTGATGCACGGGCCCGTGACGCGTCATCGGCGCGAAGCGGCCTGCCCGCGCCGCCATGGTTTCCAGATTATAGAGGCCGTGATCGGGATCGCCGCCTGCAGCAAGATGGCGCAGCCAGAAATGGTGGAAATGAATCCCCGACATTTCGATGCCGAGATAGCCGAAGGGGTGGAAATAGCGGTGCCCCGCGCCGCCCCAGCCGTCGAACGCGATGCCGAGCTTGATCGTACCATGGGTCGCGCGAAGGAATTCGCTCTGGTCGATCTGCAGGTAACGGTTGAATTCGTGGATCGGCGGCACGGTCGCCTCACCGACGCCGATGGTGCCGATCGCTTCGGATTCGACGAGGGTGATCGTGTGAGATTGTCCCGCCAGCGCGCGACCGAGCGCCGCCGCGGTCATCCAGCCCGCGCTGCCGCCGCCGACGATGACGATGCGCCGGACCGGGCGCTGACGCGCGCTCACCCGCGCATCCGCCGCAATGCCTCGGCATGGGTTTCCATGGCGTGCACGTCGCTCGCGACGGCGCGAAGCTGGCGCTGGAATTCGGCCATCAGCGCCTGATCCCCGGTCAGAAAAGTCTGCGGGTCGAAGCTGCGCGGAGTCACGCCGTGCCCCGCCATGACGAGTGCCCAGCTATCCTCGACATGCGCCTCGTGATTGAAGTGGGCGAACATGCCGCGCGCGGCGAACAGGTCGATCTTCGACGCGAGTTCGGCCGAGACCGGCGCGGCCCGCGCGGCGTCCCACAGGGGTTCGCCATTGCGGGCATTGAGGCGGAAATGTTGCGCAGTAAAATCGGTCACGCGCGCCCGCGTGCCCGCGAGTTCCTCGTTATAGATATCGGCCTCGGGCATCGCAGCGCGGTCGATCGGCCAGAGCAGCACGAGCTGCGCGATGGCGAGCTGGAGAAGCAGCAATTCGGCGCCGTCGAGCGCGGGCGCGGCGCCCGATGCCGGACCGACCGCGACGGTGTTGCCGACCCAGGGACGTGACCGCGCGGCGGTTTCGAGCGGTACGGGCGAAGCAGCGTCGACCGACCGCCCGATAACGGCTGCAAGCGCCGCCGGCGCATCGGCATCGGACAGCCACCGGCTGTCATAGGCAAACTCGATCGCCGTCCGGTCCGCCAGCGGGATCATCGCCAGCCATCCCGCCGCATGTGCGGCGACGCGGCCGTAAAGCGGCAAGGGATCGAAGACGGGCGCCGACCCGCGGACCATGCGGTCGCAAAAGCCGGGACGCGCCACAGCGCCATCCGGATCGAGTGCCGCGATCAGCGTGCCATTTGCATCGATAAACAGGTCGGCAGCGAGTTGCTCGCCGCCGGCGAGGTCGATCCGGTCGAGGCGGCCGCTGTCCACATGCACGGCGGCGCCCGCACCCGAAACGATGCGGATGTCGCCGCGTTCGCACGCCGCGCGGAGCAGCCGCGCATAGCCGGCAGCGTCAAGATGCCATCCCTGTTTGACAGCCTGCCGCGTCGCCGCCTCGCGCGGCGTACCGGTGCGGCCCTGCTTGGCGGCGGCGGCGGCAAGGCAGAAATCCTCGAGCGCAACGCCAAGCCCCGCTTGCCGCGCGCGCGCCCAGTGCTGGACGAACGGCAGCGAAGCGAAGGCGCTGCCGGCGTCGCCATAGGCGTGAAGGAAGGCGGTTTCACCGCCCGACCAGCCGGCGAATTGCTGCCCCATGTTGATCGTCGCGGCGGCGTTTTTTATCAACGCAGCCTCGTCCACGCCGAGCAGGCGGTGGAAGGTCGCGAGGTCGGGCGGCGCAATCAGCGCGGCGTGCGGTGCAAATTCCTCGCCGGTGTCGATCCATACGACGTCGGTTCCGAGTCGGGCGAAGGCGCGGCTGACGGCGAGCGCCGCCATCGCGGCCGCTATGCCTCCGCCATAAACGGCAACCCGCTGCACCGCGTTCGTCACGGGGCGGGCGCCCGGCAATAGCGGGCGACGAAGTCGGCGTGCGTCGGCACGGTCGCGGCCGCGTCGGCGATCGTCGCCGCGAGGTTCTGCAATCGTTCGTCCACCGTCGCGGCGGGCAGCGCGTCGGCGAGCCGGTCCGCGGCGAGCGGCTCGATGCCTTGACCAACGAACACCGCCTGCCAGCTCGGCGGACCGAACAGCCCGTCGCGATAGGCCTGGACATGGCCACGATGGCGGAAGCGGTCGATCTTGCCCGCAAGGGTGCCCGGCAGGTCGATCGCCGTTACCCTCTCCCAGAGCGGCGCGTCGGGCTCGTTCGCGATATAGTGGAGAATCAGGAAGTCGCGGATCCGGTCATATTCGACGTCCATCACGCGGTTGAATTCAGCAGGCAGCGCAGGATCGATCGCATGTCCGGACGGCATCAGCGTCAGCATGTGCATGATCGCCATCTGGACGAGATAGATGCTCGTCGATTCGAGCGGTTCGAGGAAACCACCCGCCAGCCCCATGCCGATGCAATTGTGCGCCCACGCCGCCTGCCGCTTGCCCGCCTTGAAGCGCAGCACCCGCGGTTCGGCAAGCGCCTCGCCATCGAGGTTGGCGAGCAGGGTCGCCGCCGCCTCGTCGTCCGAAATATCGGCGCTCGAATAGACATAGCCGTTGCCGGTGCGGTGCTGGAGCGGGATACGCCATTGCCACCCCGCCTTGCGCCGCGTCGAGCGCGTATAGGGGGTAAAGTCCGGCGAGCGGACCGAAGGCACCGCTTGCGCGCTGTCGCACGGCAGCCAGTGCGACCAGTCTTCGAGATCGACGCCGAGCGTCGCACCCAGCAGCAGCGAGCGAAAGCCCGAGCAATCGACGAACAGGTCGCCGGCGACCCGCGCGCCCGAGGCGAGCTTTACCGCCGCGATATTGCCGCTCTCGCGGTCCTGCTCGACCTCGACGATCCGCCCCTCGACCCTTTCGATCCCGCGCGCCTCGGCCCAGCGACGGAGAGTACGGGCGTAGAGGAAGGCATCGAGATGATAGGCATAGGCGAAGGCGCTACGCACGTCATTGCCATCCGCGCCGGGCAACATGAAGCGGTTCTGCAGCGCGGTGACGATCGGGAAGCAATAATCGGAGAGCGGCGCGGCGGTCCCGGCGCGGTGCGCGCGAATCCAGTAGCTGAAGAAATCGGCCTCGCCGATCGGGCGGCCGAAGGTGCCGAAGGGATGGACGTAGCGGTCGCCCTCGCGCCCCCAGTTGACGAATTCGATGCCGAGTTTGAATGTCGCCTGCGTCGACTTCATGAATTCGACCTCGTCGAGCCCGAGGAAGTCGTTGAAATCCTTCATTTGCGGCAGCGTCGCTTCGCCGACGCCGACCGTGCCGATCTCTTCGGATTCGACGAGCCTTACCCGGAAACGCGCAGGATCGAGTTTTGCGGCGCACGCCGCGGCGCACATCCATCCGGCGGTCCCGCCGCCGACGATCACCAGTTCGAATTTATCCCCCATGGCAGCCCAGCTTAATGCGGGACGAAGCCGGCGCCAGCCCCTAAAAGGGCCGGCGCCGCTCCCCCTTTTTCTAGAAGCTCAGGCGAACGCCGACCTGATAGCGCCGGTCGTTCTTGAACCAGGCGTTGGGTTTCAGCAGCCCGTCCGAATCCACTTGCTGGTAGAGGACGGTGTCGGTGCCGAGCAGGTTCGTCGCCTCGAGGACAAGCTCGATATTCGCGGCCGCACGAAGCCGGATCGACGCATCCATGAAGGCCGTGTCCTTTTGCCAGATCGGCAGGCCGACGCAGCAATCGATCGCGGTCACCAGATATTTCGAGCGCCAGTTATAGGCCAGACGCGCCGACAATATGCCCTTTTCGTACATGCCGACGAGGTTGTAGCTATGCTTCGAAATGCCTTCGAGGGCGTTCGGCTTGACCGCCGACGTATCGTAGCTGATCCCGCCCCCCGTCGTCCCCGCCCCGGTTTCGTTGGTCAGGTTGCTCGTCTCGATCCCGTTGTTCTTCACAAAGGTGTAGTTCGCCTGCACCCCGAAACCGTCGAATGGCGCCGGCAGGAAGTCGAAGAAGGTCTGGAACGCGACCTCGGCGCCGTAGATGCTCGCGCCCTTGCCGTTGAACGGCCGCGCGACGCGCACCTCTTCGGTCACGCCATTGTTGGTGATGTCTAACAGGAAGCTGCCCGACTGGATATAGTCGTGGAATTTCTTGTAGAAGCCCGTGGCGGTGAACGAGCTCGATTGGCCGAAATAATATTCGAGCGTCAGGTCGAACTGGTCCGCCGTAATCGGCTTGAGCCCCGGGTTGCCCGACTGGCCGGTATATTGCCAGTCATAGGCAATCGCATTGCCCTGCGGGTCGCGGGTGACGTTCTCGTCCGAAAAATCGTTGAGGTTCGGCGTCAACCGGTTGATCGTCAGGAAGTTGCGGAGCAGGCCGAAATCGGGCCGCGACATCGCGCGCGAATAGGCGAAGCGCGAGACCAGCTTGTCGGTCAGGTCGAACTTGACGTTCAAACTGGGCAACGCGTGGAAATGATTGACCTTGGTCGTATCGGCAACGGTTGCGCCGTTACTGAAATCAATCTCTTGCCGGGTGACGACGCAGCCCGATGACGCAGTCGGACGCGGCGGTGGTCCGGGATCGGTCCCCCGCTCGCACGCCAGCCCCGACGGAGTGAAGGGCGTCGGCAGCGTCGTCGCCCCCTGCGTATCGTTACGCGTCCAGATCAGACGGACGCCGATATTGCCCGAGACGGGAATGCCGCCGATGGTCAGGCTGTCACCGCCGAATTTCGCCATGGCATAGGCGGCCATCGTGCGTTCGCTGACCTTGTGGATTTCGCTCGGCAGATAACAGCCATAGGATTGATCGACGGTCTCGCCGGCGCGATAGCCTTCGCCCGAACAGACGGGGTAATAATCGCCCACGCCGATTGACGGCCGCCCAAGCGCCGCCGCGAGCTGCTCGCGGTTCTGCAGCATATCCATGTTGAAGAAGGCGAAGCTGTTATGGTTGATCTGGTTGCCGGCAAAGAAATTGCCGTCGAAAGTATATTGCCGGTTGCTGCCCGCGGGATAGACCGGCCGGTCGATGTTGAAATAGGGCGCCTGGGTAAAGGTCCAGGTGTTCGAGATGTTCGCCCAGTTATACGCGCCCCAGCGCACCGTCTGATCGCGGTCCGAATAGCGCGCACCGACCTTGATCGCGTCGAGCCAGCCCGAATCGACGTCATATTCGACGTCGGCGCGCAGCGCGACTTCCTTGCCGTCGCTGTCCTCGGTGTGATCGGTGACCGCGTAGTAGAAATAATTGTTCGGGTTGTTGAGCCCGCCATTCGACAGGTTGATATTCTCGGCCTGGTTCGGCAGGAATTCCAGCCGCGGATATTTGCCGGTCAGGTCCACATAGGTATCCGCGAACGTCCGCGCCGTCACTGAAGCGTTGTAGTTGCTCACGCTCGCGTCGACATATTGGCCGTCGAGCGTCACGCGCAGCCGGTCGGACACATCCCAGCGGAAGTTGACGCCGAAGTCCTGCGTGATCTGCTTGTTGCGGAGCGCGTTGGCGGCGGTATCGACCTGCGGCGCGCGCTGCTGCGGGACGCAGCCTTCCCAGCCATAGCAGCGATTGAAGAAGGCCTCGCCATCCTCGTTGACGCCCAGCCCCAGATTGTCGTTGCCTTCGCCGACATAGGGACGCGGCGCCGACCACCAGCCGCTGAGGAAATTGCCGTCGCTATCGAAGGCGAACGGGTCGCGTCCCGTACCCGGATTGACCAGCGTCGGGTCGGTCACCAGATAGTCGCTGGGCTGGCCGTAGATGCTGAACGCGCTCGAGTAGAGCGCATATTCACGCCAGCTGTTGTTGTACTGCGACCGGTTATATTGCGCAGTCAGTTCCATGTCGCCGTCGTTCGAGCGCCACTGGAACGCGCCGGCCACGCCATAGCGTTTGCGGTCATATTCATTGTCGCGCATGAAGATGCCGCTCGGGATATATTGCTTGCCCGGTCCGAACACGCCGTCGAAAATTGCCATGCGATCGAACTGGACGCCCTGGCTCGCGGTGATCGAATGCGCATAGGCGCCGTTGATCAACAGGCCGATTTCGCCAATTCCCGTCTGCCAGCGGTTCGACAATATGCCCGAGATTTCGGGCGTCGATTTCTGGGCGATGTCGCCATAGGTGTTCTTGATCGAAAAGGAGATCAGCCGCCCGTCGGAATTGAACGGCAGGCGCGTGCGCAGATTGACCGTGCCCGCGATGCCGCCCTCGATCATTTCGGCGGTCTGGTTCTTGTAGGTGTCGATACCGCCCAGGAGTTCGGGCGAAATATCCTGCCAGCTGAGGCCGCGTGACGAGTTGGCGCTGAAGGTATCGCGGCCGTTGAATTCGGGGCGGACCTGGCTGAGGCCGCGGACGATGATGCCCGACGGCTCGGCCGAGAAATGCGCGGTGTCGTCGGTGCCGGCAAAGCGGATCACGGTGATGCCCGGCACGCGCTGCAGCGCCTCGGCGACCGATTTGTCGGGGAAGGAGCCGATATCTTCGGCGGTGATCGAATCGACCACCGTGTCGGCGTTGCGCTTGCGGTTCTGCGCCGATTCCAGATTCTTGCGAATACCCATGACGATGATGTCGTTGGGATTGTCCTCGTCCGCCGCTACAGGCGCGGTGCTTTCCTGCGCCGCGGCAGGAAGGGTGATCGCGCTTGCCAGCGCGGCGACGCAGATGCCCTGAAGCAAGGTGTCGCGTATCCCGTTTGTCTTGGCAGGCCCCTTGATCATTTTTATTTTCCCCCATCCAGCCCCGGTCCAGATCGCCTTCCCACAATCTATATAAGACCAATTGCGTCCTTGGACTATTACCAATAGACTACAAATCCAACGCACTGTCCATTGCAAATTTATGGCAGCGCAAAGATGTTGCCTGAGGGGGCGACGGAGACCGGGGAGGCAGAGGCCATGCGATTGATTTCACTCGATGTGCTCAGGGGGCTGACCGTCGCGGGGATGATCCTGGTAAACTCGGCCGCGGCGATGAAATATGGCGCCGAGGCGAATGTCGCGCCGATGCTGCTTCACGTCAGCTGGGACGGGCTCACCCTCGCCGATCTGGTTTTTCCGGGATTTTTGACGATGGTCGGTATCGCCATCCCCTTTTCGATGCGCAATGCCCGTCTCGATTCGGCGCAGCGCCGCCACATCCTCGGCCGCACCGGACGCCTGCTGCTGCTGGGCTTCATTCTCAGCAATCTTTACTGGTTCACCAGCTTCGCCTCGGGCGACTGGCGGCTGTTCGGCGTGCTGCAGCGAATCGGCCTTGTCTATTGCGCCTGCTCGCTGTTGTTCCTGCTGGCTGGATCGAGGACGCGAATGATTGTGATCGCGGTGTTGCTGGTCGGATATTGGCCGCTGGCACAACTACCCTCGCTCGATGGCTTCGCCACCGACATCTGGGTCCGCGGGCATAATTTCATCGCGTCGGTCGACCGCGCCCTCCTTGGCAACCACCTCTACGTAAAGGGCCCGGAGGGTTATGATCCCGAAGGGATTCTCGGCACGCTGCCTGCCATCGCACAGGGCTTGATCGGGATCGCGATCGGCGAAATGCTGATCCGCCGCGAGCGTGCGGCCACGCGCCCGCTTCTGACGGCCGGCAGTGCGATGCTCGCGCTCGGCGGCGTCTGGAGCCTCGTCTTTCCGGTGGTGAAGGATATCTGGTCGAGCAGTTTCGTGCTCGTCACAAGCGGGATCACGGTCCTCTCCCTCGCCCTGCTTCACCATTGGCTCGATCGCGAAGGCCGCAAACCGGGCGTTGCCGCCACCGCCATGCTCGCTTTCGGCGCCAATGCGATCGCGGCCTATACGCTCCACCAGATCACGGCGGGCGTCGTCACATGGGATCTTCTGCTGCTCCCGTTCCGCGCGCTGCGCGAAGCCCTGGGCGATCCGGTGGCCTCGCTGCTGCCGATCCTCCTTTACATGCTGCTGATCTGGGGAGCGATGGAGTGGCTGCGTCGCAAGGGATGGATCATCAAAATCTGACTGCGGCAAACATACATCTTGATGAGACATATATAACCTATATAGTACCAATATATCGAGTGGCCGCACGTCACCGATCCGGAGACAATATCCTATGACGCCGACCGCCGCATTAGACGGACGACAGACGCTGATGGAGCAGGAAGCGGGCGAGGCGGCCGGCGCCGTCGCAAAAATGCTGAAGGCGAATCGCGATGCGTTCGGTGCGATCGGCCGGCGCCTTCGCGCGTCACCACCAGCCGCCGTAGTGACCTGCGCGCGCGGATCGTCGGATCATGCCGCGACCTATGCCAAATATCTGATCGAGACGATGACCGGGACGCCGACCGCATCGGCCGCGCTGTCGATCGCGTCGCTCTATGACGCCCCCGCGGTGGCCGGAAACCGTTTGTGCCTCGCCATTTCGCAGTCGGGCAAAAGCCCCGACCTGCTCGCTGCGGCTGCGCAGCAGCGCGACTCCGGCGCCTTTGTCGTCGCGCTGGTCAATGCCGAAAGTTCGCCGCTAGCAGCACTCGCCGATATCGTGATCCCGCTGTCCGCGGGGGTCGAGCGGTCGGTCGCCGCGACCAAATCCTATATCTGCTCGCTCGCCGCCATCGCGGCGCTTGTCGCGGCGTGGTCCGAGGATGCGGCGCTCGAAGACGCGCTGGCTTCCCTGCCCCCCCGGCTTGCACAGGCCTTCGCGCTCGACTGGTCGGCCGCCGTCGCGGCGTACCGCGATGCCACCAACCTGTTCGTGCTCGGCCGCGGCTATGGCCTCGGCGCCGCGCAGGAAGCGGCCCTCAAATTCAAGGAAACGTCCGGCCTCCACGCCGAAAGCTTCAGCGCCGCCGAAGTACGTCACGGCCCGATGGCGATCGTCGGCGATGCCTTTCATGTCCTCGCTCTGGGCGGAACCGACCGCGCAGCGGTCAGCGTTCGCGAGACAGCCGACGAATTTCGCGCCCGCGGCGCGACGGTATTGCTTGCCGATCCCGCCGGCGGCGACCTGCCCGCCATCGCCGGTCACCCCGCGATCGAGCCGATCCTGATGATCCAGAGCTTTTACCGCATGGCGAGCGCGCTCGCGCTGGCGCGGGGCCACAACCCCGACTCGCCTCCGCATCTCAACAAGGTTACCGAGACGTTATGATCTTTCGTTTCCACAACGGCCAGGTCGCACTGCCGGCCGGTGCCGCCGGCGCGGTGGACATCGCCGTCGCCGACGGCATCGTCACTGCCGTCGCCCCCGCCGCCGACACGCCGGCAGACCGGGACATCGATCTCGGCGGCGGCTGGCTGCTCCCCGGCTTTGTCGACACGCAGGTCAACGGCGGCGGCGGGGTGCTCTTCAACGACCAGGTCGATGTCGAGGCGATCGTGGCGATCGGTGCCGCGCATGCGCGTTTCGGCACCACCGCCTTCCTGCCCACGCTGATCAGCGACACGCCGGCACAGATCGCCGCCGCGCTCGCTGCGGTCGACGCCGCGATCGAGCGAGGGGTACCGGGCGTCGTCGGCATCCATATCGAGGGGCCGTTTATCAACGAGGTGAAGCGCGGCATTCACGAAGCACACCGCATCCGGCGTCTCGACACGGACATGCTCGCGACGCTCACCGCGCCGCGTCGCGGACGTGTGATGCTGACGCTGGCGCCCGAGCTTTGCGACGAGGAGGACATCCATACCCTCGTCCGCCATGGCGTGATCGTCAGCGCGGGGCACAGCGATGCGACCTATGACGAGGCGCAGCGCGCGATCGGCGCGGGTCTCACCGGTTTCACCCATTTGTTCAACGCGATGTCGCCGCTGCACCACCGCGATCCCGGCGCGGTCGGCGCGGCGTTCGATTCGGACACTTATTGCGGGTTGATCGTCGACGACGTCCATCTGCACCCCGCGGTCGTCCGCCTCGCGGTGCATGCGAAGGGCAAAGACCGCATCATGCTCGTCACCGACGCGATGCCCAGCGTCGGCACCGACGTCAGCGAATTCACGCTGCAGGGCAAGCGCATCGCGGTGAAGGACGGCGTCTGCATCTTCGAGGACGGCACGCTCGCGGGCACCCATCTCGACATGGCATCGGCACTGCGCAAGACCGTCGAGGTCACGGGCCTTTCCGTCCCCGACGTATCGACGATGGCCAGCGCGACGCCCGCCGCCTTCCTGTCGCTGCAGGACCGTATCGGCGCGATAGCCCCGGGCCAGCGGGCCGACTGGGTATGGCTCGACCCCGCGCTCGCGCCGCGCGCGACGTGGATCGGCGGGCAGATTGCTTCAAAATCCGCAACGGGCCTTGTCCAAGCCGCACAATGACACACAAGCCGCATGATAAAAGCGGCGGAAGTTTTGGGGAATATGCCGATGAGCCTGATCATCACCTCTCCGCTCAGAGGGTGGGCGACGACGCTGGACAGCGTTCCCGATCCGGTGTTCGCCCAGCGGATGATGGGTGACGGCGTCGCGATCCAGCCGCTCGGCGATACCGTTGTCGCGCCGTTCGACGGCGAGGTGGTGACGCTCCACGACGCGGGTCATGCCGTCTCGCTGCGCAGCGCCGAGGGTGCCGAGGTGCTGATCCACATCGGCCTCGACACCGTGATGCTGAAGGGTGAAGGCTTCACCCCGCTCGTCGCGATCGGGCAGACGGTTGCGCGCGGCGACCCGCTGATCCGCTTCGACCTCGACGCGGTGGCGCTCGCTGCGACCAGCCTGATCACGCCGGTGATCGTCACCAACGCCGAAGCCTTCACGATCAGCCGCCGCACGACCGACTGCGCGGTCGGCGCGTGCGAGGCGCTGATGACCGTCGTGCCGGTGCGGGCGGAGGCGCGCCGCCGCTCCGACGACGGCACGGTGATCGAACAGGCGGTGACGCTGTCGTTGCCGCACGGCATCCACGCGCGTCCGGCGGCGCGCATCGGCGAAACCGCGCGCGGATTCGAAGCCGAGGTCGTTTTGCAACACGGCGAAAGGCGCGGCGATGCACGAAGCACCGTGGCGCTGCTCGCGCTCGGTACCGGCTTTGGCGACGAGGTGGTCGTGCAGGCGCGCGGCGGCGATGCCGAGGCCGCGCTCGCAGCGATCGTCGCGCTGCTGGCGACCGATATGGGCGAAGGCGCGCCCGCGGCGAAATCGGCCGGGGCAATCGAGGCGCAAGCGCTGCGCGCGGGGCAGATCGGCGGCGTGATCGCCTCCCCCGGCCTCGCGATGGGTCCGGCGGCGCGGCTGCGGCGGGTCGAAATCGCGGTCGCGCGCGAAGGAGCCGGCGCGGTTGAAGAACGCACCGCGCTGCGCGCTGCGCGGGATGCCGTTCGCGGCCGGATCGCGGCGCGTGCCGATAGCGCGGACGGCAGTATCGCCGCCGTCATGCAGGCGCACCTCGCGCTGATCGACGATCCCGAACTGCTCGCAGGCGCGGAAAAGCGCATTTCGGAAGGGAGCAGCGCGGGCTTTGCGTGGCGCGGCGCGATTCACGACCAGATCGATGCCATCCGCGCGACGGGCAACGCGCATCTGATCGAACGCACCGACGATCTGATCGATATCGAACGCCAGCTGCTGTCGACGCTGACGGGCACCCCGGCCGATGCCGAAGCGGTTTCCGCCGGCGCGATCGTGGTCACCGATGACCTGTTGCCCTCGCAGCTCGTCGCGCTTGCGGGCGCGCAACCCGCCGGCATCTGCCTTGCCCGCGGCGGCCCGACATCGCATGTCGCCATCCTGTGCGCGGGCATGGGCTTGCCGGCGCTCGTTGCGATGGGCGACGCGCTCGACGCGATTTCGGACGGTACGCCGCTGTTGCTCGATGCTGAAATGGGCCACCTCACCGTCGCCCCCCCGGCCGCCGACACCGACGCGTTCGCCGCGCGGCTTGCGAAGCGCGAAGCACGGCGGGCGGCAGCGCAGTCGGCGGCGAAGGACGCGTGCCATAGCGCCGACGGCACGCGCATCGAAATCTTCGCCAACGTCGGCAGCGCCGGCGACGCGGCGCTCGCCGCGGCACAGGGCGCCGAAGGATCCGGCCTCGTTCGCAGCGAATTCCTGTTCCTGGATCGTGACACGGCCCCGTCCGAGGATGAGCAGCATGCCGCCTATCAGGACATCGCAGATGCGCTCTCGGGCAGGCCCGTCATCATCCGGCTGCTCGACATCGGCGGCGACAAGCCCGCCGCTTACATCCCGATCGATTCCGAGGAGAATCCTGCACTCGGCCAGCGCGGTATCCGTGTGGCGCTTGCGCACCCCGCGCTGCTCGAAACGCAGCTTCGCGCAATCCTGCGTGTCCAGCCGATCGGCCAGTGCAAGATCATGATCCCGATGGTCGCCAGCATCGACGAACTGCGGCAAGTGCGTGCGCTCGTCGACCGGCTGCGCGCCGAAATGGGGATCGGCGAACCGGTCGAAGTCGGGGTGATGGTCGAAACCCCGGCGGCGGCGGCCACCGCCGATTTGCTCGCGGCCGAGGCCGATTTCCTGTCGGTCGGCACCAACGACCTCACCCAATATGTCCTCGCGATGGACCGCGGCAATCCCGCGGTCGCTGCCGGGGTCGATGCGATGCACCCCGCCGTCCTCCGCATGATCGGCGAAACCTGCCGCCTCGCCGCCACGCGCGGGCGCTGGGTCGGTGTGTGCGGAGGCCTCGCCTCCGATCCCGCCGCGCTGCCGATCCTGATCGGCCTCGGCGTCACCGAGCTGTCGGCCGTGCCCGGTTTCGTCGCCGAGGCGAAGCAGGTCGTACGCACGCTGACCCTGGTCGAGGCGCGCGCGCACGCCGAACTTGCGCTGCAATGCAAATCTCCGGCCGAGGTTCGCGCGCTGGCCCGCGCATTCGAGGAGACACGTCGATGAGAAAGATGCTCGAAGCGCTCCAGCCGCTCGGCCGCGCGCTGATGCTGCCGATCGCGGTACTGCCGATCGCGGGCCTGCTCCTGCGCATCGGCCAGCCCGACCTGCTCGACATCGGCTTCATCTCGGCGGCCGGGGCCGCCATCTTCGACAATCTTGGCATATTGTTCGCGATCGGCGTCGCGGTCGGTTTTGCCCGCGACGGCAATGGCGCCGCTGCGCTCGCCGGGGTCGTCTGTTATCTCGTCACCACCACCGGCGCGCAAACCTTCATGGTCGCACCGCCCGACGTGAGCGCCGGACTGCCCGACGCGGCGGCGGCGCTCGCGGCCAAGAACTGGGCGCTGACCCAGATCGACAAGCTCGAAGTCCCGATAGGCATTTTGTCGGGGCTGATCGCGGGCAATTTCTACAACCGCTTCGCCACCATCGCGCTGCCCGAATATCTCGCCTTCTTCGGCGGCCGGCGTTTCGTGCCGATCGCCAGCGGTGTCGCGGGGTTGCTGCTCGCGGCGGTAATCGGATATGGCTATGCGCATATCAGCGGTGCGATCGACACTGCGAGCCGCACCGTGGTCGAGAGCGGCGGCGCAGGGCTCTTTGTCTATGGCGCACTCAACCGGTTACTCATCGTCACCGGGCTCCATCACATCATCAACAATGCCGCCTGGTTCGTCGTCGGCGACTTCGAGGGCGCGACGGGCGACCTGCGCCGCTTCTTCGCGGGCGACCCCGATGCGGGGGCATTCATGAGCGGGTTTTTCCCGGTGATGATGTTCGGCCTGCCCGCCGCGTGCCTCGCCATGTATCACGAGGCGCGACCGGAACGGCGCAAAGCCGTCGGCGGCATGCTCTTCAGCCTTGCCTTCACGAGCTTCCTCACCGGGGTGACCGAGCCGATCGAGTTCACCTTCATGTTCGTCGCGCCCCTGCTCTACGCGATCCACGCGTTGCTGACGGGTGCATCGATGGCGTTGATGAACGCGCTCGACGTAAAGCTGGGTTTCGGCTTTTCGGCGGGGCTGTTCGACTATGTCCTGAACTTCAGCCTCGCGACGCGGCCATGGATGCTATTGCCGATCGGCGCAATCTATGCGGCGCTCTATTACGGGCTATTCCGTTTCTTTATCCGCCGTTTCGACCTGACGACGCCCGGACGCGAGAAGGGCGCGATCGCCGAAGCCGCGACCCCGTCGGCGAGCGGTACGCGTGGCGATGCCTTTGTCGCCGCGCTCGGCGGTGCCGCCAACCTCGTCAGCGTCGATGCCTGCACCACGCGCCTGCGGCTGATCGTCGCCGACCAGAAAGCTATCGACGATGCGGCGCTCTCCGCACTCGGCGCGCGCGGTATCATTCGCCCCTCCGAAAAGGCGGCACAGGTCGTGCTCGGGCCAATCGCCGACCTCGTCGCCGAAGAAATCCGCGGCGCCCTGGCGTGGAGCGGCGCGGCGGCGGTTGCGACGCGCACCCCGGTGGTCGCCGGCAGCACCGATGCCCCGGCGCTCCCCGGAGATATTGTCGGCGCGCTCGGCGGGGATGCCAATGTTCGTTCGGTGCGCGCGCTCCATGGCCGATACCGCATCGAACTCGCCGATGCCTCCGGCATCGACGAAGATACGCTTGCACGGCTCACGCGCGGCCTCGTTCGTCCGCAACCCGGCGTTTGCCATATCCTGATCTGAACGAGGGAATGGGCGTCAGCCGCGGCTCCGGCACTCGCCGTAGCGAGCCACGCTAATCCCAGTCGAGCGCACCCTTTTTCCATTCGTAGACGAACCCGATCGTCAGGATGGCCAGAAAGACCATCATGGCACCCCACGCTTCCCAGCCAAGGTCGACGACGACCACCGCCCAAGGAAAAAGGAAGGCGGCCTCGAGATCGAAAATGACGAACAGGATCGCGACGAGGTAGAAGCGGACATCGAACGGTTTGCGCGGCGCCTCGAAAGCCGGAAAGCCGCATTCATATTCGGAAAGCTTCTCGCTGTCGGGCGCACTTGTCCCGGTGAAACGCGACACCGCAATCGGCAGGAAGACGAACAGGATCGACAAGGCCAGCGCGACCCCCATGAAGATCAGGATGGGCAGATATTCGAGCAGCGGGACGGATGACGATGCGACAGTCGCCTGCGATATGGATTCGACGGATTTCGGCGGCATAGCGGCCTCCACAGAAGTCGCCGGGCCGTCCCGGACCTGATGCCGGCACACCGCCCCCGTAAACAGGGCCGGATGCGCGGGGAGGACGTGGCCTCGCTCGTTGCGGCGCGCGGCCGGTCAGGCGGGCGAAGACAGCTTCATGAGCAAGAGACCGCTGACGATCAGGATCGCCGCACCGATCCGCATCGCGTTCGCCTGTTCGCCGAGGACGAAGATGCCGACCAGAAATGCCCCGACCGCGCCGATCCCGGTCCAGATCGTATAGGCGGTGCCGAGCGGCAGCGATTTCATCGACAGCGAAAGCAAGGCAAAACTCGCGATCATCGCGACGAGCGTCACAAGCGACGGACCGAGTTTCGAGAAGCCATCCGACTGCTTCATCGAAAAGGCCCATATAATTTCGAGAACACCGGCGACGGTGAGATAGATCCAGGCCATGACAGCCTCCTTCAAAGGCTGCCGGGCCGTCCCGGACTTGAAAGCCCGCATGGCGAGCGGGCGAGGACGTGGCCTCTTGATTGCGACCTGGCAGGCTGCAGGACTCGAACCCGTGTCCCTCAGCCCCGAAAATCCAGGCTCGATCTCGTTAGGAGTATGCGACAGTCGCCGCAAGCCGCTATTTTCTTTCCTTTCGGTGTCATGATCAATTGTCGCCGCACGGATTCCCAGCATTCGGCCAGTGCCGGTCCGGTATTTATGGGAGGCGGCAAACAGGCAAGATTACCAAAAGGCC
>JALDYH010000224.1:0-6176 GCA_032154175.1 Sphingopyxis sp. | reverse complement strand
CGCGCAGCCACACCGTCGCGGCGCAGGGCGGCATCGCCGCCAGCCTCGGCAACAATTCGCCTGATCATTGGCAGTGGCATATGTACGATACCGTCAAGGGCTCGGACTGGCTCGGCGACCAGGACGCGATCGAATATATGGTGCGCGAGGCGCCGAACGCGGTCTACGAACTCGAGCATGCCGGCGTGCCGTTCAGCCGCAACCAGGACGGCACCATCTATCAGCGCCCGTTCGGCGGTCATATGCAGAATATGGGCGAGGGCCCGCCGGTGCAGCGCACCGCCGCGGCGGCCGACCGCACCGGCCACGCGATGCTCCACGCGCTGTATCAGCAGAGCCTGAAGTATGACGCGGACTTCTTCGTCGAATATTTCGCGCTCGACCTGATCATGGAAGACGGGGCCTGCCGCGGCGTGATTGCCATGTGCCTTGAGGATGGCAGCATCCATCGCTTCCGCTCGCAGGCCGTCGTGCTCGCGACGGGCGGCTATGGCCGCAGTTATTTCACTGCAACCTCGGCGCACACCTGCACCGGTGACGGCGGCGGCATGGTGCTGCGCGCCGGGCTGCCGCTGCAGGACATGGAATTCGTCCAGTTCCACCCGACCGGCATTTACGGTGCCGGCGTGCTGATCACCGAGGGTGCGCGCGGCGAAGGCGGTTACCTCACCAACTCCGAAGGCGAGCGGTTCATGGAACGCTATGCCCCCTCGGCGAAGGATCTGGCGTCGCGCGACGTCGTGTCGCGCTCGATGGCGCTCGAAATCCGCGAAGGCCGCGGCGTCGGCCCGCACAAGGACCATATCTTCCTGCACCTCGATCATATCGATCCCGCGGTGCTGCACGAACGGCTTCCGGGCATCACCGAAAGCGGCAAGGTTTTCGCGGGCGTCGACCTGACGCGCCAGCCGTTGCCCGTCGTGCCGACGGTCCATTACAATATGGGCGGCATTCCCTGTAACTATCATGGCGAAGTCGTGACGCTCGGCAAGGACGGTCCCGACACCGTGGTCCCCGGCCTGTTTGCGGTCGGCGAGGCGGCGTGCGTCTCGGTCCATGGCGCGAACCGTCTCGGCTCGAACAGCCTGATCGACCTCGTCGTTTTCGGCCGCGCGACGGGCCACCGCCTCAAGGAAATCCTGAAGCCGGGCGCCGCACAGCCTGCGCTGCCGAAGGACAGCGCCGACCTCGCGCTCGGCCGCCTCGATCATTTCCGCAACGCCAGCGGCGGCTCGCCGACGGCGGAAATCCGCCTCGAGATGCAGCGCGCGATGTCGCAGCATGCAGCTGTATTCCGCACCGACGAGCTGATGGCCGAGGGCAAGGAAAAGCTCACGAAGACCTATCAGCGCATGAACGATGTTCACGTTACCGACCGCAGCCTGATCTGGAATACCGACCTCATCGAAACGCTCGAGCTCGACAACCTGATTTCCCAGGCGACGGTGACGATGCATTCGGCGTTCAATCGCAAGGAAAGCCGCGGCGCCCACGCGCACGAGGATTTCCCCAATCGCGACGACGCGAACTGGATGAAGCACACGATCAGCTGGTTCGACGGCTGGGGCGGCAAGGGCGGCGGCGTTCGCCTCGATTACCGTCCGGTCCACGAATATACGCTCTCGGACGACGTCGAATATATCAAGCCGAAAGCGCGCGTTTACTGATCGGCTTTACGTGCCCAGGCGGAGCCGTGAGCGATCGCGGCCCGTTACCTGACTGCCGGCATTATTCGCCGAACAGGCTGCGAACGGGGTTGATGTCGGAAAAGGGCACGTCGACATCATTGCCCATGGCCCACAGCTTCTGACACGCGATGGCGAAGAACATCATCGCGATCGTCCAGACGATGAAGGTTTTACGGGCTATCCAGCGGCGCTCGGCCTCGGTCGCCTCGGCGCGGGCCTTGTGATCGATGCCCAGTTCGCCTTCGAACTCGGCGACGAGCTGTGCGCGGCGGGTACGCGAAATATTCGCGATACTCGCGTTACTTTCATTGTTTGTCGATCGGCGCGTTGCCATTGATCCACCTTGGCCCAGCTAGTCCTGTTTCGGGATATAGCGCGCACGCCCTGCCAATTGGTTAACCTGGCGCCATCAATCGCGCGCGATGCCGATCAATTTGATCCGGGCGGAAGCTCCGCGGAGCAGCGTCAGGTCTCGCGGCGGGCGGCGGAGTGCGGCGGCGAGCAGGCGCAGCACAGCGTCGTTCGCGGCGCCGTCGGCGGGCGGCGAGGTAACGCGAACATGCACGGTTTCGCCCTCGACCCGGATCTCGTCGTGACGCGCGCCGGGCGTGACCCGCACCCCGATTCGTCCCGACGCCGCGAGGTCACACAGCGCCTCGGTCAGCGCCGGGTCGGGCCGATATTTCAGATCGTGATGACCAGTTTGCCGACCGCCGTCCGGTCGCCGAGCTTGGCGATCGCCTTGCCGCCCTCGGCGAGGGCAAAGCTCTCGGTCACCCGCGGCTTGATCTTGCCCTGTTCCCACAACTGGAACAGCCGCGCGATATTGGCACGGTTGCGTGCGGGTTCGCGCGCCACAAAAGCGCCCCAGAACACGCCCGCGACATCGCAGCTCTTGAGCAGGGTGAGGTTGAGCGGCAGGCGCGGAATGCCCGCGGGAAAGCCAACGACGAGGTAGCGGCCTTCCCATGCGATCGAACGCAGCGCGGGCTCGGCATAATCGCCACCGACCGCGTCATAGATGACGTTGGCGCCATTGGGCCCGACGGCTTCCTTGAACTTGTTCGCCAGCTCCTTCGACTGGTCCTTGTCGAACGGCTGGCGGCCATAGACGACGACCTCGTCGGCGCCCGCGGCCTGAGCGATTCCGGCCTTTTCCTCGCTCGACACGCCGGCGACGACGCGCGCGCCGAACGCCTTGCCCAGCTCGACCGCGGCGATGCCGACGCCGCCCGAGGCGCCGAGGACGAGCAAGGTGTCGCCCTCCGCAATATGTCCGCGGTCGACGAGCGCGTGAATGCTGGTGCCATAGGTCATCAGCAGCGACGCGCCCTCGGCGAAGCCATGCGCTTCGGGCAGATGATAGACGTTATGGACACCAACCGCGACGGCCTCGGACATTCCGCCGTTGCCGCAGCCTGCGATTACGCGGTCGCCGACCTTGAACTCCGTGACACCTTCGCCGACTTCGGCGACCAGCCCCGCAACCTCGCCGCCGGGGGCGAAGGGGCGTTCGGGGCGGAACTGATATTTATCCTCGATGATCAGTACGTCGGGGAAGTTGACTGCGCAGGCCTTCACATCGATCACGATCTGGCCCTTGCTCGCGGTCGGGCGTGGCAGTTCGCCCAGAGTGAGCGTTTCGGGACCGCCGGTTGCGGTCGACAAGAGAGCCTTCATCATCTTCTCCTCTTATGTGTTCATTGGGCCTTATGCCGCCGGGCGCATCCACGGCCGATCGGCATCGAGCTGCCGTTCATAGGCGCCGATCGCCGCGTCGCTCTTTTCGGTCAGCGAAATCTCGTCGAGTCCTTCGAGCAGGCACATCTTGCGGAACGGGTCGATCTCGAAGCTGAAGCGGTCCTGAAACTGCGTCGTCACCGTCTGATGCTCGAGGTCGACGAACACCGGATCGGTCGCCGCGACCTCCATGAGCCGGTCGATCGCCGCCTGCGGCAGGACGACGGGCAAGATGCCGTTCTTCACCGCATTGCCCGAGAAAATGTCCGAGTAAGAGGGCGCGATGACGACGCGGATGCCGAGGTCGCCGAGCGCCCATGCGGCATGTTCGCGGCTCGAGCCGCAGCCGAAATTATCGCCCGCGATCAGAATCGGCGCGCCTTTGAAATCGGTGCTGTCGAACAGATTGTCGGGATCGGCGCGCAGGCTTTCGAACGCACCGCGCCCCATGCCTTCTCGCGTCGTCGTCTTCAGCCAGTGCGCGGGAATGATGACGTCGGTGTCGACATTTTTGAGTCCGAACGGAATCGCGCGGCCTTCGACCTTGTCGAGCGGGGTCATGCCATCAGCTCCCGTACATCGGTGAGCTTGCCGGTCACCGCCGCCGCCGCCGCCATCGCGGGGCTGACGAGATGCGTTCGCGCGCCCGGCCCTTGGCGCCCGACGAAATTGCGATTGCTCGTCGAGGCGCAGCGTTCGCCCGCGGGCACCTTGTCGGGGTTCATCGCGAGGCAGGCGGAGCAGCCGGGTTCGCGCCATTCGAGGCCGGCGTCGGTGAAGATGCGGTCGAGCCCTTCGGCCTCGGCCTGCGCCTTCACGAGGCCCGAGCCGGGGACGACGATTGCCCAGCGGACATTGTCGGCCTTGTGGCGGCCCTTGATCACCGCTGCGGCGGCGCGCAGATCCTCGATGCGGCTGTTGGTGCAGCTGCCGATGAAGATATTCTCGACCGGCACGTCCTGCATCCGCATGCCGGGCTCAAGCCCCATATAGGCGAGCGATTTCGCGGCGGCGGCCTGCTTCGACGGGTCGGCGAAGCTGGTCGGATCGGGGACGAGGCCGGTGATCGGCACGACATCCTCGGGGCTGGTGCCCCAGGTGACGCTCGGCGCGATATCGGCGGCATCGATGACGACGGTCTTGTCGTAGGTAGCGCCCGGATCGGTCGCGAGGCTGGCCCAGTAAGCGACCGCGGCGTCCCAGTCGGCGCCTTTCGGCGAATAGGGGCGGCCCTTGATGTACGCGAACGTCACCTCGTCGGGCGCGATCAGCCCCGCGCGCGCGCCGCCCTCGATCGCCATGTTGCTGACTGTCAGACGGCCCTCGATGCTCAGCGCGCGGATCGCGCTGCCCGTATATTCGATGACATGGCCGGTGCGGGCGGCACCGATGACGCCGGTGATGTGGAGGATGATGTCCTTTGCCGAAACGCCGGGGCCGACCTCGCCCTCGACGCGCACTTCCATCGTCTTCGACGGCTGGAGCAACAGCGTCTGCGTCGCGAGCACATGCTCGACCTCGCTTGTCCCGATGCCGAAGGCGAGCGCGCCGATGCCGCCGTGGCACGCGGTGTGGCTGTCGCCGCAGACGATCGTCGTGCCGGGCAGTGAAAAGCCCTGCT
The DNA here is from genome assembly GCA_032154175.1 of Sphingopyxis sp. GTDB lineage: Bacteria > Pseudomonadota > Alphaproteobacteria > Sphingomonadales > Sphingomonadaceae > Sphingopyxis. The sequence goes on along the minus strand of JALDYH010000224.1, from coordinate 1,127 downwards.
CGGGGCCGACGACATGGACGATGCCCTGCTCGGGCGCCGTCGCGTCGATATAGCGGATGCCGAACTCGGGCGCGTTCTTTTCGAGCGCCGCCAATTGCGCCGCGCTTTCGGGGTCGGCGATCGGCAATTTGTTGCCGGCTGCGTCGAGCCGCGCGGTCGTCGGCACATTATGATCGGGAACCGCGAGCGTCAGGTCGGGGCGGCGTACCGTGCGGCCGCTCGCGCGAAGCCCCGCGAACGCCTGCGGGCTGGTGACTTCATGGACGAGATGACGGTCGATGAAGATCAGGCAGGTACCATCGGGGCGCTGTTCGACGACATGCGCGTCCCAGATTTTCTCATAAAGGGTGCGGGGCCGAGTCATGCGGGTTCACTTACGCCAGTCGGATAACAATGCAAGCGAGTGGCGATCAAAAACGCAATTTTCGGTCGCGCCTGATCGCGTATAATGAGTCCATGTCGACGCCCGTCATCCTCGTCCTCCTTCTCGCCACCGTCGTGGCGATGGAACTGGTCGCGTGGGCGAGCCACAAATATATCATGCACGGCTTCGGCTGGGCCTGGCACCGCGATCATCATGAGCCGCACGACAAGATGCTCGAAAGGAACGACCTGTTCGCGATCTTCGGCGCGGCGATGAGCATTTCAATGTTCGTCCTTGGCAGCCCGATGATCATGGGCGCGTCGGCGTGGGAGCCAGGGACGTGGGTCGGGCTCGGCATCCTCTTCTACGGCATCATTTACACGCTCGTGCACGACGGCCTCGTCCACCAGCGTTATTTCCGCTGGGTACCGCGGCGCGGCTATGCAAAGCGGCTGGTGCAGGCGCACAAGCTCCATCATGCGACGGTCGGCAAGGAGGGCGGGGTGAGTTTCGGCTTCGTCTTTGCGCGCGACCCGGCAAAGCTGAAGGCCGAACTCAAGGCGCAGCGCGATGCGGGAATCGCAGTGGTGAGAGAAGCCCTCGCCGATTGAATCCCGTCATTGCTTCGCTCCGCTCGCAATGACGAGGTTAGCTCAAGCAGTCCGGTAATCGGCGGTAATCGCGCCCGCCGCCGCCAGTTCGGCTTCGTGGCTTTCCTCGCGCCAGCTTTCGGCGAGCGCCTGCCGTTCCCAATCGAGCATCG
>JALDYH010000223.1:0-6221 GCA_032154175.1 Sphingopyxis sp. | reverse complement strand
GGCCGCATTCCTCGCGCAGCAGGTCGAGCAGCGGGCCTTCGAGGATGCGTTCGAAGACCGCATAGCCTTCGGTCGCGAATTGTTCGCGCTGCGCCGCATAATCCATTTCGTCTCTCCCGGATTTATCCAATGACGATCTGATACGCCCGATTTATCCATCGCATCCAATCGAATTGCATCCAGCACCCATACGTCTATACTATGACTTATGCGGATGAGGCAGGTCGAGGCGTTTCGCGCCGTGATGATGAGCGGGGGCATTACGGCCGCCGCGACGATGCTCAACATCAGCCAGCCGTCGGTGAGCCGGCTGATCGCCGATATGGAGCGCGCGGTCGGATTCCGGCTGTTCGACCGGCGCGGCGCGCGCGTGCATCCGACCGCGCAGGCGCAGGCGCTGTATGAGGCGGTGCGGCGGAGCTATGCGGGGCTCGACCTGCTCGACCAGGCAGCGCGGCGCATTCGCGCGCATCCGGTCGGCACGGTGCGGATCGCGGCGCTGGCAGCGATCGCGATGGCGATATTGCCCGCGGTGATCGCGCGCTTTCGCATCCTCTATCCCGACATCAAGATCATCGTGGAATCACTCGGACAGCGCGCGATCGAGGAGCGCGTGTTTCTGGGGCAGGCCGACCTTGGCATCGGGGTCGATATGCAGGGACGTGAAGGCATCCGCTCGACCCCGCTCGCGCGCGCCGAATATGTCTGCATCCTGCCAGCCAACCACCCGCTGGCGGCGCGCACGCGGCTGGAAATTGCCGATCTGGCGGGCGAGGAGTTCGTCGGGCCGATGCACGAGGCCGATGCGCTGTGGACCGGGATCGACACTGCGCTGGAAGAGTCCGGCATCAGCGTGTCGCGGCGGCTGGAGACGCAGCATTCGCAGATATTATACGCGTTCGTCGAAGCCGGGTTGGGCGTGACGATCGCCGAGCCGTTCAGTGCGCCGCGCTTCCATCGGCTGGGCGTCGCGGTGCGTCCGATTTCGCCGCCGGTGTATCTCGATTTCGCGCTGCTGGAACCCGATATCGGGCCTACGCCCGAGATCGTGGCGTGGCTAAATGCCGATGTGCAGCGCGAGACGGCGGCGTGTCTCGCGCATGTGAAGCGGGTGGTGGCGTCGCGGTAGGCGGTGGCCTCTGATCGCAGTAGTCGGTTTTGGGATGGAGAGCTTCCCTTCGTGAACCCCGGCGAACGCGGGGCCCAGTGCGGTCACACGCCAGGTCACGCTGGAATTCCGGGCCCCGGCTTTCGCCGGGGTTCACATTTCCTATCGGTATCTTCCGGTCGCTTGCGGACTTTCTCCAAGTCATAGCATTTGGACATAACAGGCCGACATTTCTCGATTGGACTGCAATGATATTCGCAGCCATCCCTAAGCTGGCCGATTGACCATATTGTCAATCGAATAAGTAGATATTAGGGGGCGGGCCGAGCTTCCTACTCGTCGCACGAGCGGACGCAGATCCGCTGTGGCCCCTTGGGGAGGATGAAATGAAGTTTTCGACGTTCAAGATGAGTCTGTTCCTGTCGTCGGCGCTGGGTGCCGCGGCACTCACCGCACCCGCCATGGCACAGGAGACCGCCGCCGAGGCCGACGCGCCCTTCGTATCGACCGACATCATCGTCACCGCGCAGAAGCGCGAGCAGAATCTGCAGGACGTTCCGGTCGCAATCTCGGTCGTGTCGGGCGCGCAGCTCGAACGGTCGAACGTCAATTCGGCCGAGCAATTGTTCCAGCGCGTCCCGACGCTGACCTTCCGCAAGGGCAACACGAACAAGGATTCGGCGCTGTCGATCCGTGGCGTCGGCACGATCAGCTTCTCATCAGGGGTCGAGCCCTCGGTTTCGACGGTGATCGACGGCGTCGTCTATGCGCGCACCGGCCAGCAGACGTCGGACTTCCTCGACGTCGAGCGCATCGAAGTGCTGCGCGGCCCGCAGGGCAGCCTGTTCGGCAAGAATGCCAGCGCGGGTGTGATCAACATCGTGTCGCGCGAGCCCGGTAACGAGCTGGGCGGATACATCGACGCCGCCTGGTACGAGGGCAATGAATATCGCATTCGCGGCAGTGTCGGCGGCCCGCTGGCCGAAGGCATTCGCGGCTCGCTCACGGGTTTCTGGTCGCAATATGACGGCAACGCGCGCAACCTGTTCAACAACCACAAGGTCAACGGATACGAGCATTGGGGCGTGCGCGGCAAATTGATCGCCGAGCCGACCGACAACCTCAAGTTCACGCTGATTGCGGATTATTCGAAGAACAGCGACAATGGCTATGCCGACAGCATCGGCACCGTTTTCCCGTCGGCGTTCAACGATGCGGTGTTCGTGCCCAGCCTTGCGCCGCTAACGCTCGACGGCAAGAACAAGGACATCGACAACGACCTCGATCCCTATACCAAGGACAAGAACAGCGGCGTGTCGGGACAGATCGACCTCGACCTTGGCGGGGTCACGCTGACCTCGATCACCGCGTACCGCCACTGGTATAATTTCCAGGTCCGCGACGGCGATTTCCGCTCGGACGCGCCGCGTTACGTCAACACCGGGACCGCAGCGGGCGACGTGCGATCGCACGACCGCGGCGACCTGAAGTTCGACCAGTTCACACAGGAACTGCGCATCGCGTCCGCCAATCCGCAATTTTTCGAATATGTTGCGGGCCTTTATTATTACCACACGAAGGAAGTCGATTTCTTCAACCGCACGGTGACCGCCTGCACCGCGTCGACGCTGCCGACGGTCGGCGGATTGACGCCGTGCGCGACCGGGTCGTCGACCTATACGACGAACGAGGGCAATGCCGATTTCACGACCAAGCTGACGAGCTATTCGGCCTTCGGTCAGGGTACGCTCAATTTCACCGATGCGTTCCGCGGCATTCTGGGGCTGCGCTATACCGAAGACAAGGTCAGCTATGACTTCGCGCGCATTTCGACGCAGACGACGGCGTTTTCGGGGGTGAACCCGGCCTTCGCCTCGGCGGGATCGATCAAGGACAATGGCTGGTCGGGCAATGCGGGCCTGCAATATGACCTGACCGACGACATCGTCGCCTACACCACCTATACCCGCGGCTATAAGGGGCCGGCGCTCAACGTCTTCTTCAACATGCAGGCGCGCGACACCGGCCGGATCGATCCCGAAAAGTCGGACGCCTATGAAGTCGGCCTGAAGACGCGGCTGTTCGACCGCCGCCTGACGCTGAACATCGCGGGCTTCTATGCCAAGTACGACAATTATCAGGCGAACTTCCTCGACCTCGTCGCGGGGCAGGTTGTCACGCGCCTGACCAACGCGGGTACGGTGTCGACGCGCGGTATCGAGATGGATTTCAACGCCGCGATCACCGACGATTTCTCGCTGTCGGGCGGCTTCAACTACACTGATGCGCATATCAACCAGTTCATCTGCCCATCGGGCGCCGCGGTGACCTGTGCCGATGCGATCAACGGCAAGCCGCTTCCCTTTGCCCCGAAGTACAAGGGCACGGTGACGGTCGACTGGCGCCTGCCGCTCAATATCGACGGGTTCAACGTCGATCTGAACAGCTCGCTCGTCTACCAGAGCCGCACGCAGTTCGACATCAACCAGAACCCCAATGCCTTCCAGAACGCCTATGCGATCTGGGATGCCGGGATCAAGGTGAGCACCGACGACGACAAATACAGCCTGTCGTTCATCGTCAAGAACCTGACCGACAAGCAGTTCGTGATCCAGCGCATCCCGAACGGGACCAGCTTCATGCGCCAGATCACGCCGCGCGATGCCGAGCGTTATTTCGGGGTGACGGCGCGGATGAATTTCTAGGCAAACCCCTGCCCCGCCGCGTCCGCCCACGACCCGGCGGGGACTCCCCTTTCCTCCCTGTCGCGCAGCGGTGGGGAGGTGGCGGCGCGCAGCGCTGACGGAGGTGCTTTGGCGCTGACATGGCGGCCCCTCCACCACGCCCTGCGGGCGCGGTCCCCCTCCCCATCGCTTCGCGACAGGGAGGATTGTATGACTAGTGCGAAAGGATCTCCGCATGGCGCTCGAGGCGCTCGATACCGGCTTTGCCCTTCGCCTCGGCGGACAGACGATCCTGTCGCACAGCGCCGATGCGCCCTGTTTCTTTGTCGGGCGCGGCGCGGCGCATGTGCATTCGAAGCTCGGGCATTTCGATGTTTCACAGACGGTGGTCGAGCGGATCGCGCTGGGGCATGTCGAGGTCGATGGGCCGGTGATGCGATTTGCCGAGGCGGCGGGTTCGCGGTGGTTGCTCGAAGTGACGGTGTCGGGCGATGGCGACGACGCGGCGATCGCGCTGAAGGCGCTCGACCCGACGCTCAACCGGCTATGGCTGCGCGTACCCGCCGACGCGGGCGAGCATGTGTGGGGCGGCGGCGAACAATTCTCTTACTTCGACCTGCGCGGACGGCATTTCCCTTTGTGGTCGAGCGAACCCGGCGTCGGCCGCGATCCGTCGTCGGAGCTGTTCCAGCAGGTCGAGGCGCACCGCAAGGGTGGCGGCGGCAGCTATGCGCACACCAATTATCCGCAACCGACCTTTGTCAGCTCGCGGCGCTATGCGCTGCATGTCGACAGTTTCGCTTATGCGGCATTCGATTTCCGCGCCGGGGATTATCACGAGGTCGAGGTCTGGGAAATTCCCGCGAAGATCGAGCTGTGGGCGCGGCCGCGCTTTGCCGAGCTGGTGTCGGCTTTGTCGGCGCGGTTCGGGCGTCAGCCGCCGCTGCCCGAATGGCTGCTGAAGGGTGCCGTCATCGGGCTGAAGGATGGCGACAACAGCTTTGCGCGGCTCAAGACCTATGAGGATGCCGGGGTCGCCGTGTCGGGGTTGTGGTGCGAGGATTGGGTGGGCTTGCGCATCACCAGCTTCGGCAACCGGCTGTTCTGGGACTGGCAATGGAACGCCGAGCGTTATCCGGAATTGCCGGCGCGGATCGCCGAGCTGCGCGAGCGCGGTATTCGGTTTCTTGGTTATGTGAACCCCTATCTTGCCGTGGATGGCCCGCTTTATGCCGAAGCGGCGGCGCAGGGCTTCATGGTGATGCATCCGGACAAGGACGAGCCCTATGTGATCGACTTCGGCGAGTTCGATTGCGGGCATGTCGATTTTACCAATCCCGAAGCCACGGCATGGTTCGCCGATACGGTCATCGGCGAGAAGATGATCGATTTCGGGCTGTCGGGCTGGATGGCGGATTTCGGCGAGTATCTGCCCGTCGACGTGCGCCTCGCGAATGGCGAGAGCGGGATGACCGCGCATAATCGCTGGCCGGCGCTGTGGGGCGAGGTGAACGCCAAGGGCATCGCGGGGCGCGAACAGACTGGCGAGATGATGGTGTTCATGCGATCGGGCGCGACAGGCGTTCAGGGGCATTGCCCGATGCTGTGGGCGGGCGACCAGTCGGTCGATTTTTCGAGGCATGACGGGATCGGGACGGTGATTTGCGCCGCGCTGTCGGCAGGGATGCTGGGCAACGCGCACCATCACAGCGATTGCGGCGGCTATACGAGCCTGTTCGAGACGACGCGCGACGCCGAACTCGCGATGCGCTGGGCCGAGATGTCGGCCTTCACGTCGATGATCCGCACGCATGAGGGCAACCGGCCGCGGCAGAATGTGCAATATGACGACGATGCCGAACTGCTCGCGCATTTTGCGAAGATGACGCGGATCTATGCGCATCTGGCGCCTTATATCCGGCGGCTGTCGAAGGAGGCTTCGGAGACGGGTTTGCCGGTGCAGCGGCCCTTGTTCCTGCATTTCGAGGAGGATGCGGAGACCTATGCGATCCAGACGAGCTATCTGCTCGGGCCCGACCTACTCGTCGCGCCGGTGCTCGTGGCGGGGAAAAGCGAGTGGACGACGTACCTGCCGGCGGGTGCCGATTGGGTGCATGTCTGGTCGGGGCGGAGCTTTGCGGGCGGCGATGACGTGACGGTCGCGGCGCCGTTCGGGGAGCTGCCGGTCTTCTATCGCGCGGGGTCGGCCGACGCGGCGCTGTTCGACGGGATCGTCGCCGCGTGACGGGTACCGCGCTCGATGCGCGGCGGCGCGCTGAGGTCTTTGCCGAGCTGGAATCGCGGACGTTCGACCTGGCGGTGATCGGCGGCGGGATCACCGGCGCGGGGATCGCGCGCGATGCGGCGATGCGCGGGCTGTCGGTCGCGCTGGTCGAGGCGCGCGACTATGCGAGCGGGACGAGCAGCCG
>JALDYH010000034.1:0-32021 GCA_032154175.1 Sphingopyxis sp. | reverse complement strand
CCCGGGGGCTCCCCGTCAGGAGATGATCGATGAAACTCTATTATTGCCCTTGGGCTTGCAGCCTTGCCGCCCATATCGTGCTCCACGAGGCCGGTGCGCCGTTCGAGAATGAGAGCGTCGACATCCGGACGAAAGTCACTGCAAGCGGCGCCGACTTCAATAGCGTGACGCGCAAGGGCTATGTCCCGGCGCTGCAACTGGACAATGGCGAGGTCTTGACCGAGAATATCGCGGTTCTGGACTATCTGGCGGGTGTCTATCCGCAGTTCGGAATCGAAGGTGCGCTGGGCCGCACGCGGCTCGTCGAGGCGCTTGCCTATATTTCGACCGAGCTTCACAAGAGCTTCAAACCCTATTGGCACAACGGCACCGACGAACAGAAAGCCGTCGCGAGCGCCTATATCACGGCGCGGATGCGGTACCTGGGTGACACGATCAAGGGCGATTACCTGTTTGGCGACCGGCCGACCGTCGCCGATTTCTACCTGTTCGTGAATACGCGCTGGGCCGAACGCTTCGGCGTCGAAATTCCGCCGGCAATCGCCGCGATCCACGAGCGATTGAACGCGCGCCCCCCGGTGCAGGCGACGCTGAAGGCCGAGGGGCTGGCCTGACCACGGAGCCACGCATCTCTTGCCTCTTGGCATTTTATGCTACGCTTGGCCGAGCATGCCCGCCATGACCGGAGATATCGATGCCGACGCGTCCCTTCGACTTCCATAACGCCGCCGGCGACCGCCTTTCGGGCCGCCTCGAACTCCCCGTCGGTTCGACCAAGGCATGGGCGCTGTTCGCGCACTGCTTTACCTGCGGAAAGGATAACAAGGCGGCTGTCCGGATATCGCGCCGTCTGGCCGGTGCGGGCATCGGTGTGCTGCGCTTCGACTTCACCGGACTGGGCACAAGCGAAGGCGAATTCGGCGCAGCGGGTTTCAGCCATAATGTGCAGGATCTGATCGCTGCGGCCGGTGCGATGACGGATGCCGGGATGCCGCCGATGCTGCTTGTGGGGCACAGCCTTGGCGGAGCGGCCGTTATCGCGGCAATGGCATCGCTGCCCGGTATCCACGCCGTCGCGACGATCGCGGCGCCTTTCGATGTCGAACATGCGCTCCACCAGTTCGATCCGAAGGGGTTGGAGACGATCGAGCGCGAAGGAAGCGGCGTCGTCGCGATCGGCAGCCGGCCCTTCACCGTCCGCAAGGAGTTCGTCGCCAGCCTGCGCGAGCAGGATCAGGGCGCACGGCTCGCAAAGCTGAAACGGCCGCTGCTGCTCCTCCATTCGCCGATCGATCAGGTGGTCGGGATCGAAAATGTCACCAGCATGTACCTCGCGGCCAAACATCCGAAGAGCTTCGTTTCGCTCGACGGCGCCGATCATCTGCTGAGCAATGCGCGCGACGCCGATTTTGCAGCGGATATGATCTCGGCCTGGGCCGGACGCTACCTGCCCGCGATGCCGCCGACCGCAGCCAGCCGGTTCGATGCAGAGGCGGAGGAAACGCGGCTCGGCAAATTCCAGCTCGCGATGCGGGCGGGGAAGGCGGCCTTTATCGCGGACGAGCCCGAAAGCGCCGGCGGTCTCGGTTCGGGGCCGACGCCCTTCAACCTGCTCTCGGCCGCACTTGCGGCCTGTACGACGATGACGCTGCGCCTCTATGCCGACCGCAAAGGCTGGGCGGTCGACCGGATCCGTACCGGGGTCACGCATCGCAAGGAAAAAGACAATGAAAAGCCCGACATCTTCAGCCGCCAGGTGGAGATCGAAGGGGAGCTCGATGACGCGCAGCATGCCGAACTGATCGCGGTAGCCGACCGCTGCCCGGTGCATCGCACGCTCGAGACCGGATCGCGTTTCGAGGCGACCGCGGCCGGCTGGGCCGATACCGGCCCGGACGGAGATCAGCCTACCGCATAGTGCAGGGCGATTGTCGCTTCTCGGTGCTGCCGCCCCTTGTCTTGCCGATCTAGTATCGCGGACAACAATGGCATCGCGGAGTGAAGCTTCATGAAAATCACGGTCATCGGAGGAACCGGCCTGATCGGCCGCCGGCTCGCCGCGCGCTTGCGCGAGGCGGGGCACGATGTCGTCGCGGCCGCCCGATCGACCGGCGTCGACACGATCAGCGGCGACGGACTGGCCGAAGCGCTCGACGGCGCGGACGCGGTCGTCGATGCGTCCAATTCGGGTTATGGCGCCGCCGCCGATATGCAGCGGTTTTTCGTAGCGTCGACAGCCAATGTGCTGGCCGCCGCCGATGCCGCGTCGGTCGGGCATTTCGTGGCGTTGTCGGCGGTCGGTGCCGACCTGTTGAGAGGCGGCTATTTTCAGGCCAAGCGAGGTCAGGAGGAGGGCGTTCTGGGCGCCGGCATCCCCTTCACGATCGTCCGGTCGACGCCGTTCTTCGAGTTCGTCTACAAGATCGTCGATGCGAGCGGCGAGGGCGACCGGATGCGGCTGGCGCCGGTCTTCATGCAGCCGATTGCGGCGGATGATGTGGTGGAGGCGCTCGTCGGGATCGTGACCGGCCCGCCGGCGAACGGTATCATCGAGATTGCGGGACCGGACCGTTTCCGCCTTGCCGATCTCGCGCTCGCGATCCTTACCGCCAACGAGGATGCGCGCTGGATATCGGTCGATCCCGACGCGCTCTATTTCGGCGCGCGCTTCGAGGGCGAGCCGTTGACCGGCAGTCCTCTTCCCCGCATCGCGCCGACCGGTTTCGAGGATTGGCTGCGCGAATGGATCGCCTTCGCCTGACGGCGGTCAGCTATAGCGGTTGATGCGGACGATCGTGTCCTCGTCGACCATATTGTCGAACCATGTCATCAGCACCGAGCGCAGCAATATTTCGTTCGACGCCTCGGCAAACAGGGTGAGCGAGGCGTGAAGCTTCGCGGCGTCGGCCTCGCCGAACACGGCGCGCGCGCTCGTCTGCACGAGGCGGAAGAGCGTCTCGACGCACTCGCGATACCGGTTGCCGAGCGGCGGGAAGTCCAGATAGGCGACTGCCTCGTCGAGTGACGACAGTGCATAGGCGCTCTTGTCTCCCTCCTCGCGCCCGAGGCGCGGGAAGATGAAGTCCATATAGGGCGTGCACATCGCGCCGCGGCGCAGGATGTCGATGGCGTCGTCATAAGCTCCGGCTTGCGCGGTGACGAAGCGATCGAGGTTATATTCGTCGATCATGGCTTGTCCGGTCAACCGGCGACGACGTCGGCATATTCGGGATGCCGGCCGAAAAAATTGACCATGAACTGGCAGCGGAGCACCGCCTTGCGTCCCGTTTGCCGCATCAGATGAACCGCACCGTCCGCGAGCTGCGAGGCGATGCCCATGCCCCAGAATTCGGACGGCACCTCGGTGTGGATCAAGACCAGTCGGCCCGCTTCGTCGACGCGGTAAAAGGCGGCAGCGGTCGAACCGTCGGGCAGATCGAGCTCGAAACAACGCTTGTCGGGATTGTCGACAACTTCGGCGTCCATGATAACTCACCTTTCGTTCGAGAGAGACATGGACAGCCTAGGCCTGCGGCGGAGGCGCAACAGACCCAAGGGCTGCGGATATGATTGTACCGAGTGCTACCCCGCCTCCGCCAGCATGGAGCGAGGTTCGATATTCCCCCAAAAACCGGCAAGCGCGGCCAGCTCTTCTTTCGCGCGCTGCAGCGCGTCGGCGCGTTCGGATTCCCGGGCAAACTGCATCGGCTGGGCGTCGACGAATGCGGGATTGTCGACACCGATGAAACCAAAGGCGGCGCGGAGCGCCGGGGTCAGCGCATCCATGCCTTCAAAGGGTGTCCCGGGGCGCAGATCGACGCCGCGCGTTGTGATGAACAGGGTCTTCCTGCCGCCCAGCGTCCCGACGAACCGCCCGTCGTCGGTTGGAACATAGGTGACGCCGCCGCGAACGATCGTATCGACGAACGCCTTGAAACTGGCGGGCATCGTCCAATTGTGCATCGGCATCGCGAAGAGCAGGGCATCGGCGTCAAGCAGGCGCTCGCACAGCGCGTCGGACACCATAAGCGCCTCCTGCATTTCGCCGGTCCGTTGATCGGCGGGCGTGTAGGTTGCGCGCGCGAACAGTTCGGTGATCGTCGGCGGGATGTCGACCGCGAGATCCAGATAGTCGACCGATAGAGAGGGTAAATGCGCGCGCAGCCGGTCGACGAAAAAACGCGACAGAGCGCGCGAGCCGGAGTTCGTCCCCTTTGGGCTCGCGTCGACATGCAATAATTTCATCCTGTTCCTCCCGTCAGGCCGCCTGCGCCGAAATGGGTGCCGCGGCGCCCTCGTCGATCAGTGTGGCCAGCGCGTCGCATGCCTTGTCCAGCACCTGCTGGCGCAGGTTGGTGACGCACAGAACCAGTCCGGGCTGCCCCTCGGCGGGGTTTGCGTACCAGATCGACAAGGGTGCCGGTGCGATACCCGCTTCGGGTGCGCGCTTTGCCAGCGCGACATCGTCGTAACCGCGCGGCAGGTGTACGATCACGGCAAGTCCCGCAAAGGCGTCGACAACGATATCCGCGTCGAGCCGGGCATGGAGCGCATCGCGCCGCTCGCGATACAAGCCCTTCATATGGCGCAGATGGCGAAGGAAATGACCGTCGGCGAGGAAGTCGGTGAGCGCGAGCTGCGTGGTCGCATTGGGCGCGGGGTTGAGGCACCCGGCCACTTCGCCGAACCGCCCGGCGAGCGCGAGCGGGGCGACGACGAAGCCGAGGCCGAGCGCGGGGCTGATCGTCTTGCTGAAGGTCCCGATATGAATCACCCGGCCCGCTCGATCCTCCGCGGCCATCGCCGGCGCGGCGCGTCCGCCAAGCTGCAATTCGCTGAGATAATCGTCTTCGATGATCCACGCGTCTTCGCGCTCGGCCCAGGCGAGCAATGCGGCGCGGCGTTCGGGCGACAGGGTGACACCCGTTGGTGCCTGTTGACCGGGCGTGACGACCGCGAGTGCGGCGTCGGGTGCGGCGCGGACGCCCATGTCGACCCGAATGCCCTTGCTGTCGACGGGGACCGGGATCGATTTGATCCCCGCGATTTCCAGCGCCATGCGGGTCACGGGATAGCAGGGGTCCTCGACCCAGGCGGTGCGTCCCTGCGCCCCCAGCGCCATCAAGGTCAGGCACAGGCCGTTCTTGTATCCCGTGGTCAGGATGATCTGGTCGGGGTGGCAGCAGATGCCGCGGGTGATTGCGAGCTGGGCTGCGATCTGCGCGCGAAGCGCGGGTTCGCCGCGCGGATCGGGCGGGCCGACCGGCGTCGTCGCGTTGGCGCGGACCGCGCGGGTGCGCAGGCGCGCCCACAGCTTCGAGGGAAAGGCGTCCTGCGACGGAACCCCCATCTGAAACGGCAGCGGGCGAAGCGAAAAGCCGCGCTCGAGATTTTGCAACGGCCGTGGAATGTCGATCTGCTTCGCAGCGACCGGCCTGGGCGCAGTCCGTTCGGCAACACGGGTTCCGGCGGCGCCCGCCGAAAAGACCAGAAGCTCGTCGGCGAGCGCTTCATAGGCGGCCTTCACCGTCCCGCGCGCAACGCCAAGCTGGGACGCCATGTCGAGCCAGGATGGCAACCGCGTCCCGGGTCGAAGGCGTCCCTCGATAATGGCCGCGCGCAGCGTCGCCGCAATCTGCGCGGTAATCGGTGTCGAATGCGAACGGTCGATCTGGAAGGCGACGCGCCCGAGGTTCCATGGTGCAGTCATCTCGTCACCTCATGGTACTGTTAAAACGCTTTCGATGGAGCAGAGGCTATGCCCCTCGCAGCGGGTCTGTCGAGACGGGGGCTACCTATGCGAAGGTTCAGGGTGTGCTGCCTCGCCGTTTAGGTCGGGTGCAATTTTGCCCGGCATTCCCGCGATCCGGCGCGATTTGGTACAAGCGTCTTTTCAGCTCTCGCGCCTGACGCCGGCCGGGCATGGCTGCCTATCCTGCGCCCTTATCCGGTCGCTGCGCGGCCGAACGAGGAGGGTTGTGCAATGGATGGTAAAACCGCCGTGAGCCGCGAGAAAATACTGCACGCGCTTTACGAGGCCGCGGAGCTCGAACAGAATCTGATGTGCACCTATCTCTATGCCGCGTTCAGCCTGAAGGACGGCGAAGGCGAGGGGCTCGGCGCGTCGGAGGCCGAAGCGGTCGCACGTTGGCGCCGTGCAATCCTCGATGTCGCGATCGACGAGATGAGCCACCTCGTCGCGGTGTGGAACATCACGGCTGCGCTTGGCGGCGCGCCGCGTTTCGGGCGCGCCAACTTCCCGCTCGATCCGGGCTATTTGCCCGCGAACATCAATGTGAAGCTCGCGCCCTTCAGCGGGGATGTAATCCAGCACTTCATCTATCTCGAGCGCCCAGAGGGTTCGCCGGAGCCAGACGGTGAAACCTTTGCGGTCGCGAATGGAACAACCCGCGCAGCCGCTGGCCCGCGGCTCACGCCCGCCAGCTGCGATTATGCAACGATCGGTATCTTCTATCAGCGGATCGAGGCCGAACTGCGTGCGCTCGTCGATGCGATCGGCGAGGATGCGGTCTTTTGCGGCGACCCCGCGCTGCAGATGTCGGGGGCCGAGGTCGATCTCGCGGGGGCGCGGCCGGTGACCGACCTCGCCAGCGCGCTCGCCGCGCTCACCGAGATCATCGAAGAAGGCGAAGGCGCGCCGGCGCATCGCGATGGATCCCATTTTCAGCGCTTCGTCGAAGTGCGAACGGAACTGGAGCTGCTCGCGGCGGCGAATCCCGACTTTGCCCCTGCACACCCCGCTGCGGTCAATCCGGTGCTGCGCAAGCCGCCGCGTCCCGAAGGGCGCGTATGGCTGGAAGATGCCGACGCGGTCGCAACGGTGGATCTGGCCAATGCGATATATGCACTCGCGTTGCGTATGCTCGCGGGCGCCTATGCGCTGCCGCGGCCCAACCCCGACAAGGCGCTCTATACCGGCGCGGCGATCGGGCTGATGCATGCGCTCACAGCGGTCGCCGAACGCGCCGCGCGGCTCCCCGCCGGACCGTCGAACCCGTCGTGCAATGCCGGCGTGTCGTTCACCGCGCTGCGCGAGGCGGCCTCGCTGCCTTCCGGAGCAAGCGCCCGCCACCTCTATCTCGAACGGGCCGAAGAGCTGGGCGCGGTGGCCGAAGCCATGGATCCCTCCGACCCTCGCTGCGCTCGCGCGGCCCGGATTCTGGCGAAACAGGCCGCGCGGCTGCGCGCGGCCCCGATTGGAGAGGTCGCCGCCACCGCCGCTCGCGCCGCCCCGCCGTCACCGTCGGCATTGCCTCCTGCGCCTGCGATGTCGGCCGACGGGATCGAGCGTACCGAGGGCAAGGACGTCACGGTGCTGTTCGACGGCAAACGCTGCATCCATGCGCGTTTCTGCGTGACACAGGATCCCGCCACGTTCCTCGCCGATGTCGACGGACCGTGGATCGTCCCCGATGCGACCGATGTCGACTATCTCTGCGGAACCATTCGTCAATGCCCGTCAGGCGCGTTGTCCTATGAACGTCGCGACGGAAAGGCCGAGCCGGTGCCCCCGGTCAATCTGGTTACGCTGCGCGAGAACGGCCCCTATGCCGTCCGCGCCGATTTCGCCCTCGATGGCGAGAAAGCCGGTTTCCGCGCGACGCTCTGCCGCTGCGGCGCGTCGAAGAACAAGCCCTTCTGTGACAAGTCGCACAAATATACAGGTTTCGAGGCGACGGGGGAGCCGCCGACCAGAAAGGGCGCCAAACTCGCGGTGCGCGACGGCCCTCTCGCGATCGAACCCGAACTCGATGGCCCGCTACAGGTCCGCGGCAATCTCGAAATCCTCAGCGGAACGGGCCGTGCTGTCGCATCGGTCGAAACCGCGCGGCTGTGTCGCTGCGGCGCGTCGAAGACAAAACCCTTTTGCGACGAAAGCCACCGCAAGATCGGTTTTCGCAGCACATGACCGGATCAGTCCTTCACGACATGCGCCGACAGGGTCCCTGCGATGAAGTCGGTGAAGAGTCGAATGCGGAGCGCCGGGAAGCGCCCGAAGGCGTGCAGCGCCTGGGCGGGGACGAGCGCCAGCGGATGATCGGGCATCACCTCGATCAGGCGGCCCGCTTGCAGGTCGGCCTCGACCGCGAACCGCAGCAACTGCGCGATGCCCAGACCGTTCAGCGCGGCGGTCCGCATCGCCTGTCCCGAATCGGTGTCGAGGATTCCCGCAGGGGTCAGGCTTTCGCCATTGGCAAAGGTGACGGGATACGCCCGCGCGCCGAGCATGTAGCGGATATGCGCCGCCTGCCCGAGCGCTTCGATCGATTGCGGGTGTCCTGCGCGGTCGAGATAGGCGGGCGATGCGACGAGGACGAGCGGCAGGTTGCCGAGCGGGCGCACGATCCAGTCACTGTCGGCGACCGGCCCCGTGCGCAGCGCGACGTCGAAACCTTCGCGGACAAGATCGACGTGGCGGTCGGAGATGCTGATCTCCAGCTTTATGTCGGGGTAGCGCCTCACGAAATCGTGCGTCAGCGCATCGACGAGCACCGGGCCCAGAATGGCGGGAATGCTCACGCGGAGCAGGCCGCGCGCGCGTCCGGCGCCCTCGAGCGCTTCACCGGCATCGTCGAGCGCGCGGAGCAGCGGCGCGACGCGTTCGTAATAGGCGGTGCCGTCGACGGTCAGCGACAGCGACCGCGTCGACCGCAGGAACAATTTCACGCCGAGCCGGCGTTCGAGCCGCTCGACATTTTTCGATACGGCCGAAGGGGTTGTCCCGGCCAGCCGCGCTGCCGCGCTGAACGACCCCGCCTCGACGGTGCGTATGAAGGCGAGCAACCCCGTCGTCCGTTCGAGCCCCGATTTCATTCGATAGTTTTTGGCAAAGATGATGTGCCAATGTCCAGTCTTATTTGACCTTTTGGAAGATCCATATCGCGAATTCCACCAACAAAGGAATCGATCTTATGACAAGCTTGAACGGAAAGGTCGCCGTCATTACCGGCGGCAACAGCGGCATAGGCCTTGCCACGGCAAAGCTCTTTGCGGCGGAGGGCGCACAAGTGGTCGTCACCGGCCGTCGGCAGCAGGTCGTCGACGACGCGGTTCGTGAAATCGGACCGGCGGCGCTCGGCATCCAGGGCGACGTCGCCGATCCGGGTCATCATCGCCAGGTCGCGCAAATCGTTCACGACCGGTTCGGACATGCCGACATTTATGTCGCGAACGCCGGGGTCAACACGATCACGCCCTCGCATGATGTGACCGAGGCGGAATATGACGCGCAATTCGCGATCAACGCACGCGGTACCTTTTTCGGGGTGCAGAAGATCGTGCCCGTCATGCGCGACGGCGGTTCGATCATTCTGGTTGGCTCGCTCGCCAGCGACAAGGTTCTCGACGGTCACGCCGTCTATGCGGGGACGAAGGCTGCGATCAACGCCTTCGCGCGCAGCTGGGCGCTCGAATTCAAGGCGCGGGGTATCCGCGTCAATATGCTCAGCCCCGGGCCGACCGAAACCGCGATCCTCGAAAAGCTGGGCGTTGCGCCCGAAGATCATGATGCGTTCGTCGAGATGATGGCCGGTGCGATCCCGCTCGGGCGCCTCGGCCAACCGGGTGAACTGGCAAGCGCCGCCCTGTTCCTCGCATCCGACGCGAGCAGCTTTGTCACCGGCATCAACCTGCGTGTCGACGGCGGCATGGCGCTGCTCTGACCGTTGCTTCTCCCTCAATCGAAAGGCCAATTATATGACCCGGCAACCAATTGATCCGGCGATCGACCAACTGATATCGGACGTCGTCCACAAGGGCAGCGCCTACGATCTCGACGCCATGGACAAGCTCTACACTGCGGACGAGGCCTATCTGGTCCTCGGCGGGGACGGGCATGTGACGCGTGTTTCGCGCGCCGACATGATGGCCGAGTTCCGGACGCGCCGCGACGAAGGCGACGCGCCGCTTTCGACCGAATACCGGATTCTCCACGCCGAACAACAGGGCGACCATGCGACCGCCATCCTGTATCGCCGGATGGACCCCGATTATCCGGCCGCAATGTACGAACTCCGGCTGCGCAGGGACGCCGATCGCTGGCAGGTGGCCGGCGAGACGGTCACGCCCTGGCCCGGCGGGATCGACGGATCGGTCTTGCCGCCGCGCCAGCGCGCAGCCTGAACAAAATATGCGGCAAGCGACGCCTCGCTGCCGCACGGAGCAAGGGCGAAAGCCCTTGCTCCGAAAACCGCGAACAATTAAACTTTGCGGGCCTGCCGACATGGGCCGGAGCGATCTCCGGCTTGTTCGGCTGCACGAGTCCGCCCGGAACAGCCACTTGCGACGACACCGCTTACCGGGGAGGGGTAATGACCACGACTACAGACTTTGAACCGCCGCTTGTCCTGATCGTCGACGATGACGAAGAGGTGCGCACCGCGATCAGCGAACTGATGCTGTCGGTGGGGATCGAGGCAAGTTGCTATGGCTCGACGCGCGACCTGCTCGAATCGCCGCTGCTCGAACGCGCGGGCTGCCTCGTTCTCGACGTGCGGATGCCCGGATCGAGCGGGCTTGACCTTCAACAACATCTCACGACGGCGGGTATCGCGAAGCCGATCGTGTTTCTGACCGGTCACGGCGATATCCCGATGTCGGTGCAGGCCATGAAGGGGGGCGCCGTCGATTTCCTGACCAAGCCGGTGCGCGATCAGACGTTGCTCGACGCCGTCGTCGCAGGGGTGGAGCGCGATGTCGCCGAGCGCGCGAACGCCCGGATTGTCCAGCAGCAGGTCGAACGGTTTGCGACGCTTACGCCGCGCGAAAGCCAGGTCATGCGCGAAGTCGCGCGCGGGCGGCTCAACAAGCAGATCGCCTACGATCTCGGTATTTCGGAAATCACGGTCAAGCTCCATCGCAGCAATGTGATGAAGAAGATGCAGGCGGCAACGGTCGGCGAACTGATCCGCGCGTGGGAAAAACTGCCGGTCCAGTTGCGCGAAACCGGAGGGGCCTAGACTTTGGTATGGTTACAAAGCGTTACAAGCTGGGCAACTATGGCGCCGTTGGCCGCTTCGGTCGTGAGAAAAAGGGCCGAATCGCTTGCCCAAAACGCCTCTTGTTGCAGTCGTGGATGACGATGAAGCCATCCGCGAGGCACTGTGCGATTTGTTGATGGTTACGGGACTTGCCTGCAGCACCTTCGATAGTGCCGCGGCGTTCCTGAACGGCGATGCGCCGAGCCATGTCGATTGCCTGATCACCGACGTGCGAATGCCGGGAATGAGCGGCCTCGACCTGCTCGAACGGATGCGCGTGGGGGGATCGGATTTGCCCGTTATCGTGCTCACGTCGGTGCTCGACCCGAGTGCCCGCGCCAGAGCGCTCCACCTGGGTGCGCAAGCCTGGCTGACCAAGCCGGTTGCGGACGATGCTCTTCTCGACGAATTGAAAGCCGCGATCGGGGCAGAGGATTGGCCCGACGGGCCCGAACGGTGAACGCGGCTTCACCCGACGAGGCGGTCGTGCCGGCGCCGACGGAGCCGCTCCATGCCGTGCCTCGGACGTCCGAGCCCGACATTGCCGAATTTGCTTCCGAAAGTGTCGTCATTTTCGATACCGAAGGTGCGGTCCATTACTGGAATCCCGCGTCGGAGGCGCTGTATGGCTGGCCTGCGCTCACCATGATCGGGCGCGGCATCGGTCATTTGTCGACGCGCAGCGAGAATGAGCGCGAGCATTGGCGCATGCTCCTTCAGGAGGGCACCTGGCAGGGCGTGGTCAGCCGGCGCACCCCGTCGGGTATCCACATCGCCGTCGATATCCGCCAATATGTCCGTTTTGCGCAGGACGGCTCGCCGCGCGATGTGATCGAATATGGCCGGCAGTCGCTCAGCGATGGCCCCGTACCCGCGGCGGACTGGCATATTCCCGACCGCCTGATGGCTGCGAGCTGGGAAATCGACGTATCGGCCTCCGAAAAGCTGATCGCCACGATCTTCGGCTTGCGCGGCGATGCCGGCGCCGAGGCGCAACTGAACGCCCGCTATAACGAGCTGGTGAAGTCGGCACGCATCATCAACGTCAATGAGCGCACGATGCGTCTGGTTGGCGGAAACCGCGGACGCGATCTGATGATCGGTCAACCGGTTGCCGGTTTCTGGCCGCTCGAGAGTCGCGCGACGCTCGGCGAGCTCATTGTCGATGCGATGACCGGTGAAACCGGGGATGCAACCTATCGGCGGCAATTGCCGTCGGACGGCATCCTGCGCGATCCGCTGGTGACGGTGTGGCGGGCCGAAACGCCGGGTCGGATCTATGCTGCGGTCAACGGGACCGTCGACGACGATCGTTCCTATGCGTATCTCCGCGCCAGCGAAGCGCGATACCGCAAGCTGGTGCATCATATGCCGGTCGCACTCTGGCAGGTCGATGCCAGCCATATGGGCCGCATCTACAACGACATCCGCGCGTCGGGGGTTACCGATTTCGGTGCCTATCTCGACGAACATCCGGAGCTTGTCGAACTCGCAGCGACGACAGTGCAGATCACCGACGTCAATCGCGCGGCGGTGCAGATGCTTGGCGGTGCCAGCGCGATCGATCTGATGCGCCCCGTGGGATATCTGTTCACGGTCAATCGCAGCTCCCTTCACAATGTGATGATCGGACGGTTCAACGGTCAGGCAAGCCACGAAGAGATAACGAAGGTCGAGACCTTCGACGGCCGCGTGCTCGATGTGCGCATGTCGGTGACCTATCCCAAGGCGCTTGCCGAACTCGACGTCACGATCTTCAGTTTCGAGGACGTGACCGAACGTATGGGCCTGGAGGCCGAGATCAGGCAGCTTCAGGCCGACTTCACCCATGCGGCGCGCATCTCGACGCTGGGCGAACTGACGACATCGATCGCGCACGAGATCAACCAGCCGCTGGCGGCGATCGTCACCAATGCCGAGACGAGCCTGCGCTGGCTGTCGCGCGACGATCCGAATGTCGAAAAGGTCAAGGAACTGACCACACGCGTTGCGGCGAGCGCGCGGCGCGCGAGCGATATCGTTCAGCATATCCGCGGCATGGCCTCGAAACGCCAACCCGAACGCGTCGCGACCGATCTCAACGAGATCGTGCAGGAATCGCTGATCTTCGTCCGTCACGAGATCGAATCGCAATCGATCGGGATCACCACCAACTTCGCGGGGGGCCTTCCGAGCACGATGGCGGACCGCATCCAGTTACAGCAGGTTGTCGTGAACCTGCTGATCAACAGCGTTCAGGCAGTCGAGGCGCAAAGCGAGCGCAAGCGCGAGATATGCATCGGCACGCATCTGACCGAGGGCAGGTCGCTTGCTTTCATGCTTCGCGATACCGGGCCGGGCATCCCGCCCGACGATCTTGCCCGTATTTTCGAAGGCTTCTTCACGACCAAAGAGGCCGGGATGGGGATCGGACTCGCGATCTGCCAGTCGATCATTTCCGAACATGGTGGATCGATCACCGCCTCCAACCATCCGGGCGGCGGAGCGCAGTTCCGCTTCGAGATTCCGGTCGTAGCACCCTGATGATTTGCGGGAAGCGGCGCACCGCCGCCTCCCGCTTTCGCATCACGCACCGGTCGCAAAGACCTTGCGCAGATAGCCGATCGCTTGCCCCACCGCTCCGCGTGCGGCCGGGGTTTCGGTGATCGGGTTGAGCATCATGAAATCATGGATCGTGCCGTTATAACGCACCGCGGTCACCGGTACCCCGGCTTCGGCAAGCTTGCGGGCATAGGTTTCGCCTTCGTCGCGCAGCACGTCATTTTCATCGACGATGAGCAGCGCCTGCGGAAGACCGGCAAGCTGGTCGGCGGACGCATTCACGGGGGATGCGAGGATTTCGCCGCGACGCGCGACGTCGGGCAGATACTGGTCCCAATACCACGCCATCGCCTTGGCGGTCAGCCAGGGTCCGTCGGCGAACTGCCGGTAGGATTCGCTGGCCATCGACGCATCGGTGACGGGATAGAAGAGGAGTTGGGCGCAAAAGTCGGGCGTGCCACGCTCTCTCGCCATCAGGGTTACGGCGGCGGCCATATTGCCGCCGACGCTGTCGCCCGCGATCGCGATGCGCCGTGGATCCGCGCCGAACGCCTTGGCATTCTCCGCGACGTGGCGGGCCACGGCATAGGCTTGCTCGATCGCGCCGGGATATTGGCTCTCGGGCGAACGGTCATAGTCGACGAAGACAAGCACCGCATTCGCGCCCACCGCCAGTTCGCGAACCAGCCGGTCGTGGGTCTGCTTGTCGCCAAGAACCCAGCCGCCGCCGTGGATATAGACAATCGCGGGAAGGGTGCCGGTCGCGCCAGCGGGGCGCACGACACGGATGTTCGTCTTGCCCGACGGACCGACGGAAAGCGTGCTGTCCTCGCTGTCGACCGCGAGCAACGGAACGGTGACCGACTGCTGGACGGCCGACAGGACGCCGCGCGCGTCGGCCGGTGTCAGCGTATAGATCGGCGGACCGTCGGGCAAGCCGCCCACAAAGGCACCGGTTGCGGGTTCGAGCGGGGAGGGTGCGATAGTCTTCGTCATGTCGATCCTTTCGGTTCCGGACGGGAATGCCCCCCGCCACTGCCGACGGATCTGCCAGCGCCGCTGCCCGCCCGGCTATCGTGCCGAAGCAGGTTCGCGACTGGCAAACCCGCGCGGCCGGCCTATCCTTTGGTCTGGGGTCCGGGGCGTTGGCATGGGGAGGTACAGATACCTTGATGCGATAGGCGGCGCACAGACGTCCGTGCAGGACTGGGGCGGCCAACTGCAGAAGGATGATGAAATGTATCGCTCCATTCGTTCGGCGGCGCTTGCCGCACTATTTTTCTCGGGCACTGCCGGCGCGCAGGCCGAAGACTCGATGGCCAAGCCGACCGTCGTCCTGGTCCACGGTGCGTTCGCCGATTCCTCGGGCTGGAACGACGTGATCGCCCGGCTCGAGAAGGATGGCTATCCAGTGATCGCCGCAGCGAACCCGCTGCGCAGCGTCGCCGGCGATGCCGAAAGCGTCGCGGCGGTCGTCCGGTCGATTTCGGGCCGCGTGATCCTCGTCGGACATAGCTATGGCGGCGTCGTCATCACCGAAGCGGCAAAGGGCAATGTCAATGTAAAGGCGCTGGTTTTTGTCGCGGGTTTCCTGCCCGACACGGGGGAATCGGCGCTGACGCTCTCGGCCAAATTCCCGGGTAGCACGCTGGGCGAGGCACTGGCGCCGGTCAGCCTGCCCGGCGGCGGCATCGACCTCTATATCCAGCCCGCCAAATTCCGCGCGCAATTCGCCGCCGATGTGCCCGAAGCGCAGGCGATACTGATGGCCGCGACGCAGCGCCCGGTGACGCAGGGTGCCCTGACCGACACCTCGCAGGCTGCTACGTGGAAAAGTCTGCCGACCTATGTCATCTATGGCGCCGAAGACCGCAACATCCCCGCCGCGACGATGCGGTTCATGGCCGACCGCGCGCATGCCCGCAAAACCGTCTCGGTCGCAAACGGCTCGCACGCGCTCATGGTCTCGCATCCGGTTGAAGTCGCCGAGCTGATCGAAAACGCCGCGTCGGATCGTTAGGGGAGGGGCGGCCCGGCGATCGGGACGTCGCCTCCAGGCTAATAGATCGGCGCGATCTGCATCTGGGGGAGCGGCCGCGGCGTCCCGTCGCCGAGATCGGGGCCCAGGTCTGCCCATTCATTGCCGCGCGATACGAGTTCGGCGAAGAGGTCTTGCGCGGCGGCCCGGGTTTCGGCCGATTTGAATTTATAGGAAACCGGCGGCGGCGATCCCGTGCGAACGGTCGCAAAGGCGGCCTCATAGGCAGGGATTGGCGGAATGACCCTGGCGCTGTTGGCGATCCGGATCGTGTAGCGCTGCAGCCCCGAAGCGACGTTCCGCCACCGCACCCAATAGTGATTGTCGAACGAGAATTGGTACAATCGCTCGCCGGCGGCCGTGCCTTTCAGCGAAATGCTGTCCAATATGTCCTGCGACATGTCGAGGTTCATGCCACCCTCGGTCGCGTCGAGCGAGACGTGGACGATCCGGTCGCGCTGGCCGGGGGCGCGCGACTGCAACAGGTCGCGCCAGTTTTGCATGGTGCTGATGATGCCGAAAACAAAAGCGGAAACCTCGGCCAGCGCGAGGGGGCTGGCGATCGAGCGGTAGCTGCGTTGCCAGCCGCGATTGTTATGAAGCGGAAGCCACACGGCCGCTTCGGCCTTGTCTCGCGCATTCGCGGGTTCGGGGTTTTCGACGGGCGGATCGTCGCCGCCGCTCTGGGGGTAGACGAGGTTGATCGCGAAGGTCGGCCAGCGTGGCAGCGGCGCGTCGAAGAGGTGGAGCGGGAAGTTGCTCGAAACGCCGCCGTCCGAAAACCAGCAGATGCGAAAGCTTTCGATCGAGGAGGCCGGCGGCTCGCCGCCGGTCGTCAGCCCGTCGGTGCTCTGGCTGAGAGTCGTTTCCCTGCCGTCCGCGCCGTCGTCGATCGCGTCGCCCTCGGTCTCGGCGCGCTGCGTCCGCCGCGCGACGGGTTCGTGGAGCGGTACCGCGCTGATCAGCAGCGGAAAGCTGAGGCTCATCCGCATCGCGACGAGCACGGGCATCCGGCCTTTGCCGGGCAGGCGGTAATAATCCTTTCCGTCGACACGATCGGGCTCGTCCGTCATCGCCACCATCGCATCGACGACCGCTTCGGGAAACAGCAGGTCGAACTCTTCGCGCAGAAACCAGAATGTCGCGTCGGTGAACGGCAGCGTTCGCGGTTCGTGGTGCGATACACCGGTTGTGATCATTTGCAGCGAGACTGCCGTTTCGGTCTCCGGTTCGCCGGGATATCGGGGCGCCGCCCACAGATCGTCGAACAGCAGCGGCTCCGAAATCGCCTTGCCCGACAGGGATTGCAAAACCTCGTGCAGCCATTCGGTCAGCGCCGGCCGCGCGGCGTCTTTTCGCACGCTCAGGCCCGAACACAGCCCGAGCAGATTGCGCCGTGCGACACGCGCGACGCGGAGTATCGCGCAAATCGCGGCGCCCAGATAGGCGCAGATCGCGGAGGGCAATGCCACGGCCGCAATGCCGGACGGCCCCGCAAGCCAATAGCCGAGCACGAGGAACAGGCCGAGCAGCAGCAGCGCCTCGAGCGGGGCGATCGCCACCACGGCGATTGCGGCGGTGCAGGCCTTGCGGAGGGGCCCCGCATTGCCCGCGAGCGCGACAATCAGGCGGTAGGCGTTCCGCGCGCCGCGCGCGGGCTGGAACAGGCCGAAGATGAAGCCCTGCGACGAAAGCTCGGCTGCGACGCGTTCGAGGCCCGCAAAACCCAGCGTTCGGGGACAGGGTGCCGCCGATCCCGATGCGGCATGCTTCCGGTCGCCCAGGGCGGCCGCCGCGGTGGCGGCGGCAGCGATCGCGCCCGCCGACGTTCCGCCGATATTCTTGAACCGGAAGTCGCGCGCGAGGGCGAGCACCGCGTTGGGATAGACGATGCCGCTCGTGATACCGCCTTTCATCACCAGGTCGCAATAGCGGGTCGCTGCTTGGCTCATGTCGCTCTCCGGGTCGGGGGCTTTTCATTCGCTTCTATCCCCGCATATCGATCAAGTCGCTGTCCTTCTTGAAGAAGTGGGCGGGGGTCGACGTGTCACACAAGCATTTGCTTATGCTGTGTTGGGGTTGTAATACGGGCGCCGCGCATGAAATGGTTCCGTAAACCCGACAATCCCGACCCGACGCCTGCCGCGATGCCGGGTGGCCCCGTTATCGATCCGGCGCCTCCCGTCGTTCCCGAAACGCGCGGGCGCAAATGGCTGCGACGGATTTCGCGCGGCTTCGCGATCTTCAGCGTCATTTTCATCCTGCTCGTCGGCTGGCTCGCGCTCACCGCGCCGCTTTCGAAATCGCTCGAACCGATCGCGCCGCCGCAGATCACCTTGCTTGCTTCCGACGGCACGCCGATCGCGCGGATCGGGGCGATCGTTGACACGCCGGTGAAGGCGGCGGACCTGCCCAAACATGTGACCGGCGCCTTCCTCGCGATCGAGGACAGGCGCTTCTACACCCACTGGGGCGTCGATCCGCGCAGCATCGCGCGAGCGGTCTGGAGCAACCTGACCGGTGGACGGACGCAGGGGGGCAGCACGATCACCCAGCAACTCGCCAAATTCACCTTCCTGACGCCGAAACGCACGCTGGGCCGCAAGGCGCGCGAGGCGATGATCGCATTCTGGCTGGAGGCCTGGCTGAGCAAGGACGAGATCCTCGAACGCTATCTGTCGAACGCCTATTTCGGCGACAATACCTATGGTCTCCGCGCCGCATCGCTCCATTATTTCTATCGCCAGCCCGAGAAGCTGACCCCGGCGCAGGCGGCGATGCTCGCGGGGCTGGTGCAGGCGCCGTCGCGCCTTGCGCCGACCAAAAATCCCGATCTTGCCGAAAAGCGCATGAAGCTGGTGCTGAACGCGATGGTCGATACCGGCTACCTCACCGAGCGCGAGATGAAGGCGCTTCGCACTCCGCGCATCGACGTGCGCAGCCGAAACACGCTGCCGACCGGCACCTATTTCGCCGATTGGGCGCTGCCCGAGGCGCGCAAATTGAGCGATGTTGGCTATTCGCGCCAGACGATCGCGACGACGCTCGACGCGCGATTGCAAGGGATCGCACGCCGCGCCACCGCGCGCGCCGGGGTCGGCAAGGCGCAGGTCGCGCTCGTCGCGATGCGTCCGAGCGGCGAGGTCGTCGCGATGATCGGCGGCAAGGATTATGCGGCGTCGCCCTTCAACCGCGCCACGCAGGCGCGGCGACAGCCCGGCTCGACCTTCAAGCTGTTCGTCTATCTTGCCGCGCTTCGCGACGGTTGGGACCCCGACGACGTCATCGACAACAGCGCGATCGAAACCGGGTCCTACCGCCCGAAGAATGCGGGCGGCGCCTATTCGAAATCGATCACGCTCGAGGACGCCTTCGCCTCGTCGAGCAATGTCGCCGCGGTGCGGCTGCTCCGCCAGGTCGGTGACGCGAAGGTCATCGACATGGCGCGTGATCTGGGCGTGACCGCATCGATGGCAAAGGGCGACCCCAGCCTCGCCCTCGGGACGTCGAGCATGACGTTGCTTGAACTGACCGCCGCCTATGCGGCCGTCGCGGCGAACAGCTATCCGGTCGAACCGCACGCGTTCAAGGCCGAGGAAAAGGGGTGGTTCGAAAATCTGATTTCGGGGCCGAGCAGCTTCGGATCGGAAGAACATGAAGAGATCGAACAAATGCTGCGCGCGGCGGTCAATCGCGGTACCGGCCGCGCCGCGCGGCTGCCGCAGGCCAATTTCGGCAAGACCGGCACCAGCCAGGACAATCGCGACGCGCTGTTCGTCGGCTATGCCAATGGCCTTGTCGTCGGCGTGTGGATCGGCAACGACGACAACACACCGCTGCGGGGCATATCGGGCGGCGGATTGCCCGCGCGCATCTGGCGCGACTTCATGGTCGAGGCATCGGGCAAAAAGGCGGCGCCGCGGCCCAGACCGGTCGATCCGACGGGGCCCGTCGAGCCGCTCGACGTTCCCGATGTCGGCGCTATTCCGATCGGCGACCGGACCCGTGTCGGGATCGAGGGAGGCGATGCGGTGATCTCGACCGAGATCAATGGCAGCCGCATCGATTTGCGTCTGCCGATCCAGGACGGACGGCCCGTGATCGACGAAGGGCGCCCGCCGTCCGTGACCACGACCGGATCGCCTCCTCCACCGCGTGGTGACTGAGTACGGACCCGGGCAATTGGGGCTGGTCAGCCCGCCGGCAAGAGATCGAACGCGCCACTCGCCATCGTCTGCCCGTTGACGATCAGTTCGACTTCATGCCGGCCCGGATGATGGCGGCGCGTGCTGAAGTCGCGAATGGTTTGTCGCGTTCCGAACCTCGCCGTATCGCGTGCGGCGAGCTCGAATGTTTTCAGTTTGAAGACTTTCGCGGCGGTCTTGCCCCCGGCTCGCGCGTAGTGGACGCGATAATCGACCACCAGCCGCTGGTCTTCGGCTGAATCGGAGGAGATTTCGCAGGCGATCGTGATCCGGTCGCCGAGGCGGACGGCCTCCGGCGAGACCGAGAAATGGCGAAGGGTGACCGCGGCGCCGTGGCTGACCCCGATCAGCGCCAGCGCGCGCGGGTCACCCTTCTTGATCAGTGTACGCAGCGCGTGGCGCACGATCCACACGGTGCGCGGATCGTTCTGCGGCCAGGTAGCAAGGCGGTCCAGCAGCCAGTCGGGTCGGTCCTTGGCAATATCGTTCAAATGGTTCGCGACCGATTTACGGACATAGAGGCCGGGATCGGCCTTCAGCGATTCAAGGATCGGCGCCGCGAGCGTCGGATCGTCCTTCAGCGCCGGAACGCGCGCCGCCCACGGCAAGCGCGGGCGGGCGCCTTCGCTTGCGAGTCGGCGCACATGCTCATTCTCGCTCGCGGTCCATCGCATCATGATTGCCAGCGCGCGCGGCGTATCCGCCGCCAGAAAGGGGCGGATCGCGAATTCGGCCGAACCGAAACGCGTCAGGTCGGCGAGCGCGTCCATCGACCGGTCGAAATCGTTCTGGCCGTATCGCGCGACATATTCGGTCACCGCCATTGCCTGGAATCCATGCTTCAACCGCGGTGCCATCGCGCGCACGATGTCGAGCGCCGCAGCATAGTCGCCGGGGAGCGCCATATGCAATGCGTCGGCGATATGGCGCACGCGTTCCATGATCGACAGCGAATCGAGCCCGTTCGACGCGGCGGACGAGAAGGCGATCCGATCGAAATGTCGAGATACGGCGGCTCCGGCATCGGCGATCGTTTCCAGCGCCTGTGGCCCGAGGATATCCTTGAGCAGGGCGGGGGTGGCGGCTTCGTTCGTCATGGGGATTCGTGTCCGGTAGCTGGCGCGCGCACGGCCATGCGGGCTTCACCGGCGGCATAGCAACAGCGGCGTCCGGGCGGGAATGATTTTCCGCTCCTGAACCCTCGATCCGGATCTTGCTGGCCCGTGAATATTTCATTCACACTCGTGAGAGTGAATGTTGACTCGCCGGCGGACCGCTGTCATGAGAGCGACATGCCGACGTTCGAGCGGCGCGATATGGGAGAGGGCAAGATGAGGGCAGAACTGTTTGCGACCGTATGCGCGGGCGCGCTTTTCGCAATCCCGGCGGGCGCCGCCGCACAGGATGCGGCCGATGCTGCGCCGCAGGCCGATCAGGCGCATGACGGCAACGATATCATCGTTACCGCAACACGACGCGCCGAACGCATCCAGGACGTACCGATCAGCATTTCGGCCTTTTCGCAGGAAGAGCTGACCGAAAAGGGGATCGTCGGCTACGAAGGCATCGGACGCGAGACGCCGGGCGTTGTGCTCAACAAGCCGACCGCCAACTTCAACAATTTCACCGCGCGCGGCATCGCGACGAACGGTTATAACGCCAACCTGCAAAGCTCGGTTGCGATCTATATCGACGAGCTTCCCGTCTCGACGATCGGTAACACCACCGTCGTCGACCCCAATTTGTTCGACGTCGAGCGCGTCGAATTCCTGCGCGGGCCGCAGGGAACGCTGTTCGGATCGGGTTCGCTGTCGGGGGCGATGCGCATCCTGCAGAAGAGCCCCGACCTCAATGATTTCGACACGTCGGCGCTCGTCGATTTCGGGCTGACCGGATCGGACAGCTTCCGCCAGCGCTATAATGCGATGGTCAATGTGCCGCTGGTTGACGACCAGCTCGCGCTGCGCGTCGTCGGCTTCTACCGCGACGAGGAAGGCTATCTCGACAATGTCGGGACGGGCGTGAAGAATTCGAACACGCTGATCGACTATGGCGGGCGCGCGAGCCTGCTGTGGCGGCCCACCGACCGGCTGTCGATCAAGCTGCTCGGCAGCTACGAATACAGCAATCCGAAGGACAGCTCGCTGACCGACCCGTCGCTTGGTCGCAACAAGCGCGTTTCGGACGAGCCCGACCGTTTCACGGGCAAGCAGACGATCGCGAATGCGACGATCGAATATGAGTTCGACTTTGCCAAGCTCACCAGTTCGTCGACCTATTCGGATTTCGACCAGCGCTTCTATGTCGACCTTGCCGGCACCTTTGCGCCGGGCTCCTTCCCCGGCGCGCCGATTGCCTTCGGTCTCGACGCCGATGCCTATGACAAGGTGTTCGTACAGGAAACGCGGCTCGCCTCGACCCTTGATGGCCCGTTCCAGTTCGTCGTCGGCGGCTTCTACCTCCATCGTCGCCGCGACGTCGATTATTTCTACCGGTCAAACCTCGACTTCCTCGCCGATCGCAACATGACCGGGCTCCCCGACAAATATTTCCAGAAACTCTATACGCATTCGATCAGCAAGGAGATCGCAGGGTTCGGCGAACTCACCTATCGTTTCTCGGACAAATTCTGGCTGACGGGCGGGATGCGCTATGGCGAAACGTCGGCGCAGGCCTTTACCGAGGCAGGGGGCTATCTCGCGACGGCGGCGGGGTTCAACTATTACGACTATGCCCTGCTTGGCCTGCCGGCGAACTTCACGACCTTCACCCCCTATGCCGCCGCCGAGGGCGTGAAGGCAAAGGGATCGAAGCCGTCGTGGAAGGCGAGCGCGACCTTCAAGCCGAGCGATGCGCTGACCACCTATGCGACCTTCTCTACCGGGTTCCGTGCACCGATCGTCAACGCGCGTGCGGGCGCGCCCAGCCTCGTCGATCCGAACGACATCGTCATCCCTTACGGCGCAACGTCGGACAATCTCAAAAGCTATGAGGTCGGCGCAAAGGCGCGCTGGCTGGACGGCCGCGTAACGATGAACGCCGCTTTCTACCTGATCGACTGGAAGAATATCCAGGCGCAGGCGAACCGCCAGTCTGATTCGGTACAGTTCGCGACGAACATCGGGGCGGCGCGCAGCAAGGGCTTCGAGTTCGAGGTCGGCGTGATCCCCGCGACCGGCTGGGCGATCGGGTTCAACGGCGCCTACAACGACGCGAAGATCACCAAGCTGTCGCCCGAGGAAGCCGCAATCTCCGGCGCGGTGCTCGGCCACCGCCTGTCGGCGCCGCGCATCCAGGGCTCGGCCTATATCGCGTACAGCTTCAACCTCGCGAGCGACGTCGAGGCGACGATGGCGGCCAATGCGCAGCATATCGGATCGTATAACAGCAGCTTCCCGAATACTCCGGGCCTGCCGAACGTGCCGCTCTCGACCTTCGGAAAGACCGACGCCTACAGCAACGTCAATCTGAGCTTCGGGTTGAAGAAGGGCGACCTGTCGGCGCAGCTCTATGTCGAAAACCTCTTCGACGATCATTCGATCACCTACATCCACCCCGAAGCCTTCCTCGTCAGCCGCTTCGGGACGATGCGTCCGCGTACCTTCGGCATCCGCCTCGGCTACGGGCTCTAAGCCGTGGCGGCCGCCGATCGCGCATTCTCCCCGGCCGCAGCGTCCACGCGGCCGGGGAGGAATCCGTCGTTCGTGCTGGGGATGCTCTGCTTTGTCTATGTGCTGAACTTCCTCGACCGCCAGCTCCTGTCGATCCTCGCGAAGCCGATCCAGGATTCGCTCCAGATCAGCGACAGCCAGCTCGGGCTGATCAGCGGGCTCTATTTCGCGATGTTCTATTGCTTCATCGCGATCCCCGTCGGCTGGTTCGCCGACCGGACCAGCCGCGTCGGCGTGCTGTCGGCCGCCTGTGCGATCTGGAGCGGGGCAACCGTCGCATGTGGTATGGCCACAAACTATGCACAGCTCGCGGTCGCGCGCATGGTCGTCGGTTTCGGCGAGGCGGGCGGGGTGCCGCCGTCCTATGCGATCATCACCGACACCTATCCGCCCGGCAAGCGCGCCGCGGCGCTCGGTATCTTCAACTTGGGCCCGGCGATCGGCGCGGCGGCGGGCGTCGCCTTCGGCGCGGCAATCGCCGAGCGCTTCGGCTGGCGCATTCCCTTCATCGCGGTGGGCGTGATCGGGATCGTCACCGCGCTGCTTGTATGGTTCACGGTGCGCGAGCCTGCGCGCGGCGCGACCGACGCGGCGGGTCCAGCCTCCCATGCAAAGGCGCAATTCTGGCCGACCGTGCACATGTTCCTGTCGCATCCGGTGCTGATGCTCGCGGCGCTGGGCAGCGGTGCGACGCAGTTCGTGACCTATGGCCTCGGCAATTTCGCGGTGCTGTTCCTAATGCGCGAAAAGGGCATGGAGCTGGGCGACGTCGCCGTCTGGTATGCGCTCGTGCTGCTCGTCGGCATGGGAGGAGGGATGATCGTGTCGGGGCGGGTGATCGACCGGATGGTCCGCAGATCGCGCGCCGGCTATGCGATCGCCCCCGCATTGTCGCTCGTGGTCGCGATGCCCTTTTATGTCGCGTTTATCTGGGCGCCGGGCTGGCCGCTGGCGCTGGCGCTGCTCACCGTCGTGATGATCTTCAACTATTTCTATCTCTCGGCTTCGGTCGCGCTCGTCCAGGAGGAAGTGAAGCCTAACCAGCGCGTGCTTTCGGGGGCGCTGCTGCTGCTCATCATGAACTTCATCGGGCTGGGGCTCGGGCCGACATGGGTCGGCTTCGCCAGCGACTGGTTCAAGGCGCAGGGCGACCTCCATGGGCTGCAAACGGCGCTCTATACGCTGACGCCCTTCTATCTGGTTGCCATCGCGCTCTTTCTTTGGCTCGCGCGGCTGCTGCGCCGAGAGGACAGCCGGCAGGAGACATATGCATGAAAGGGTTCCGCGGATCGTTATTGGCGGCCGGGCTTGTGATGACGGTACCCGCAGGTGCCGCGCCGCCCGTGGTGGAGGCTCCCGCCGGCACGCTTGAAGGCAAGGCCGTCGGCAAGATCGCCGTGTTCAAGGGCATTCCTTTTGCCCGGCCGCCGGTCGGACCGCTCCGCTGGAAACCTCCGGTCGCGCTCCCCGCGTGGCAGGGCGTGCGCAAGGCGCAGAGCTTCGGGGCAGCCTGCATCCAGCCCTGCTCGAACGCCGTCAGCATCTATGCCAATCCGCCCGCCAGGGTGTCCGAAGATTGCCTGACGCTCAACATATGGGCGCCGGAAAAGGCCAGGGACGCGCCGGTGATCGTGTGGATCCACGGCGGCGCCCTGACCAACGGATACAGCCACGAAGCCATGTACGATGGTGCGAGGCTCGCGGCACGCGGCGCGATCGTGGTGTCGATCAACTACCGTCTCGGCGTCCTCGGTTACATGGCGCATCCCGAACTCAGCAAGGAATCGCCCGACGGCGTGTCGGGCAATTACGGGCTGCTCGATCAAATCGCAGCGTTGAACTGGGTCAAGGCCAACATCGCCGCCTTCGGCGGCGATACGAACAACGTCACCATCGCGGGCGAGTCCGCCGGGGCGCTCAGCGTCATGTATCTGATGACCTCGCCGCAGGCGCGCGGCCTGTTCCACAAGGCGATCGCGCAGAGCGCCTATATGATCTCCACCCCCTCGCTGAGGGAAGCGCGCCATGGCGAGATTCCCGCCGAGGACATGGGCACGAAGGTCGCCGCCGCGCTCGGCGCCGCCGATCTCGCGGCGCTGCGCGCGATGGATCCGCTTGCGCTGACCGAAGGCGCGGCGAAAGCGGGCTATTTCCCCTGGGGCACGATCGACGGCAAGATATTGCCGCGTCAGCTCGTCGACAGCTTCGACCGCGGCGAACAGGCGCCGGTGCCGATGATCGCGGGCTTCAACATCGGCGAGATTCGCTCGCTGCGCATGCTCGCGCCGCCGCCGCCCGCCGATGCCGCCGCCTATGAAGCGATCATCCGCCAGCGTTACGGCGATCTCGCCGAGGGGTGGCTGAAACTCTATCCGGCGCGCGACCTGGGCGAAACGATGCTCGCGACCCCGCGCGACGCGCTCTACGGCTGGACGTCCGAACGGCTGGCCATCAAGCAGACCGCGCTTGGCCAGCCCGCTTATCTCTACCTCTTCGACCACGGCTATCCGGCGGCGAGCGAATATGGACTGCACGGCTTCCACGCCGCGGAAATCCCGTTCGTCTTCGGCACGGCGAACGATACGCCGCCTTATTGGCCCAGGATCCCCGACACCGTCGGCGAACGTCGCTTCGCGGCCGCGATGGGCGATTATTGGGTGTCCTTCGCTAAAAGCGGCACGCCCGAAGCGGCGGGGCAGGCGGTATGGCGCCCCTATGGCACCGACGCCGCCTTCATGGCCTTCGCCGATATCCCGCGCAGCGGCGCACAGCTGATGCCGGGCATGTACGCGCTGCACGAGGCAGCGGTGTGCCGCCGCCGCGCCGCGGGCAATCAGGCGTGGAACTGGAACACCGGGATCCTGTCGCCCGTGTTGGCGAAAAGCGCGGAATGCCCATGATCGACGGCAGCATTCAGGATTACCCGCTCACGCTGAACAAATTTCTCGACCACGCGGCCCGCTGGCATGGCGATGCCGAGGTGGTAACGGCGCGCGAGGACGGCGGGACTGCCCGGATCGATTACGCTGCGCTTCGCGAGCGCAGCCTCTCGATATCCTCCTTGTTCGCCGGTTTCGGCGTCGGGCGGGGCGACCGCATCGCGACGCTTGCATGGAACAGTCAGGCGCATGTCGAAACCTGGTACGCGGTCATGGGCATGGGGGCGGTCTGCCACACGCTCAACCCCCGGCTGACCGGATCGCAGCTCGCGTCGATGGCAGTGCAGTCGGGCGCGCGCCTGTTGGTCGCCAGCGCTGACCTGCTGCCGCTTGCGCGCCTCATCGTCGAACGGGCGCCGGCGATCGAGCGGGTGTTGGTGATCGACGGAAATGCGACCGAATGGTCCGCGGGCGGACCGCCGCTGCTCGAAATCGAGCCGTCGATCACCGGTGCCCCGCGCGGGGCGATCTGGGGCGATTTCGATGAGACGTCGCCGGCGGGCCTCTGCTTCACCTCCGGGACAACCGGCGCTCCAAAGGGCGTGACCTACACCCATCGTGGCAGCTTCCTGCATACCCTCCGCGCGCTGCAGGCCGACGTCATGGCGTTGACCGCGCGCGACGCGGTGCTCGCGGTCGTGCCGATGTTCCACGCCAACGCGTGGGGCTTGCCGTTCGCGCTGCCTGCGGTTGGCGGAAAACTCGTACTTCCCGGACGGCAGGCCGACGGCGCCAGCCTTGCGCGCCTGATCACCGCCGAAAGCGTGACCGTCGGCGTCGGCGTCCCGACCGTCTGGCTCGGCGTTGCCGAGCATGTGGAGCGAACGGGCGAAGTTCTTCCTTCGCTCGAACGGATCATCGTCGGGGGTGCGCCGATGGCGCCGGCGTTGATGGAGCGGATCGAGCGCCTGCTTGGCGTTACGGTGCAGACGAGTTGGGGGATGACCGAACTGTCACCGCTGGGTACGATCGCACCGCCTGCCGATCCGCACCGGTCGGCGGCGGTATCGGGGCGTCCAGCAATCGGCGTCGACCTGCTGCTGACCGATGCCGCGGGTCTGCCGCTTGCCGAACAACGGGGAGCCGAGGGACATCTGCACGTTCGCGGATCGGCGGTGGTCGATCGCTATTTCGGGCAGGATGAGCCCGCGACCGATGCCGACGGCTGGTTTTCGACCGGCGACCTCGCGCGGATCGATGCCAAGGGCAATCTGGTGATCACCGGGCGCGCCAAGGACCTGATCAAGTCGGGCGGCGAATGGATCAACCCCGCCGAGATCGAGGCCGTCGTCGGCGCATTGCCCGCCGTCTCGCTCGCCGCCGTCATCGGCCGCGAAGATGCGAAGTGGGGCGAACGCCCGGTGCTGCTCGTCGAACTGCGCGCCGGCGAAGATATCGGCGATGCCGACCTTCTCGCACCGCTCAAGGGCCGCGTTGCGCCATGGTGGATTCCCGATGCGGTGGTACGGCTCGATGCCATGCCGCTGGCGCCGACCGGAAAAATCGATAAGATTCGCTTGCGCAATGAATATGGCGAGGGTTGACCCGGTGCGGGGCGCTGCCGGGTCTGTTACCGAAGAACAGGGATTGAAGGCCGATATCGTGACAGAACAGGCGAAAACGCGTCGGCGATCGACCAAGGCCGAACAACGCGCCGAAACGATGGAGCAAATCCTCGACGAGGCCGAGTTTCTTTTCTCGAAGCATGGGCTGCACGGCGTTACGCTGAAGGACGTCGCCAAGCGCGTCGGCGTGCATCACACGCTGCTCAACTATTATTTCGAGGACAAGAAAAAGCTGTTCGACGCAGTGTTCGCACGCCGCGCGGTGGTGACGAGCACCAAGCGGATGCAGGCGCTCGACGAATATGATCGCGCGACCGGCGGCAAACCCACGATCGAAGGCGCGCTCCACGCCTTCCTCGACACCGACCTTGACCTCTATATCCACGGCGGAGATGGCTGGAAAAATTACGGCGCGCTGGGCGCCCAGGTCGCCAATACCCCCGAATGGGGCGCCGATCTGATGGACAGCCACTTCGATCCCGTCGTGCTCCGCCTGATCGACCTTCTGAAACGCGCGATGCCCGATTGCGCCGAGGAAGATATCTTCTGGGGCTATCATTTCGTCACCGGGGCGCTGATGGTCACGCTCGCGCGCACGGGGCGCATCGACAAGCTCTCGGGCGGCCTTTGCAAATCCGAGGATTTCGAGGCGATCAAGGCGCGCATGGCTTCGTTCATGGCGGCCGGTTTTCTGCAGGTCTGCAACAAGAAGATATAGGCGGGAGCACCCGAGGGCGTTTCCGCCTTCGACTTGCGCTAAATGTTAACTCACCAGAGAGTGAATGGAGATCGAAGCATGAAGGATGAACTGTTGCCGTTAAAGGGCCGGGTCGCGGTGGTCACCGGTGCGGGCGGCGGTCTGGGCCGCGCCCATGCGCTTTATCTGGCTGGAAAAGGCGCGCGCGTCGTCGTGAACGACATCGCGCTGGCGGCTGCCGGGCAGGTCGCATCCGAAATCGTCGCGAACGGGGGCGAGGCGCTGGCGCTGGCGGCGTCGGTCACCGACGAAGCTGCGATCGACCGGCTCGTTCGCCGGACGCAGGACCGGTGGGGCGGATCGACATCCTCGTCAACAATGCGGGCATCCTGCGCGACAAGAGCTTTGCCAAGATGAGCATCGACGATTTCCGGCTCGTCGTCGACGTTCATCTGATGGGTGCCGCGATCTGCAGCAAGGCGGTCTGGGACATGATGCGCGCGCAGCAATATGGCCGCATCGTGATGACGACCTCGTCGTCGGGGCTGTGGGGCAATTTCGGTCAGGCCAATTATGGCGCCGCCAAGATGGCGCTCGTCGGTCTGATGCAGACGCTGGCGATCGAGGGCGAGAAATACGGTATCCGCGTCAACAGCCTCGCGCCGACCGCCGCGACGCAAATGACGCACGGCGTGCTCGCAGATGCAAGCCTCGAACTGCTCGACCCCGCGCTCGTCAGCCCCGGCCTGCTTGCGCTCGTCGGCGATGACGCGCCGACCCGCGCGATTCTCTGCGCCGGAGCGGGGCATTTCGCCACGGCCGATGTGACCTTGTCCGAAGGGAGCTATATCGGCGCCACGGCGGATGCGGGCGAGCAGCTCGTCGCGCGCTGGGCCGCTGTATCGGACCGCGCCGACGCGATCGTTCCGGCCTATGGTTTCACGCAGGCCGAACGCGAACTGGCGAGCGCGGGATCGGGTCTGCCCGCACTGGCCGTCGCCCGGTAGCAGCGCGGGCGCCGCGGCTCAGCGGCGCTCGACCAGCCCGCCGCCCAAGGCGACGTACAGCGTCACCAGATTGTCGACTTGTGCGCGCCGCAGCTCGATGAGCGCCTGTTCGGAAGCGAACAGATTGCGTTCGGCATCGAGCACTTCGAGATAGGTCGAGACACCCTCGCGATACCGCTTTCGGGCAAGATCGGCGATCTGGCGGGTCGCGAGCGTGCCGCGTTCCTGCGCCTCGACCTGATCGGCAAGGTAGCGGCGCCCGGCGAGCGCGTCGGCGACTTCGCGGAAAGCGCCCTGGACGGTACGTTCATAGGTCGCGACCGCGATATTCTCGCGCGCTTCGGCGACGGTCAGGTTCCCCTTGTTCCGCCCGAAATCGAAGATCGGCAGGCTGATCGACGGGCCGAAGCTCCACGTCATGCCATTGTCGCTGAACAGATTGTCGAGCGACCCCGATGCGAAGCCGAAGTTCCCTGTGAGCGAAATCGAGGGGAAGAAGGCAGCGCGCGCCGCGCCGACATTGGCGCGGGCCGCGCGCAGCCGTTCTTCGGCCGCAACGACATCGGGACGCGCAACGAGCAGATCGGAGGGCAGGCCCGCGGTCAGCGCCGGCGACTGTCCCTGCGCGACGAGCGGCAGCGGCGCGGGGAGGGGACCCGCGACCGGACCGCCTGTCAGGACGGCGAGGAAATTATCCGCCTGCGCCTTGCCGAGCTTCAGGCTGGCAAGCTGGGTTTCGGCCTGCGTCAGCAGCGTTTCCGACTGACGATAGTCGAGCGCCGAGGTCACACCTGCGTCGAGCCGGCGCTTTGCGATGCGCAACCCTTCCTTGCGGCTCGTCACGGTGGCCTCGGCCAGCGTGATCTGTTCGTCGGCGCCGCGCGAGGAAAAATAGGTCGACGCGACGTCGCGGACCAGCGCGAGCCGGAAGGCGCGCTCGGCCTGCTCGGTCGCAAGATACTGGCTGCGCGCCGCTTCGGACAGATTCTTGACGCGACCCCAGAAATCGAGCTCGAACGAAGTCACGCCCACGCCGACCGAATAACGATTGGTCGTGTCGGTCCCGGGGCCGGTCAGCGACGGGCCGCGGGTGCGCGTCGCGTCGGCGCTGGCACCCACCGTCGGCAGGCGATCGGCGTCCTGGATGCGATAGAGGCCGCGCGCTTCCTCGATCTGCGCAACCGCAACCGCGAGGTCGCGGTTGCGTTCGATCGCCTGCATTATCAGCACTTCGAGCTGCGGATCGGCAAAGAAATCCTGCCAGGCAACCTCGGTCGCGCGCTGGCCGAGTGTCACGTCGCCAGCGAATTCCGCGGGATAGTCCGCGGCGGTCGACAGTGGCGGGCGCTCATGCTTCGGCGCCATGTTGACGCACCCGGCGAGCGTTGTCGCTGCGAGCAGCGCGATCAGATTACGCATGGCCGGGTTCCTCATGATGTCCTTTTTCGGCAGGTGCGGGGGGGCGCTTGCGGCTGATCCACTTGCGCACCGACAGATAGAAGAGCGGGATGAAGAAGATGCCCAGCAAAGTGGCTGCGATCATCCCGCCCATCACGCCCGATCCGACCGCGATGCGGCTCGCGGCGCCGGCTCCGCTCGCGATGACGAGTGGCACCATGCCGAGGATGAAGGCGAGGCTGGTCATGATGATCGGGCGCAGGCGGAGCTTCACCGCCTCCATCACCGCGTCGAGCGTCGGCTTGCCCTCGGCTTCCTGTTCGATCGCGAATTCGACGATCAGGATCGCATTCTTCGCGGCAAGGCCGATGATCGTGATCAGGCCGACGTTGAAGTAAATGTCCGCCGAAAGCCCACGGAGCATCGAGAACAGTACCGCGCCGAGCACGCCGAGCGGCACCACCAGCAGCACCGCGACGGGCACCGACCAGCTTTCGTAGAGCGCTGCGAGCAACAGGAAGACGACGACGAGCGACAGGCCGAGCAGCATGCCGATCTGGCCCGCCGACTGCTTTTCCTCATAGGAAATACCGGTCCACTCGAAGGAGAAGCCCGGGGGCAGCGCCTGCGCCAGCCGTTCCATTTCGGCCATGGCCTCGCCGGTCGACTGGCCAGGAG
The DNA here is from genome assembly GCA_032154175.1 of Sphingopyxis sp. Lineage (GTDB taxonomy): Bacteria > Pseudomonadota > Alphaproteobacteria > Sphingomonadales > Sphingomonadaceae > Sphingopyxis. Next base: position 282 of record JALDYH010000034.1, on the reverse strand, counting down.
CGGGTTCGCCCGAAATCGTCATCGCGGGATAGCCGTTGTAGCGCTGGAGCTGCGGTGCTTCGGCCGACCATTCGGCCTTGCTGAACGAACCGAAGGGCACCATGTCGCCGTTCGCGCTGCGCACGCGCAGTTCGAGCACGTCCTGCGGCGTCATCCGGCTCGCGGCGTCGGCCTGGAGCAGCACGCGCAGCACGCGGCCTTCGCGGGTGAAGTCGTTGGCATAGGCACTGCCGAAGCTGATCGCGAGCGTCGCGTTGACGTCGCCGATCGACAGGCCGAGCG
>JALDYH010000033.1:0-32163 GCA_032154175.1 Sphingopyxis sp. | reverse complement strand
CGGCCCCCCGGGGATCTCAGTGGCCGCCTTCCGACGCACCGAACATCGTCTTGGCATAGGCGATGCCGAGACCGTAGGCGCCGCCCCATTTGCGGGCGATGCCGGTGGTCAGGTCATAGGTATCGGCGCGCGCCCAGTCGCGCTGCAGTTCGAGCAGATATTGCAGCGAAGTGATGGGTTTTGCGCCCGCCTGCACCATGCGTTCGACGGCGCGCTCATGCGCTTCTGCCGAAATGTCGCCGCTGGCGTCGGTGATGACATAGGCCTCATAGCCCTGTTCGAGCGCCGAGAGCACGGGGCCGACGATGCAGACCGAGGTCCAGAGCCCGGCGAACACGATGCGGTCCTTGCCGATGCGGTTGACCTCGTCGATCACCGCAGCGTCTTCCCAGCTGTTCATGCTGGTGCGGTCGAGCAGCTTCTGGCCCGGGAAGGCATCGGTAATTTCGTCGAACATCGGGCCCGAAAAGCTTTTCTCGGCGACCGTGGTGAGGATCGTCGGGACGCTGAAACCGGCGGCGCCGTTCGATACGAGCGCGGCGTTGTTGCGCAGCAGTTCGGGGGCGATCGACTTGGTCGCGAAGGCCATCTGGGACTGGAAATCGATTAGAACAAGCGCGTGGTTTTTCCGGTCCAGCAGCGCCTTGGCGGGGGTCGGGGTGGCTTTGATCGACATGGACTGAAACTCCTCTAGGCTAATCCGGGATCCCGATCCGGTCGGGGTCAGATCGGTTTAGGCAGGAGAGTTTGTACGAAACAGGCGGATAAAATTATCCGTTATGTTCTAGAAATTAGAAAAGTCGGTTCCGGCGACCATCGATTGGCGGGCTTCCGCTTATGGATATCTGCTTTTGGACGTGCGATCAAAAGTTGGCGGACCGTAATCGGTCGCCGCGACCTGGATATGGATCGTGGCATTGATCGCGTTGTAGTTGCCGCCGCGCGGCCTGCGGAGCGCGCCCTTCTCGCATCCTGGGCATCGGATCGTTCGGCGGTCCGCAACAAGCCCGCGCTCCGCAAGCCGCCGGGCGCGCGGCGTCCGGTGCTGGTCGACGATGTGCTTTCGGCGCTGAGGTAGCTCGACGGCGGCGAGGCGCGCGCGCCACCCCACTCCTTCACTCGATCTGGTTCGCCGCTGGTGTCCGTTTCGTGCGATCCGGCCGAATAACAGGCTGTCCGTTCGGCCCTCATGGGTCGTGAGGCTCTCCTGTATGCTGGTACCGAACCGCTCTTGTCGGTCCGCAGGAAATCCAGGCACTCTTTCGCACACCGGTGTGACGACAAACGGGCGGAGGGTGGGCAGTTGACAATTTCTGCTCAGCGCAATTATGCTCATATTAGAAAATATTTTCAAATTGGAAAAATCCCAGCGGAGGGGCATGCAGCGTGATCTTGAATAGAGGATTGAGGCATTTCCTCCTGTCCAGCGCGAGTCTGGCGCTGCTCGCCGGTCAGACCTTCGCTCCGGCTGCGGCCCAGACGCCCATTTCCGCGCCGGTGACATCGCCCACGACGGCAGAAGCGCTCGCAGGGCTCGACGCATATATCGAGGGCGCCCGGCAGGCATGGCAGGTGCCGGGTCTGTCCATCGCGATCGTCAAGGACGACCGGATCATATATTCCAGAGGTTTCGGTGTCCGCGAGGACGGCAAGCCCGGCAAGGTCGATGCCGATACCGTCTTTGCGATCGGATCCGCGACCAAGGCTTTCACCTCCGCGGCGCTCGGCATGCTCGTCGATGAGAAGAAGATCGAATGGGACGGCGCGGTGCACGATTACATGCCGTCGTTCGAGCTTCATGACCCCTATGTCACCCGCCACGTAACCATACGCGACCTGCTGTCGCATCGCACCGGCGTCGTTACCAACGGCGGGCTCTGGTACGGGTCGGGGTTCGACCGTCAGGAGATCATCCGGCGGCTGCGTTTCCAGACCGAAACGCTCGGTTTTCGCAACCAGTACCAGTATCAGAACGAGATGTTCATCGTCGCGGGCGAGATAGTCACCACCGTGACCGGCGTCAGCTTTGACCAGTTCGTCACCCGCCGCATCTTCGAGCCGCTGGGCATGCACCGCACCAGCACCAGTGTCACCGCTCTCAAAGGGCTGGCCAATGTCGCGACGCCGCATGCGCTGTCCGGCGGCAAGGTGATACCGATCGAATATCGCATGATCGACAATGTCGGCGGCGCCGGGGTTATCAACTCCAGTGCTCGCGACATGGCGCAGTGGCTGCGCCTGCAACTTGGCGGCGGCACCTTCGAGGGCAAGCAGCTGATCGCCTCCAATACGCTGGCGGAAATGCATAGCGGTCAGATCGTCCCGAGCGGAAGAACCGACCCGCTCTTCAAGTTCAGTGAATACGGCCTTGGCTGGGGCGTGCAGGAATATCGTGGTGAAAAAATTGTCCAGCATTCGGGGGCGATCGACGGGATGCAGAGCATGGTCGCGATGATACCCGAAAGGAAGCTCGGCGTGGTTGTGCTGACCAACGGCCTGCGCACAAAGCTGGCTGCGGCCGTCGAACTGCGCGTGCTGGATGCCTTCCTTGGCGGTCCTGCGACCGATCACAGCGCCGCCATGAAGCGGGAGAGCGATAACGCGGTTCGGATCGCACGTGAAAAGGCAGCGGCGACGTCGGGTTCGACGACGATTGCGCCCATGCGACTGCCGCTCGATCGCTATGCCGGCATCTACTCGAGCGATCTGCTCGGGGAGATTGCAATCACGCTGGCCGGCGACAAGCTCAAGCTCGCGCGTCCGCAGGCGACAGCGGTGCTAAACCACGACCGCAACGACATGTTCAAGGCGCAGTGGGATAATCCTGGCCAGATGAGCATAACCGGTCAGACCCCTGTCGGCTTCACCTTTGCTCCGGATGGAGAGATCGCCACTCTGGAACTCGGCGGCGACAAATTTGCACGCAAATAGGCGTTCTTGAAGGGCTGTCCATCTTCACCTTTGACGACTGCTTGTGATCTCCCAAGCCAGTAAGCAGAATGGCTGCTACCGGCCAGAAGCGGGCTTGGGCGCGCACGCTTCTGATGCACGAACATCATCTTGATATTTTTCTCTATATATGTAGAGTTATCTCATGATGAGACAGCGTAGACCTTCCCGCCAGACAATTGCCGTGCTGGAAGCGCTGCTGTCCCGTCCGGCCGATTGGCGATATGGTTATGACCTGACGAAGCAGATCGGGCTGCAGTCGGGTACGCTCTATCCCGTCCTGATGCGACTGGCGGAGCAAGGTCTGCTCGAATCGGAATGGCGTGCGTCGGACCGTCCGGGAACGCCGGCGCGGCATGCCTATCGCCTCACCCGGACGGGCCTCGAGTTCGCGCGCGCAAGCGTACAGTCCATTGCCGAGGCGCCGCACGGGCGAGGGGCCGCGCCCGCATGATGCGCCGTCTGGCCTTCGCGCTATGCGCTGTCGCGGGCCATCTATTGCCAGCCACGCGCAAGCCGTGGGCCGACGCCATGTCTGCTGAATTGCCGCATGCCGAAAGCGATCGCGCGGCGCTCGCCTATGCGGCAGGCTGCCTGATTGCTGCGATCCGGGCGCGCGCGCACGATTTCGACACACGCTTTTCGGCAGGGCTGTGGTCGATCGCCGTCATCACGAGCCTGTTTGCCATGATTCAGCTGGCCTGCGCGGCCCGTGGTATTGACGTCCTGTTGGGCGCGCGAGACGGTATGCGTGAGGCGCTTTTGAAGGATGGCGCGAGCCCGGCGTTGATGGTCAGCTATGAAGCGGCTCGGCCGATCGTCATCGGCAGTTTCACGCTTCTTGGCTGTATGCATCTCGTCGCGGCCTGGTTTCTGAGCCGCGCACTGCTTCACCGGTTCTTCATCATGTGGTGCGCCGCGTTCGTCGTCGCCAGCGCCGCGGTCATCATCCAATTGTCGGTCGTCTGGAGCGCGGTTGGCCTGCCTTCGGAATTTCACGCGTTGCTCGTGCAGGCGATAGCGCTGCCGGCGCTGCTCGCCTGGTCGCGGGGACGACACAAATATTCGGGGAGGACGGCATGACGAAATCGGCCAAGCTGATGTTGGCGCTTCTGGCATTTTCGGGCGCCACAGATGTCGCAAGTGCTCGCACACGGGCATCGAAAGCTGACGCGGTTATCGCCGCGTCCAAAAGGGCTACCGGCGGCGCTGCGTGGGACAGGCCGCAAGGGTGTTTCGAAGAGGGCACGCATGCCGACGGTGCTGTCCGCTATCGGACACGGTTCAGTCTCTTCGCGTACGGAATGCGGATCGACAGCGATGGTGGCGATAGCGCTCGCTCGATGGGCTTCAACGGGACATCAAGCTGGCAGGCGGCCGGCGACGGAAAGGTCGATGTCCGGTCGGATCCGGCGTCGCTCCGCGAAGGCATTGTCACCAATTATCTCAGCATCAACGGCTTCTTCTTCCCTGATCGCTTCCCGGCCAGGTTCGAATATCTTCGGAAGGCGAGGGAAGCCGGCCGGAAATTCCATGTGATCGAGATCAAGCCCGACGGAGGTCGACCGTTCGAGGCCTGGTTCGACGCCAGGACGCACCTCATTCAGCGCGTCGTCGACAGCAAGGCTGTCCCACCGGTCACCGTTGAAGCCGCCGATTATCGCAGGGTCGGCGAATATAGGGTTGCCTTCAAACTGACTGTGCTCGGACCGGATGGCGCAGTGGCCGACAGGGGCGCGGTGACATCATTTCGCTGCGGCCCCATTGAAAGCACGATCTTTGATCCACCGGTCGCCCGCTGACCGCTTGGCGAATGACGTTCGTTGTACCTCTTGGTGCGGTAGCCGACTTTCCTTTCAGCAAAAGACGGAAAAGAGCGCTCGAAGCGCAGGACAAAATTTGCCCGGTGACGGCTCTCGCCCTGATCAATCGTCCACCCTTGGCCAGATGAAGCCGCCGCCCCAGTCGAGCAGCTGATCGGTGATCTTCAGCGCACCGTCTACCCGCTCGATGCGGTAGACGGTCTCGCCGACATGCTTGCCGATGGCGATGTCGAGCGCGCCGCTTTGGGGATATTCGCGAACAGCTTTCGCGCCAGTGAGGTAATCAGCACCGGTTCCAGACCTTAGAAGCTCATCGTTGCGTTGAACGAATTGTAGACCGTGTCGCTGCCCGGGGTCGCGTTTGGCGCTGCCCGAAGGAAACGGCCTTTCGCGAGCAGCAGACCATTCCATTCGAGACGGAGGCGCTTGGGGATCAGCCAATAGCGGATGCGCGCCTCAAGCTGATGACCGGCGAAACGACCGGAGGAGGCGGACGCGTCGCGCACGCCGGTGGTCGAAAAACTGTCCGTCTGCGCCGCGAGCCAGAGGGGCCGGTAGGCGGCGAAGGCGTCGAGCCTCTTGCATGGTGCCGCCTCGATGCGGAGGCCCGCCGCGACGATGTTCGCGCGGCCGACGGCATTGTAGAGGCCCGCCGGCGCGAGATCGGCGCGGCGCATGCCGAACAGCGTGTCGAAGCGCGTGAACTTCGCGCCTCGTCCGTCGCCGCTTGCATAGTCGAACTCGAAAGCGACGCGCGGCGCCCATGGATGGCGGAAGCTGTAGCCGGCTTCGAGATGCGTGAACCAGGCCGAGACGTCGAGCCTGGCCGCCGTCGGCGCGAGCGAAGCGCTCACCGATCCGGATTGGTAGAAGGTCTCGCTCTCGAAGTCGGCGCGCCCGGCGGCGGGGTCGCGATAGAGGCGCAGGCCGATCGTATCGAGCGAGCGGTCGCGCGTCGCGAGCTTCGGAGAGTCTCGCTCACCGAGATGAAAATAGGAAAGCTCGACGGCGCCGCGTTTGCCAGCGAGCTTCTTCGTGGCAAGCCCGCCCCACAGGACGAGGTCGAAGCTTTCGCGGTCGAACTTGACGCGATTGTCGACGATGTCGGGGCGATTGTCGGGAAGCCGGACCTGCGGCAGCGTGTAGATCAGCGTCGTCGACAGGTCGTCGGGCAAGGCGAGGTCGGCGCGGATGCCAGTATAGCCGTTGGTCGTGTTGCGATACTCGTCGGCCGCAACCAGGCGGCGCGATCCCAGATTGAGTGTGAAGCGGCCCGCCTGGAGCCCGAGCTTCGTGTCCGGCCCGAAGGCGTCCGGGATCTCATAGCCGACATAGGCCTGCACCAGTTCGAGCGTGTTGACTTCGTTCGTGGTGATCGGCGTCCCCGCGTCGCCGCCATAGACGCGGCTGTCGAACAGCTCCGCCCCGAGGCGGAGGCGCCCGGTGCGATATTCGGTGGTCACGATCGTCCGGATACTCAGAAGATCGTCGGATTCACTGAACCCGGCGCGCGGCTGACCTTCGATGGTCTCATAGCGGAGCCGCGAACTGGCGCCGATGGTAAGGCCATCGTCGGCACAGGCGGGGCTGGATACGATCAGCAGCAGGATGGAAAAGCGCCTCAATCATGCCTCCTCATCCCCGCGAGCGCGGGGAGCAAAGGCAACGCTTGAGCGCAGATGGCGCTTGTCCGGGAGGTTGCTCGATCCCGGTGACCGGATATTAGCCTGGTACATATTCTCGTTCAACACGCGTTTGCCGATCACCCCGGTGCAACCGCAAACGGCCGCTGCCGCGACGCGAATTTTCAATCACCCAGTCTTGCGTCCGACCGTCTGCTCCAGCAGACCGATGACGGCATCGACTTCGGCCGGTGTCCCGACGCTTATGCGAACCCAGTCGCCGAGCGGGGGAAAGGGGCGCGCCAGCTTGATGCCGCGCGTCGTCGCTTCGGCGCGGATCCGATCCGCCGCATCGCTCCTGAAGAAGATGAAGTTGGCGCGGCTGTCGCTGTGCCGGAGTCCGAGCTTGTCGAGGGTGGCGTGCAGCTTGCTTCGTAGCGCGATGGTGAGATCGCGGACGCGGCGGACATGCGCCTGATCGGCAAGCGCGGCAGAGGCGGCGGCGAGATTGAGGCGGCTGAGGCTGTGCGGGGATCCGATGCCTGCGTCGCGCAGGCCCTTGGCGAGCGCGGGCGGGGCGACCGCATAGCCGATCGACAGGCCGGCGAGACCGTAAATCTTCGCGAGGGTGCGGAAGACGAGAATATTCGCGCCTGCCCTGACTTGCCGGATCGCGCTCAGCCGTTCGAAATCATCATATTCGAGATAGGCCTCGTCGACGACGACCAGCGTGCGGGCCGAGGCCTCGGCGAGGAAGCGGTCGAAGGCGGCCGCCTCGTTGATGGTTCCCGACGGATTGTGCGGATTGACCAGATTGACCGCGAGCGTGCGCTTGTCGATCACTCCGAGCAGTGCGGGCAGATCATTCTCGAGCCGGTCGTTCAGCGGCACCGCCTTGCCGACGCCGCCGAGCGGCGCGCCGGCATCGACGAGTGCGGTGTAGCCCGGCGCTGAATAGACGAAATTGCCGCCGCCTGGGCGCTGGCGCGCCAGATAAAGGCCGAGCGCTTCGAGAACCTCGCCGATCACGATCTGCTCGGGTGTGACATCTTCTTGTTTGGCGATCTGGGCGGCAAGCGCATCGACTTCGTCCTGGTCGACGTAGCGCGCGATGTTTCCGAGATTTTTCGAAATCGCCTCGGCGACGCGCGGCGACGGGCCGAAGGCATTTTCGTTGAGGTTGAGCCGGATGTCCTTGGGCGCGGCTGCGCGAGCCGCAGCGGGGGCCGGGAGCGCCGCGGCCGCGAGGATCATGCCTCCGCCGGCAAGCCAGTCGCGACGACTGAAACCGCTCTGATATTCCTCGATCATCGCACCCACCATCAGAAGCTGAAGCCAAGGCGGGCATAGTAGAAGGCGCCACTAAAGCCGAAAGGCGAGAATTCGCTGTAAGGGAAGACTCCGAAGGTGTCGGCGCCCGTCAGCGCAGGCGTCGAGACGATATTTTTGGTCGGATAGACGTTGAAGATATTGTTGGCGCCGAAGGTCGCGGTGACATTGGGCGTGACCTGCCCGGTGAAGCTGAAATCGGTCACCCATTTGGGTTTGAGGCGCTGGATCACATCGACATTGCCTGCGGTTCCTGACGCGGTCGGGATCGTCCGGAACGGGGTCGAGCCTTGCGCGATCAGCGCGACGTTGGCGGGGGTCTGGTTGGTGAGCGCCACCTGTTCGACGCGCCCGTAGCGCGTGGAGTTCAGACCGAATGTAATTGCGCCGATCTTCCAGCTCCCGCCGACGATGACCTTGTCGCGCGGCTGTCCATGTTCGAGGCGGGTCTGCTCGTTGATGTCGAAAATCGGCGTCGTGATGCCGAGCGCAGTGATCTCTCCGGGCGTTGCGGAGAGGCGCCGGATCTTGACGTCGTTATAATTGTAGGCGGCCGTGAGCTTCAGCTCTCCGGCGTTGCCGAGATCGACCGCATAGGCTGCGGTGACGTCGACGCCCTGTGTGCGCGTGTCGACGGCGTTGGTGAAATAGCGCACCGAGGTGACGCCGGGGATGCCAAGCGAAGCGAGATAGTCGCGCAGGGTCCGGCGGCCGGCCGCATCGACGAAGTTCGACGAGAGGACGATCTGGTCGTCGATGTCGATATGATAATAGTCGACCGAGGCCGAGAGCTTGCCACTGGCGAAGGTGAGGCCGCCACCCCAGGAAAAGGCCTTCTCGGGCTTCAGATCCTCGGCACCGAGCGCCTGCGCGAGCGACGAGCCGACGGGCGCGGTGCGGACGAGCACGAACTCGGGGAAGCCAGTATTATTGTTTACGATCGTGCGCGAACTCGTCGAACTGAAATATTGCTGGGCGAGCGAGGGAGCGTGGAAGCCGGTGCTGACCGAACCGCGGAGCGCGAAGCCCGCGGGCAGGGCGATGCGCGTCGAGGCCTGCCCGTTCCAGGTATCGCCGAAGTCGCTGTAATCTTCGTAGCGCCCCGCAAGGTTGAGCGTCCAGCCATCGACCGGCTCGGCGTCGAACTCGACGAAGGCGCCGATCGCATCGCGGCTCGTATCGATCGCGTCAGCGGGCTGGATTCCGGCGAAACCCTGCGAGCCGATGGTCGGTACCCCGCCAGCACTCGGCCCGTCGAGGATGCGCGCGGGGCCGTAGGCGTAGCTGTCGGGTTCGCCGGGCGTGATCTTGTAATAGTCCTTTCGGTATTCAGCGCCGACCGCAAAACCGATCGGGTTCGCCAGCCCGACCTCGAAATCATTCGTGAAGGTGAGGTTGGTCGTCCACTGCGCGTTCGAATATTTGCCCGCGTAGAAACTCGTGGGCGAACTGGTACCCAGCGTCGCGTTCAGCGTGTTGTTCGGACGATAGGCAATGCTGTTGCCGCCATAGACGCTCGAGAGATCCCACGCCCAGCTGCCGAGATTTCCGCGGAGACCCAGTGCGGACGAATAGTCGATGCTCTTGGTGTCGATGAAGGGAAGGAAGCCGTCGGGATAGATGGCGCGGACGTTCTCGTCCTGTCCGGCACGGCGGAACGACGCGTTCGAATGTGCCTTGCTGACGCGGTAGCCGCCGAACCCGTAAAGCTCGAGACGGTCGCCGAGCGGTTTCTCGAGATTGACGACGACGCTTGCATCCTTGACGTCGCCCTGATCGGCGAAGCGCCAGACATTGCGGTCGACGGTGGCCTCGCGTGGATCGAGCGTGGTGCCCGCTACGCCGCCGGGCGGATTAAGCCCGAGCCCCGCCCCGTAGCGTGCCGAAAGCGGTTGGAGCGTGCCTGTCGGCGAACGTCCGAAATAAAATTGGCGGGTGTCGGGCAGCGCGCGGTTTGCCGCCTTGTGGTCGCGGTAATAGCCGGTCGCATTGATGAAGCCGTCGTCGCCGAGCTTGATGCCGCCACCGAGCGAGAATTCATAGGTGTCGCCCCCGCCGTCATAGGTCGTGCCAGCGCTCGCCGAGCCATGCAATGCAGTGTCTTCGCGTAGCAGGATATTGATCACGCCGGCGATCGCGTCCGAACCATATTGCGCCGAGGCGCCGTCGCGCAGAATCTCGATGCGACCGATCGCGGCGGCGGGAATCTGGTTGAGGTCGGTCGGGGTCGATCCCTTGCCGACCGTCCCGCCGGTGTTGACCCAGGCGGCGGTGTGCAGGCGGCGGCCGTTGACGAGAACGAGCGTCGCATCGGGCGACAGCCCGCGCAGCGTTGCATTGTGGATATGCGTGTTGCCGTCGGGTGTCGTCGGCGTCGCGAACGCGAAGCTTGGCGCGAGCTGGCGGAGAATTTCGGTCGTTTCCTGCTGGCCCGATGCACGCAAGTCCTCGCCGCGGAAGACGTCGATCGGAACCGGGGAGGTCGTCGCGGTACGCTCGGAGACGCGAGTGCCCGTCACGACGATGTCGGAAGCCTGTTCCTCTGCGTCGGCGGACTGGGCTTGCGCCGGGAAGGGAAGGAGGGCGATCGAAAGCAGAAGCGCGGACTTGGGGGAGAGCTTGAAGGACATGGCGATTTCTCCTGTTGCCTGCCTTGCAAGTTACTCAACCGATTTAATTGACAAAGATAGTTTTTCTTCGTCGCAGGAAATGGCTCGGCCGGCTATCTCTGCGACAGATCCTCGGATCTCGCGGCTTTTGATGGATGTCAGCTTGCTCCGCGTCACCAACGGCTAAAGCGCACGAAGACCGGGCGACCATCGGATTCGTGCTTCCTTGATGAGGAGATACGGAGATGAGACCGCGCCGACCCGACCAGCCCCGCAAACGCCATCTCGCCGGAGCGCAGCCGCTGCCGCATCCATCCTGGTCCGCTCCGCCTCCCGATCGACAGCGCGTGAGCGCACAGGAGTTCTGGCAGCGCCTCGGCCTGTGATCGCGGAGGCTGATGCCGACCCGGGCGTGTCGGAGTTGACCGACGGCGTCGCCGCCGTCGCCGCAGAACTCGCGGAGATCCGCCGCGAGTGGCGCGGCGCGCACGGACATAATGGCGAATATGGCAGCGAAGGCTTTCCCTCGCGCGGCGATCTCGCGAAGATCGTCGGCGCGCTCTGCGGTGCGCTCTACCCGCTCCGGCTCGGGCCCGATTTCGTGCGGCCGCATAACGAGCATGTCTTCGTCGAGCAGACGCTGCAGACCACGCTCGCACGGCTCTATGGGCAGGTCCGGCTCGAGCTCATCTATGTGATGGCCGACGAGACTGTGCATGCGGTCGATGCGCGCGCGGAAGAGATCGTGCGCAGCTTCACATCGCGGCTGCCGGCGATCCGCCGTCTGCTCGACACCGACGTCGAAGCGGCATGGCGCGGCGACCCTGCGGCGCGAAGCGTCGATGAGGTCCTCATCTGCTATCCCTCGATGCTCGCCATCATTCATCACCGGCTCGCGCACCAGCTGCACCTCGACGGCGCGCGCCTGATCGCGCGGATCGTCGCCGAGGTCGCGCACGACAAGACGGGGATCGACATTCATCCGGGCGCCGAGATCGGCGACGGCTTCTTCATCGATCATGGAACCGGCGTCGTGATCGGCGAGACCGCGACCCTGGGGCGCAATGTCCGCCTCTACCAGGGCGTGACTTTGGGTGCGCGCAGCTTTGCCGCCGACGAGGCAGGCGTCATGATCCGCAACATCCCGCGCCACCCGATCGTCGAGGACGATGTCGTGATCTACGCGGGCGCGACGATCCTCGGGCGCGTCACCATCGGCGCGGGCTCGGAGATCGGCGGCAATGTCTGGCTGACGCACGATGTTCCGCCGGGCAGCCGCGTCATCCAGGCGCGCGAGCAGAATAGCATCAGCGGCGCGTGAACTGGCCCACGCGGCGTCCGACCCGGTGCCCCCGGGAGACGCGGAGCGGCCGAAAGACTTTCGCCTGTCCATACCGACCGCGGACGGACCGGACCTCCAGGAGAAACCATATGGCACTGCGTTTTCCCCCGGCCATTCTCGCCGGCGCGCTCCTCTTCGTTCCAGCGGCCGCATTTGCACAGGAGAAGGACGCCGCCGCGGTTCATGACCGCATCCTTGTTCTCGACAGCCACGCCGATGTGCTGCTGCCATCAACGCCGAAGCGCTACTTTCTCCCCGATGGCGGCTCGCGCGCCGACCTGCCGCATCTCGAGAAAGGCGGGGTCGATGCGATCGTGCTCGCGGTCGCGGTCGGACCCGGCCCGCGCGATGCCCCCGGGATCGCCGCCGCGCGGCGCGAGGCCGACGAGAAGCTGGCGCGGATCAGGGCGTTTGCTGCATCGAACCCCGACCGGGTCGCGATCGCGCTCAGTGCCGCCGATGTCGAGCGGCTGCGAGGCGAGGGCAAGATCGCGGTGCTCATCGGCTTCCAGAATGCCCGCTCGATCGGCAGGGATCTCGCCGCAATCGACCGTCTCTATGCCGACGGCGTCCGCGTCTTCGCCTTCGATCATGCCGGGCACAATGATTTCGCGGACTCGTCGCGCCCGCAGGAAGGCGAGCCCGTCAGCGAACATGGCGGGCTTTCGCCGGTCGGCCGCGAGGCCGTTGCCAAGCTGAACGACCTCGGCGTGCTGATCGACGTGTCGCAGCTTTCGACCGACGCGCTGCTCCAGACCATCGCGCTGTCGCGGGCGCCGGTCGCTGCGACGCACTCGGCGGCGCGTGCGCTCATCGACAACGGCCGCAATCTTTCCGATGCCGAGCTTGACGCGATCAAGGTCAATGGCGGCGTGGTACAGGTGACGCCCTTCACGGCCTATTTGCGAAAGCCCGATGCCGCCGAGCTCGCCCGGGTCGCGGCGATACGCGCGCGATACGGGCTCGCAGCAGATTATGCCACGACCTATGATGGCAGCGCCGCGCTGCCCGAGGCGAAGCGGAGTGCCTATCTCGACGAGATCGGGGCGGCCCGCACCAAGGCGAGCCTCACGGCCTTCGTCGATCATATCGATTATATCGCTAAACGGATCGGCTGGCAGCACGCCGGTATCGGCACCGACTTCGATCATGGCGCGGGCGTGACCGGCTTCGACAGCGAAGCCGAGGCGCCTCATGTGACGGCCGAGCTGCTCCGCCGCGGCTACAGCGAAGAACAGGTTGCGGCCATCTGGGGCGGCAATTTCCTGCGCGTGCTTCGCGCGGCCGAGGCGGCCGGGCGAAAACAGCGGAATTAACTCAAGTTAATCGGTTGAGATAATAGTTTTTCTTCCGTTTCAATAAGAAATCTTCGGGCGCGGGCGACGGCTTGCGCCTGCTAGACCGCGGATGGCCTGCTACCGAACCTTCGGCGAGGTCTGCGGTCACAGCAATAGATCAACGCTCGTGCTGCGCGCGGTCCCTTGCGCGCAGTCGCGCCCTCAGAACAGAAAACACGCCAGGAGGCTTTCCCATGCACCGCTCCCATTTCATCACTGCCAGCCTTGTCGCGATCGCCGCTTTCGCGGCATCGCCCGCATTTGCGCAGGACAGCGACCTGCCCGCCGACGAGGCGGCGGTTTCGCAGGGCGACGAGATCATCGTGACGGGCACGCGCGCCGCGGGTCGCTCGCGCCTCGACTCGCCAGCGCCCGTCGATGTGCTCGGCGGTGAGACTTTGCGGCGTCAGGGCTCGACCGAACTCGGACAGGCGCTCGCGACGGTCGCGCCGTCGATCGACTTCAAGCGCTCGTCGGCGGTCGACGGCACCGACGCGATCCGCCCCGCGACGCTGCGCGGCCTTTCGCCAGACCAGACGCTCGTCCTGATCAACGGCGTCCGCGGCCATACGTCTGCGCTTCTCAACGTAAACGGCTCCGTCGGGCGCGGTTCGGCGGCAGTCGATCTCAACACCATCCCGACCGTCGCACTCGACCGGATCGAGGTGCTGCGCGACGGCGCCGCAGCACAATATGGCTCGGATGCGATCGCGGGCGTCATCAACCTGCGGCTGCGCGAAGCGCGCGAAGGCGGCGGGGTGTCGGCAACGTACGGCTTCTACGCGACCGATATCGACACCGCGCGCGGCAGTCGCAGCAAGACCGGCGAGCCCGTGCTGACCGTTTCGGGTTGGCAGGGCATCGGCTTCGGCAACGACGGCTTCCTCACCATCTCGGGCGAATATGTCGACCGCAAGCCGACCAGCCGCGGCGATTTCGACCCGCGCGTCACCCCGAACCGGGTGACCAGCCGTTTCGGCGATCCCGAGGTCGAGCAGGCGACGGTGTTTGCCAACGCCGGTGTCAATGTTACCGAGGCGCTCCAGCTCTACGGCTGGGTCGGCTATCAGGACCGCGACAGCAAGAGCGCGGCCTTCCCGCGCATTCCGTCGGTCGTCGGCGCCGCCTACACCGTCGGCGGTATCTGGCCCGACGGCTTCCTGCCGCTCATCAACACCAAGTCGCGCAACCTGACGAGCGCAGTAGGGCTGCGCGGCGATGTCGGCGAATGGAATATCGATCTGAACCTCAGCTACGGCCGGAACCGCATCGCCTTCCGGACGCTCGATACGGCGAACTACAGCCTCGGCAACAATTCGCCGACCGCATTCTACGATGGCGCGGTCACCTACGACCAGTGGATCGGCGGCCTCGATGTGTCGCGCAAGTTCGATGTCTTCCAATCGCTGAACCTCGCATTCGGTGCCGAATGGCGGCGCGAGGGCTACAAGATTACACCCGGTGAGCCGGCGTCTTACCAGAATGGCGGCGCGCAGGGCTTTCCGGGCTTCTCGCCGCTCAACACTGTCGATGCGCATCGCCGAAATCTCAGCGCCTATGTCGACGTCGAGGCCGAACTGACGTCGCGGTTCCTTGTCGCGGTCGCGGGCCGGGTCGAGGATTATTCGGACTTTGGATCGACCGCGAACGGCAAGATCTCGGCGCGCTTCGACGCGACCGATTGGCTTGCGCTGCGCGGGACGGCCTCGACAGGCTTCCGCGCGCCGTCGCTGCAACAGCAATATTATACTTCGATCACCTCGGTGGTCGACAGCGGCAATGTGCTGCTGACGGGTCATTATCCATCGATCAACGCGGTTGCTGCGGCGCTCGGCGGCCTACCGCTCGAACCCGAGAAGTCGACCAACTTCTCACTCGGCGGAGTGATCCATACGGGTGCATTCAGCCTGACGGTCGATGCTTATCAGATAAAGCTTCGCAACCAGATCGCCTTGTCGGAAAATATCCGCGGGACGGGCGCAGTGGGCGACCCCATCAATGCGATCCTCGATCCGCTCGAAGTCCAGGCAGCGCGCTTCTTTATCAACGGCCTTCGGTCGACGACGAAGGGCATCGATATCGTCGCAAATTACAAGGCGCGAACCGACAATCTCGGAATCTTCGATTTCACGCTCGCGGCAAACTTCAACGACGTCGACGTGACGCGCGTCCCGACGTCGACTTCGAAGTTGAATCCGGCGCCGACCTTGTTCGGGCGGAACCGAATTGCATCGATCGAGGAGGGCACGCCGCGAGAGAAGATCAGCGGTGCCATTGACTGGTCGGGCGATGCGCTCGGAGCGACGTTACGAGCAACCTATTACGGCGAAGTCAATCAGCCGGGGACTGCGGCGAACGGGTCCGCCGACATATTGACCGGCAAGCATGTCATCACCGATCTCGAACTGCGCTATGCGCCCGCCAGGGGCGCGCAGGTCGCGCTCGGGGCGAGCAACCTCTTCGATGTCTATCCCGATGCGACCCCCGCCGCGCTCAACTCGACCGGCGTCGTCGGCTTCCCCTATTATTCGCCGTTCGGCTTCAACGGGCGCTACCTCTATGCGCGCATCGGATTGACTTGGTGACCGCCGCGCCTAGGGTCCGCTTGCCGTCGTTCGGTGCCCAGGTCCTCATCGGCCTGGGATTGGGCGTGGTTCTCGGCTTCTGGGCTCGAAGCCTGGGCGAGACGAGCGCGCTGGCAGAAGCGTTGCAGACGATCGGTTCGATCTTCGTGCAATTGCTGCGCGCGCTCGTCCCGCCCTTAGTCTTTGCCGCGATCGTCGCATCGATCGCGGCGCTAAAGGATTTGCAAAACGCTGCGCGGCTCGTTGCGCAGACGCTGCTCTGGTTCGCCGCGACCGCGCTGATCGCGGTCGTCATCGGTATCGCGCTCGGCATGCTTCTCGAGCCGGGGCTTCGGACCGGGGTCGATGCCTCGACCGCCGCCGCTCCGTCGACGACGGGAACCTGGCTCGATTTTCTCAAGGGACTCGTGCCGGTCAATTTTCTCGGCCTGTCGGCATCGACGAAGCTTTCCGATGGCACCGCCACCACCGGCCTGTCCTTCAATGTCCTGCAAATCATCGTGCTCGCCATCGCGGTCGGCACAGCAGCGGTGCGGGTGGGGCAGGCGGGTGAGGCCTTTCTGGCGTTTAACGCATCGCTGCTTGCGATATTCAAACGGCTGCTGCTGTGGGTGATCCGGCTGACCCCCATCGGCACGGCGGCGCTGATCGGCGACGCGATCGCGCGTTACGGTTGGGACGCACTTGGCTCGCTCGGTCAGTTCGCCATTGCGATCTACGCCGGCCTGATCCTCGTAGTCGCCCTCGTCTATCCGGTAATCCTTTGGGCGAACGGCATTTCGCCGCTGAATTTTTTCCGCGCCGCATGGCCGGCGATCCAGTTGGGTTTCGTGTCGCGCTCGTCGATCGGAACGCTGCCGGTCACGCAGGAGGTAGTCGAACGCAGGATTGGCGTGCCGCCCGCCTATGCCGCCTTTGCCGTACCACTTGGCGCGACAACGAAGATGGACGGCTGCGCGGCGATCTATCCCGCAATCGCGGCAATCTTCGTGGCGCAATTCTACGGAGTCCATCTTGCCATTGACGATTATCTGCTGATCGTCCTCGTGTCCGTTCTCGGCTCTGCAGCAACCGCCGGACTGACGGGCGCGACCGTAATGCTGACGCTCACCCTGTCGACGCTCGGCCTGCCGCTTGAAGGCGTCGGGCTGCTGCTGGCCATCGACCCAATTCTCGACATGGGGCGGACGGCGGTCAATGTCGCGGGACAGGCGCTGGTGCCGACGATTGTCGCGAAGCGGGCGGGACTGCTGGAGGAGATCGCGAATGAGCGGCGGTCCGGGGAGCCGCTTCTCGCCTGAGCCACTTTGCGATAGGTCACGATTATGACGCAAGGATTGCCCGTAATCGATATCGGACCGCTGCGGCACATGTCGGATGCAGCGGGCGTTGGCGCAGCGGCGCGGCAGATCGATGCCGCGTGCCGCGAATTCGGTTTTTTCTACGCGACCGGGCATGGCATAGCTCCACCTGTCGTGTCGGATCTGCTCGCGGCGAGCCGGGCCTTTTTCGAGCTGCCCGATGCCGAGAAGGCAAGGATCGCGATGGACAAGGGCGGCATCGCATGGCGCGGCTGGTTCCCGGTGGCGGGCGAATTGACCTCGGGCGTCCCCGATCTCAAGGAAGGCCTTTATCTCGGTCAGGAACTCGGCAGCGATGACCCGCGCGTTGCCGCGGGCCTGCCGCTTCACGGCGCGAACCTCTGGCCCGACGCGGCCCCGGCACTGCGCCCGGCGGTCGAGGCTTACCTCGATGCCGCGACGCGCGCGGGCGAGGCGCTCATGCGCGGCATGGCGCTGGCGCTCGATCTCGACGCCAATCATTTTGCGCGCGGGCTGACGCGCGATCCGACGCTCCTGTTCCGGATCTTTCACTACCCCGCGGTTATTTCCGGCGCGGGCGCAGGAGACCGGTTTGGCGTCGGCGAACATAGCGATTACGGCCTGCTGACCCTGCTGGGGCAAGACGATAAGGGCGGGCTTGAGGTGCGAACGCGCACGGGCTGGATCGACGTCCCGCCTTTGGGCGACGCGCTCGTGATCAATGTCGGCGACATGTTCGAGCGGCTGACGCGCGGGCGCTTTCGCTCGGCGCCGCACCGCGTCGTCAATCGCTCAGGTACCTCGCGCTATTCCTTCCCGCTTTTTTTCGATCCCGAATTCGCGGCGGCTGTTGAACCGCTACCTATCGAAAGGGCGGGGGATGCTAAGAGCGAGGCGCGTTGGGACGATGTCGATCTCCATGCGCCCATCGACGCATATGGCGACTATCTGCTCGGCAAGGTCGGCAAGGTTTTTCCGGAACTCGCGGCATCGAAACTGGAGGGGCAGGGCCAATGATTTCGCTGGCAGCTTTGTGCCAATGTCGACCCGAAAGCCGCCTGTCCGAAAGCGGCCATCTCTGCTAATTCCTCTTCGCCATTTCGCGCGCGATCGATAAGAATGCGGAGAGGCCGGCTGAAGTGTGACGCCTCCCAGGATAATAAAGGCAAAGTCCGGGGAAGGGCGGTGTCCAGTCTTCGAGCAGGCGGATAAGCGCGCCCTCTTCGATATCGGCAATAACATCCTGCTCGAAAAAGAAGCCGATGCCCAAGCCTGCCCGGACGGCGGCACGGGACAGCGGAAGATCGTCGAAGGTCATCGGGCCGCTCACCTCGACCTGCGCGGTGTCGCCGCCCTTTTCGAAATGCCAACGGTAGAGTGAGCCATCGGGCAAGCGGACCCGGATGCAGGCGTGGCCAAGAAGATCGGTCGGCACCAGCGGTCGCGATCGCGCCGGCAGATAGGCAGGTGAGGCAACGACCGCGAAGCGCTGCGCTTCGCCTAGCGACAGCGCGATCATGTCGGATGGAACCAGGGAAGCGACACGAACGCCGAGGTCGAAGCCTTCGGCGACGATATCGCGCAACTGTCCTTCCGTCACCAGATCGACATGCATGTCCGGATAGCGGCGAGAATATTCCAGGATCAGGCCGGTGAAGGCCGGCGAGCGCGCGGCGAAGGGCGGTGCGTTGATGCGTAGCGTTCCCGTCGGGGTTTCGCGGCGTTCGCGGACGATCTCGATGGCTTCGCGCACGTCCTGAAGCGATGGGCCAATGCGATCGACGAAGACTTTTCCCGCGTCGGTCAACGCGACGCTCCGGGTCGTCCGGTTGAACAGCCGCACGCCAAGCTCGGATTCGATCCGCGCGATCATGTGGCTGAGCGCGGTCGTCGACATGCCCAAATCAATGGCGGCCTGCCGGAAGGATGTGCGCCGCGCCACGGCGAGCACAGCGTCAAAGTCTCGCAGCGCAAAACGCGACATTATCCCGAATCCTTCAATAGGTCATCCGCAATTGCCCCACTTCTTAGAATAGTGGCGAATCTCTAATATGGAGGCAAGCCAAAACCGAAGGAGACACATCATGCAATCCAGTGCCCACGCAGATCAGCGTAGCGACGTCGGAGCAACTGTCACAGCGCTGCCGAAACCGATAGCTGACTATATTGAGGCCAACGCACGGCTCGATGTCGACGGTATGCTGAAACCTTTCGCCGCCGATGCGGTCCTGGTCGACGTCGGGCGCCGCTACGAAGGTCACGCCGAACTCAGGACGTTGTTCGAAGTGGAGGTCGTGGCGGCAAGGGCGGTCTTCACACCAGAAGCCGTTCGTCACGAGCAGGGCAAGGTCGTGGTGGAAGGCCCCGCCTATGGTGACTTCAAGGGTAGCCCGATCCGCTTCACCTATGGCTTCACGCTCAAGAACGACGTGATCAAGATGCTGGAGATCATGCTATGAGCATCAAGGCCGATACGGCCGAATTTACAGGAAAGCGCGTGGTCGTGAGTGGCGGCACAAAAGGTCTCGGCCGCGCCACCGTCGATCGCTTTCTCGCCGGCGGCGCCCGGGTCATGACTGCCGCGCGCGGGAACCTCGAGCCCATCGGCGGTGTCGAGTTCGTCCGGGCAGACCTGACGACGAGCGAAGGTGGAGAAATGCTGGCCACAGCTGCGCTGGCGCAGATGGGCGGCGTCGATATCCTCGTCCATGTGATTGGCGGCTCGTCCGCGCCGGGCGGCGGCTTTGCCGCCCTGACCGACGATCACTGGCTCGCCGAACTGAACCTGAATCTGCTGGCGACTACGCGCCTTGATCGTCTCCTGGTCCCGCAGATGATCGAGCGGGGCGCCGGCACGGTCGTGCACGTCACGTCCATCCAGTCGATCTTGCCTCTTCCTGAATCGACAACTGCTTACGCCGCCGCCAAGGCTGCGCTCAGAACCTACAGCAAGTCGATCTCGAAGGAGCTCGGGCCGAAGGGCGTGCGGGTCAACAGCGTCTCCCCGGGCTGGATCATGACAGAGGCGTCCGTTCACCTGCTGGAGCGGCTGCAGGCCGCCAATGGCGGCACGATCGAGGATGCGCGGCAAGTCGTCCTGAACGGTCTGGGCGGGATACCGATCGGACGTCCGGCGGAGCCCTATGAGGTTGCCGATCTCATCGCCTATCTGGCATCTGATCGCGCAGCCGCAATCCATGGCTCCGAGTTCGTGATCGACGGGGGCACTGTTCGAACCGTCTGACGGCATGGCCCCGACGTTCGCAATCCTTGGCGGACGCCGGGAAACGGGAGCTTCGGTCGCAGGGCAAGGCATCTCGTTTACACCGAGAGGGTCGCCTATCGAATGTCCGGCAAGGCAAGAACGCGCCCGAAAGCGGCCTCACCGCAATCGGCCATCTTGCGCACTACGCTCCCGGAATTCCGGCAACTTCAGCTGGCGTGACAACAGGCTCGATCCTTCCGCTCCGAATAGCGGTCGACGAGCTGTTCGGCGTGCCCGCGCGTCAGCGCGGTAAAGCGCACAAGTTCCTCCGCGACATCGACGATCCGGTCGTAATAGCTCGACGACAGCATCCGGCCCGCCTCGTCGAACTCCTGCCAGGCCTTGGCAACGCTCGACTGGTTGGGAATGGTGATCATCCGCATCCAGCGGCCGAGGATACGCAGCGTGTTGACGCTGTTGAAGGACTGCGACCCCGCCGAGACCTGCATCACCGCGAGCGTGCGCCCCTGTGTCGGGCGAAGGCCCTTGTAGGCGAGCGGCAAGTGGTCGATCTGCGCCTTCATGATCCCGGTGATCTGGCCGTGGCGTTCGGGACTGCACCAGACCTGGCCTTCGGACCAGAGCGAATGTTGCCTCAGTTCCTCGACGGCTGGATGATCGTCGTCTGCGACCTGGTCAGGGAGCGGCAGGTCAGATGGATCGAATATGCGCGTCTCGCAGCCGAAGAGCTGAAGCAGGCGCGCGGTCTCCTCGACGACGAGCCGCGAGTAGGAGCGCTCGCGGAGGCTGCCGTAGAGGAGCAGGATACGCGGTGCCGGATCGAGCGGGCCAAGACCGAGCGCCGGCTGGGCGCGCAGATATTCGGGGCTGAGCGCCGGGAAATGGTCGGCGTCGACGAGCGCGCGCAGGCGCGTGAAGGCTTGGTCTGTCATGGTCATGCTTCCGAGGGAGTGCTTGCGGGGAACCAGCGACGCCCGAGGCGATAGGCCACGCCGACAAGGAGGATGAGGACGGGGACCTCGACGAGCGGGCCGATCACGGCCGCGAAGGCTACGGGCGAGGCGAGGCCGAAGGCGGCGATCGCGACGGCAATCGCGAGTTCGAAATTGTTGCCCGCAGCGGTGAAGGCGACCGCGGTCGTACGCGGATAATCGGCCTCGATGAGCTTGCCCATCCAGAAGCTGATAAAGAACTGCACGACGAAGTAGATGGTGAGCGGGATGGCGATGCGGACCACGTCGCCGGGGATCGTCACGATCTCGCTGCCCTTGAGACTGAACATCGCGACGATAGTGAATAGCAGCGCGACGAGGGTGATCGGCGCAGTCCGCGGCAGGAAGCGTGCCTCGTACCAGTCGCTGCCCTTCATGCGAGTCAGGATCGTGCGCGTCAGATATCCGGCGATGAACGGGATGCCGAGATAGACGAGTACGGCTTCCGCGATCGTCCAGAAGCTTACGTCGATGACGCTGCCTTCGAGCCCGAACAGCGGCGGGAGCACCGCGAGGAAGAACCAGGCGTAGACGCTGAAGAAGAGGATCTGGAAGATCGAGTTGAAGGCGACCAGCGCCGCGACATATTGATTGTTGCCCTTCGCAAGCTGGTTCCAGACAATCACCATCGCGATGCAGCGCGCGAGGCCGATCAGGATCAGGCCGGTCATATATTCGGGCTTGTCCGACAGGAAGAGGACTGCGAGCGCAAACATCAGAACGGGGCCGATGACCCAGTTCTGGACGAGCGAGATCACGAGCACGCGCCGGTCGTCGAACACGCGCGGGAGTTCGTCATAGCGCACCCGCGCGAGCGGCGGGTACATCATCAGGATCAGGCCGATCGCGATCGGGATGTTGGTCGTTCCGATCGACAGCGCCTCGATCGCGCTCGGCAGACCCTCGAAGAGGGTTCCGAGAGACACCCCCAAGGCCATCGCCAGGAAGATCCAGAGCGTGAGATAGCGGTCGAGGAACGACAGGCGTTGGCGTTGATGCTCCGGCATTTCGTCAGTCGCCGATGCGGTTGCCGGCGGAGTCGACGACCTGCTCTCCGTCCTCCTTGGCGAAGGCGCCGAGCTGCCTCGCCGGAAGGATGTCGAGCACGGATTCGGAAGGGCGGCAGAGCCTCACCCCGAGCGGCGATACGACGAGCGGACGGTTGATCAGGACGGGCTGCGCCATCATCGCGTCGACGAGTTCGTCGTCGCTCAGTGCTGGATCGTCGAGCCCGAGTTCGCTGTAGGGCGTGCCTTTTTGGCGCAGGAGGTCGCGCGGTGCGATTCCGGCGCGGGTAATTAGCTCTTCGAGCAGCGTTCGCGAGGGCGGCGTCTTCAGATATTCGACGACATGCGGCTCGATTCCAGCGTTGCGGATCAGGGCCAGCGTGTTGCGCGACGTACCGCAGTCGGGGTTGTGATAGATGATGATGTCGGTCACGGTTTCGCCCCGATCAGCAGCAGGCGAGTTCCGCGAGCAGCGGCTCGCAGAGTTCGGCGCGGCCCTGGCAGCAGTCCTTCGCCAGAAAAAGCATGAGGCCGCGAAGGGCATCGATGTCGGCACGCTGGATGACGTTCCGCCCGCGCTTCTCCGACTGAACGAGGCCAGCCTTGGCGAGCACCGCGAGGTGCGTGGAAAAGGTGCTCTGTGTCAGGCCCGAATGTGCGACGAGCTGTCCTGTCGAGAGGCCTTCGGGCTCATGTTGGACGAGCAGGCGGAAGGCGTCGAGCCGTGTGGGATGGGCGAGTGCGGCAAGCGCCAGCAGGGCAGCGTCATTGTTCATGGATCGGAATTAACCGATGGGACAATGCCGGTCAATACCTATCGTAAATTTCCGATGTATTAAGAGCAGCGTCGTCGTCTCGCTGCTTGGAAGCTGCCGGTCTCCGTTCGGCCGGTCGCCGGGACTATGGTATGAACGGCAGGAGCCGTGCCCAGGTAACCGCAATCTACACGCCGCGCATCAGCCCCGGAGCGAGCGGTGCGAGTTCGCGGGCGAGATAACCGAGCGGGCCCATTGTCTCGGACAGCCGGCGCCCGGCTTCGCCGTGGAGCCAGATACCCCAAGCCGCCGCCTGAAGGGGCGCAAGGCCCTGCGCGCCCAGCCCTGCGATCAGGCCGGCTAGCACGTCGCCCGATCCGCTGACCGCGAGACCGAGACCGCCTCCGGCATAGGAAAGACAGATGCCGTTCGCCATCAAATGACTCGTGGCGCCCTTGACCATGACGGCGGCACTGAAGCGTTCGGCTGCTTGCGTCAATGCAGCCAGCGGATCGTTCGCTACCTCTTCCTTTTCAGCGCCCAGCATCGCAGCGAGTTCGCCTGCATGCGGGGTGAGGACGGTATGATCGCCGCGCGCGGCGATCGCGCCAGCATGATCGGCGGCGGCGCGCAGCGCGAAGGCATCGAGCAGCAGGAACATGTCGCCGGGCAACGCGGGCAAGAGTGCGGCGAGCAGCGAGCAGACAATTTTTTCATCGGTCATCGCCGGGCCGAAGACGATCGCGTCGTGCCTCGTCACTTCGGCGAGCAGAAGATCGGCGCTGGCGGGCGCGATCTCGCCGCTTTCGGTTTCGGGCAGCGCCACGACAGCGCAAGCCGGAAAGGCGACGCCCACGGAAATGGCGGCCGATGCGATGGTGGCGATCGTGACCTTGCCGGCACCCGCGCGGAACGCCGCCTCTGCGGTCAGCAGCATGCCGCCTGGCACGCGCCGGCACCCGCCGACGACGAGCACGCGCCCGCGGCCGTTCTTGTCGACATTGTCGTGATGATCGGGAAGCGGATTCGCCTTGAGCCAGGCGGTGTCGAGCGCGACCGGATCAACCACGCGCGGCAACCATCGCGTCGGGCTCGCGGGTGACCGGAACCTCATCCTTCATCGGGGCGGTCACATTATAGCGCTCGAGCACCAGATTGCCGTCGCGGCCGATGTTCGGGTCGAAACGATATTCGGTGATCGCGCAATTGGCGACATCGCCTTCCTTGTCGATCGCGAGGATTTCGGCCTCTCCCAGATTTTCGATGATCGTGCGAAGGCATAGTACAACGACCTGATGCGCGACGATCATCACGCGGCGTCCGCCATAATGAAGCGATACGGTGTCGAGGAGCGAGCGGAGCCGCAGAATGACATCGCACCAGCTCTCGCCGCCGGGCGGACGGTGATAGAATTTGCCGAGCAGGCTGCGGAACTCCGCCTGTTCGGGATGGGCTGTTTCGATGCCGAACCGCGTGAGGCCGTCGAGGATGCCGAATTCCTTTTCGCGAAGCCGCTCATCGATGCAGATCTTTTCGCCCGCCTCACATCCTCCCGCCTCGCGAAAGATCTCGGCGGTCTGGACCGCGCGGATATAGGGCGAAGCGAGCATGATTTCGGGCCGGCCGTCTTCCTCGCCGGCCGCGAACCATTCGCCGAGTGCACGCGACTGCTCCATTCCGAGCTTCGACAGCGGGACGTCGACGTCGCGGTGATCGAGTTCGATGCGCTCGGCCCCCGCGGCATCGGCGGCGTCGCGTGCGACATTGCCCGCGCTCTGGCCGTGCCGGACGACCCAGAGCGTCGAAGGCCAGCGCGGCGTCATCGGGGCATCTCTTGCATGACGATTGAACGCGCCACGCCGTTACGGGTTGCCGATCGTCCCTCCGAAGACTGTAACCCGGCTGCTCACACCGGGCTCGAGTCATGACGTCGAAGATTTGGTTCCCGGCTTGGCTTCGAGGCGGGTTTCCGTGATTTGATCCAAAAGTGGACGACCCAAGTGGCCCGCGGCTGATCCATCATTGTCGCCAATCCAATTCATAGGGCCGGATAGCCGGAAGGCATCAGGAACCGCCCATCTTCGCAACAAAAGCAGCGACGAGCGCGGTGAGATCGGCGCGATGCCGCTCGACATCCTCCATCGAGCGGAACTTCGCGTAAGCCTTGCCCTTCGGTCCCGCTTCCAGAAACGCGAAACGCGCGAGGAACTGCTCGCCGTCGTGAAAGACGAGGGCGACTGCGTCCTTCACGCGCGGACTGAAGGTCGCCAGCGTTTCGCGATATTCAAAGCTCGGGCCGCCCCATTTGACCGTTTCGGTCAGGAGCGGGCTCGCCGCCATGATGATCTCGCGCGTCTTCTCCATTTCCCTTTTCAGGGGATGGGACAACGCCGCGAAAAACCTGTCGACTTCGTTCGGTTGGCGCATGATCCTCTCCTGCCGTGCGGGCCTTGCCGGCCAGGGCCGTCACGGCACGAGTACTAAGCCCGCCGGCGAGGCGGGGCATTTACATTTGTCGACGACGCGGACTACTGCGATGCGGCCCGGATGCGGCTGAGCTGGGTCGGGGTTATTCCCAGAAATGCGGCGACCTCATGCTGTCTGATCCGCTGCTCGAGACCCGGGTAGGTCTTGAGAAAGCGCGCATATTTCCCGCGGGCGTCCTCGGTCCGGAACGAGATTTCGAGCGGTTCCTTCTCGACGATCCAATGCCGTTCCATGTAGCGGATATAGAAGGCGGCGATATCCGGATGCTCGCGCACCAGCTCCTTGAACTTCCGGAAATCATAATGAAGCACCGACACATCCTCGATCGCCTTGATCGAGAAATCGCTGGGGCCTCCGGTCAGCAGGGCGCTCGTGGAGGCGGCGAAGCTATGTTCGAGGAAGAAGCGCTTGACGATCGCTTCGCCGTCTTCGCCGACATGATATTGCAGCAAGAGACCATGAACCACGAAGAATATGTGGTGCGTCTGCTCGCCCTGGGTAACGAGCATTTCGCCCTTCCGGCAATCGCGCGGTGCCAGCAGCGCGCGCCAGGCTTCCCGTCCACGCGCGTCGAGGTCGGCATATTCTGCCACCTTGGCGAAGAATATGTCGTTCATTGTGCCTGGCCGTGATTCCATGAGCTCTCGTCCGTCGCTCTGCCGCTGCCTGCGGTGGAATATCGCGTTCGGCGTTCCTACCTTTCGGCTTATCGCCCTCGCAGTCGCCGGTCGCATGCGTCGGTGACGACGGCTATCATGATCGTGAGAGAAAATTGTCCAAAATCGTCAATGGCGCAAGTCTGCAGCCTCGCTCGGGCGCCGCGCCGAAAAAGATCGTCTTGCTGCTTCACGGCTTCGGATCGAGCGGCGCCGACATGATCGCGCTCGCACCCCAATGGCAGGAAATATTTCCCGATGCCCTGTTCCTTGCGCCGCATGCGCCCGAGCGCTGCGCGATGATGGGGGCGGGCTATCAGTGGTGGGGCCTGTCGGGATTCGCTCCGTCGGCACTCGCCGCAGGTGCGGCCTCGGCGGCGCCGGCGATCGACGCGTTCATCGACCGGAAGCTCGCCCAATATGGCCTGACCGAGGCCGACCTCGCGCTGGTCGGGTTCAGCCAGGGCACGATGATGGCACTGCAGATCGGACTGCGCCGTCCGCGCCCGGTGGCCGCGGTCGTCGGCTACTCGGGAATGCTCACGGGCACATCGGACCTGGCGCATGGCCGAGGCCCAAAGCCTCCGGTGTTGCTGGTGCATGGAACAGCCGATCCGGTGGTGCCGATCGCCGCCCTGCACATGTCCGAGAGCCAGCTCAAGCGCCTGGGCGTCGAGGTCGCAACCCATATTTCCTACGGTGTAGGCCACATCGTCGATCCCGTCGGGTTGCGGACCGGGCGCGACTTCATCGCCGATGCCTTCGGCGGGAAAGGCTGATACCGGCCATGGTCTCGCTACCATCAGCGCTTTGGTCACCATGACGGGGCAATGATCCGAGAGGTGTCTCTCGCCATGAGCATAGGTCGTTCGGTGAACGACCGCATATCCCTGCCGGCGCGCCGGTCGAGCGCGACATGGTCGATGAAACTGCCGTAGCGTGGGTCGCATTTTGGGCGTCCCGGCGTCGGCGAGCCGGAGATCGGCATCGCGGATCGCCGTCGTCGATCTCCGCCCCGGCGATCGCCGGCGAGACCCGGGCGGCAGTTCAGCCGCCGGGGACCGCGAAACGGACCGGATGGCGCGCGGCTGTCGATCCAGGCTTCGAGCGCGCGTTCGTAGACCTCGTCCTGCGGCGACAGATGGTGGAGTGGATCGGTCTTGGGGTTCGCACGGCCAGGGCGCCGGGACGGATCAGCCGTTGAGCTTGTCCTTGACCGCCTTTGCCGCCGAGAAGCCGAGCTTCTTCGAGGCCGCGATCTGGATCGTCGCGCCGGTCGAGGGATTGCGGCCTTCGCGTGCGGCGCTTTCCTTGACCTTGAACTTGCCGAAGCCGTTTACCGAGACTTCTTCGCCTTTCGCGGCCGCCTCGGCGATCGCGGCGAAAACCGCGTCGACGGCCTTCTTGCCATCGGCCTTGCTCGTTCCGAGCGCGATCGCGACGCTGTCGGACAATTCGGCGTGATTCATGTCTGTTATCTCCATCGTGGTCGCCGGCCCCTCGCCGGCGGCGCGCCGCTATAGTCGCGGCGGACTAGCCTTGCCAGTATGTGATTGAAGGCGTCGGAGCCGGGAACCCTGGCCATGCTCTCCCGTTGATGGGACGCACGCGCACTGCGGCGACCGGACGGTCGGCCGGGTCCATGCGCAGGGCCGCCCCCGACGTCGGCCGCGGGCGACGCACCGGTCAGGGACCTCGGCTCGCGCTTGCGGCATCGTCTCGCCGGAACGTTCTTGGAAGGCGGGTCACCAGCCAGAGATGCCATGAAAGACGCAACAGCATCTTTGCCGAAACCGTGAGCCGCGATGGGCCGATCCGCCCCAGCGAAGGAGCATGACGATGACACTTGGAAACGAGCTATATGAGATCGAGGAGGGCTTCTGGCTGAAAGGGAAGGAGCATTTTATCGATCATGTCGACGAGCAATGCCTGCTCGCCTTTCCGCAGATGGGCGAGATGCACGGCGTGCATTCGCGCGCCGAGGTCGCGGCGACGGCAACCAGCGCCAACCGATGGCACGACCTCGCGATGAAGCATCGCCAGCTTCTGGAGAGCGGGGAGGATTTTGCGATTATCAGCTACCGTGCCGAGGTAAGGCGCGCGGATGGCGAACCCTATGCCGCGCTGGTAAGTTCGGCCTACCTCCGGCGCTCCGACGGCTGGAAGCTCGCCTTCCACCAGCATTCGCCGGTCTGATTCCGGCTATTCCGCTTCCTTGATCGGGATGACCTTGCCGCCTTGTCCGGACGCTGCGTCCGCGGCTTCCATCATCCGGTCGTGTTCGGCGAATACGCGCTCGATCTCTTCGCGCTTGTCGAAGAGCAGCTTTGCCACGCCCGCGGTCATGCCGCCTTCTTCGCCCACCCGGCCGAGAACGCCTGCGAGGTCGGCGAGCGTCGCCTTCTCGGGAGTCGAGTGCAATCCCCCCTTGTCGTCGCGATAGGCGGTGCATTCGATGGCCATGCGATCCTCCCGTAAACGATCATCCCCTTAAATTACGCACGAACGGTCCGAACGCTCCCGGGCAATCAGCCGCGGCGCAAAGGGGTGTCGATGGATGTCGATGTCCGCCGCCCGGGGCCGAATGCCGCCCGTCGTCGGTCGGTTCAACGTCTGACAGCCGCGAAGGTGGTCGAGAGCGCCGTCCTTCAGCCCCCGCATCCTCCGCAACCGCCGCATCCACCCCCGCCGCCGCCACATCCCCCGCCGCCATCGCTCGAGCCGTTGCTGTCGGTCCGCATCTGATGGAAATCGGTCAGGTTCGAGCCGGCGAGGACGACCGTGCCGAACAGCGCCACGGCGAGCGGAATCTCGTCCGGCATCGGGGCGCGGCGGAGACGCTCGGCACGCGCCTGGGCGTCCTCGATCACGGCGATGCCGCTCCGCGTGCGCCTTTCGGGCGTGAACCAGCGCATCAGCGCGAAGATGACGGTCGGGATCAGCAGCGCCGTCAGAAAGCCGGTCAGATGATCGAGTGCGCTGCCGTAGCGCCAGCGCGATACGCCCAGCGCAATGAGGAGCAGATAGGGCAGTGTCTGGAAAAGACGGATCATGGCCACGCGCGGCCGCCGCATGAGAAGCCCGCTCGCGACAAGGCCTTCTCGGACATTCCCGGCCGAGGCGCGAAGCGCATGAGCGATTGCGCTCCAGTCGGCCGGCGAGGGAAGGGCAAGCACGGCGGCTTCACCCGGACCGCCCGCGCGGCGGGCGCTCCTGATCGCAACCTTTTTGTCCGCCGTTATCGCGATCGCGTCCGCCGTCATGAGCCGGGTCGCGACGAGCTCGGCATATCGTTCGCGCCCGCCCGCGAGATAGGCGGCCTGTTCGTCCCGGAGCGCGCCGGTTTCCCGGCCACGGGCGCGAAGATGATGCGGGATGGCAAAGCCGAGATAGATGACGGCCATCAACAGCACGACATACAGCGCGAGAAACTCGCTGCCGCTCCAACTCGCGTGGCTGAACATTGTCACAAGAGAAAACTCCCGAACCACAGGCCGAGACCGGCGAAAAGACATATCGCGATGATGAATGCCGCGCGGAGCGCGGCACGCGGGAGCAGGACTCCGTCACGCGGATGCACGCGGCGCGCGGGGATCGTCGATCAGGCGCCGCGCCGCATCGGGCCAGATATCGTCTGGCGGCGAAGTGCCGAAAATCTGCTCGTACCGGTGCAGGGTCCGGGCATATTGCTGGAAGAAGCGCGAGCGCTCTTCGCCGCCGCCTGCGGTCGGACCATGGTGCAAGGGGACGCCGAGTATGTCGGGGCAATATCGTTCCCAATAATCGCGCGTGTAGGTGAGATGGAGGTGCCAAGCTTGATCGACCGCGTCGGACGGCGTCAGCTCGGCCTCGCTTGTCGCGGCAAGGAAGCAGAAACGACGATATTCCTCGAACACCCGCTCGGCATGGGCTTCGGTCCAGCCATTCTCGCGCGCGAGCCGCGCCGTGAATGTGAGATCCGCTTTTTCGGGGCCGACCGCGTAGGACGATAGCGCGTGCCACACCGGATGGTCCGGGCTGATCGGTCGGGCATGATCAGACGCTCGCATCAGAGCTGAAATATATCATGGGCTTGCATGCGCTTAAAGGGGATTTGGAAGGACGGCGCGAGCGGGACCAGTCACTCGCGCCGTCCGGCCGGTGCCGCGCATGGTGGGGGTAGCACGGCATCGATCGATCAAACCATATTTCGTCCCCGATAGCGCTGGAGCTTGGTGATGCGCAGGCCGGGAAGACCGGCGCGATCGAGCGCGCGCCGCCACGAGCCGATTTCTTCATCGCTCAGCCTATATCTGTCGCACGCCTCCTCGAGACTGAGCAATCCGCCATCGATCGCGGCGAGGACCTCCGCCTTGCGGCGGCTTACCCAATAAGTCGTACTGGACGACGGCAGATCGTCGATCGTCAATGGCCCCAGAGGACCCATAACCGCGCTCGGCCTGGCATCATATTCGAGCACGACAAACTCTCCGGTCGCGCGGCTGCCGCCGCTTCGTGCCCCCCACGCCGAATCTGCGCGAAATGCGTTAACAAAATCCTTCGATCGGCGCGGACCGGCCTTGGCCCGATTTCGCCTGTTTGCTCCGGAAGCGGGCAGTTCCAGTCGCACCATATGGCATCGTCGGCAGGATATTGGCGAAAGAGCGTCTGTCCTTGCGGAGGCTATCGGGAGGATCTTTGCTGCATGATTGCGGCAACCAGCATGATCGGGATCGCCGGATTGATGATCTGGATTGCGACGAGAATGTCCTCGCCGAGCGAGCCCATCAGATAGGCTCCGAGCGTCAGTATCAGCAGGGCGTGCATCGCGACACCGCCGGCAAGGGTAGCGACCACCATTCGCCATCCGAGGTTTGGCCTCCGCAGCGCGATCCACAATGCCCAAAGTGACAGTGGCAGAAACAATATGACCGCGGTCAGCAGGCCGGGGTTGTAATCGCCGGTCGCGAGTGCCGGGCCGATGTGCGCGAAGGCGTTGACCGCCGGCACACTGAAATAGCTCAGCGCGATGGCCGGCCAGCGGCGTCCCGACAGGGCGGCGATCGGACCTGCGAACCACACCGCGGGAATGTTCACTGCGGTGATGAAGGATTCGGGAATGGGGCAGGCGGCGGCATCGGCGAAGCCGAAGCGCATGCACAGCACATCGCGGAAGGCGTAGGGCATCCCCCGCGCATCGATGCCATGCTCCTCGAATTGATGCAGCAGATAGGCGGCGGTGGCCGCCCAGGCGAGCCATGTCATGTCGCGTGTGCGCGGCACGGTGCGATCGCCGCGCAGATCGCCGATGATCAGGCCTGCCAGCAATATCGCCGCGAGGCCGAGCCCGATCCACGGCCAGAGAAGCGAGAAGCCCATGGGGAACGGAGGATATAGGGGCTTTCCCATGGAAGCCACCCCGTCTGCCGCGAAATCATCCGGCAGATTCCCATGCGAAGTTCGCGCAGCCCTGTCAGACAGGATATGCCGCTTCCCAATCGTTGATTGCAGCGGTTCCGCGGCCGGCAATCAGGGAAGCCGGGCGAGGGGCCCGGCTTCCCGTCCCGTCAGAAGTCCATCGCCGGCATCGGCGCGGCCTTCTCTTCCTTCGGCAGTTCGGCGACGAGCGCCTCGGTGGTGATCAGCAGCGAGGCGACCGAAGCCGCATCCTGGAGCGCGGTGCGCACGACCTTGGCGGGGTCGATGACGCCGGCCTTGACGAGGTCCTGATATTCGCCGGTGGCCGCGTTGAACCCCCAGCTATACTCCTCGCTCTCGAGCAGCTTGCCGACGATCCACGCGCCATCCTCGCCCGCATTGTCGGCGATCTGCCGTGCGGGGGCGCGAAGCGCCCGGCGGACGATGTCGATACCCGACTGCTGATCGTCGTTCGCGGCTTTCAGGCCTTCAAGCGCCTTCAGCGAACGGAGCAGCGCGATGCCACCGCCGGGAAGAATGCCCTCCTCGACCGCCGCGCGCGTTGCGTGGAGCGCGTCGTCGACGCGGTCCTTCTTCTCCTTGACCTCGACCTCGGTCGCACCGCCGACGCGGATCACCGCGACGCCGCCCGCAAGCTTGGCGAGCCGCTCCTGCAGCTTCTCGCGGTCGTAATCGCTCGTCGTCGTCTCGATCTGCTGGCGGAT
>JALDYH010000032.1:0-32313 GCA_032154175.1 Sphingopyxis sp. | reverse complement strand
CCGACGGCGACGACTTCGCCTTCCTGCGGCTTTTCCTTGGCGGTGTCGGGGATGATGATGCCGCCCGAGGTCTTCTCCTCGGCTTCGATGCGGCGGACGACCACACGGTCGTGCAAGGGACGGAAATGCATGCATAACCTCCATGTTGCATAACGATATGATAAGCCGGCGCGCCTGTCCGGGGCGCGTGGCGCCGAAGAGCTAGGAAGCGGATTTTTTCGCTTCAAGAGGCTTGGCGAAAAATTTTTTGGCACTCGCGATCATGAGAAACAAATCCGCCTTATCAGGGGCGTGCACCCTCTTGACTCGACTCGCTTCGTTTCCAAAATCTGTCTCTGCGGCGCCTTGCCGCACGACGAGAAAGGAAAGGCTACAAGGAAGGAGGCACGATCATGTCCGAGCCATTTTCCCGTTTTCTTCACCCCTTCGACGTGGCGCGTCACCCGAGCCTCGAGCCCGAGGTCAAGCGCGCCCTCCTCGCATGCTGGGCATCGGATCGTTCGGCGGTCCGCAACGAGCCCGCGCTCCGCAAGCCGCCGGGCGCGCGGCGTGCGGTGCCGGTCGACGACGTGCTCGCGGCGCTCCGCTCGCTCGACGGCGGCGAGGCGCGCGCGCCATGACCGACCGGGCGCTCATCGCGCAGCTGGACGGCTATGGGCTGACGACCGCCGAAATCCATTATTACCGGCCCGATCATCCCTCGCTGCTCCAGCTCTTCGTCTGGCAGGACTATGATCTGCCGCCGGACTTTCCGCTACTGTTCGATTTTCTAGCGATGTGGCGGCGCCAGATCGAAGCCGCGCTCCATTCGGTGCGGATCGCGCACGATGCGCTGATCGGGCCAGCCGAGTGGAGCGCAGCGGATATCATCCGCTCGATCGATTGAGATAGCGGCGGCCGCCAGCGTCTGGCGGTTGAATGCACTCTGAAGGGAAGCGGAGCCGCCGCTGAACGGCGGCCCCGCCCGATGTTACGCTTTTTCGAGCGTCTTTTCGTTCGACGATCCGATCCGGCGCGGCTCGGTGTTGCCGCCGCCGATCTCGATCCTGCGCGGCTTCATCGCCTCCGGAATCACGCGGTTGAGCTCGATTGCGAGCAGGCCGTCGGCAAAGCTCGCGCTGCCGACCTCGATATAGTCGGCGAGCTGGAAGCGCCGCTCGAAGGCGCGGCGCGCGATGCCGCGGTGAAGATAGCTGCGTTTCGTATCCTCTTCCGCGGGCTTGCCGGTCACGGTCAGCTGATTCTGCTGCGCGACGATCTCGACCTCGTCGGGCTTGAAGCCCGGGACCGCGAGCGTGATGCGGAAGCGGTCGTCGGCCTCGCGCACGATGTCGAAGGCGGGATAGCCGTCCGACGTCTCGCCGCGCTGGCCTTTTTCGAGCAGGTCGAAAAGATGATCGAAGCCAACCGTCGAGCGGCGGTAGGGAGTGAAGTCAAAATCGTTTCTCATTTCCAAATCCTCCTGATTGAAGCAATTCGGGCATGAGATGCGCCGGTACATAGAGCCGGCGCTCTCTATGTCCTCAGGACCCGGAAAATCCGGCATCCGGAGAAAAATTAGGAAGCCATTTACGGGTTTCAAGAGGTCGCAAGCGTGTGGGATTTTCGATTTCTTGCCTCTTGGGGCGGACCAAGGCGAAGGCGCGGAGCCGCGTCGCGCGCGGCCCCGCGATGAGGTCAAGCAACGCGGCTGCCGCCGGTATCGCTGTTCCAGGCGGCGATCTGGTCCTTGAGCGCCAGCTTCAGCTTCTTGAGCCGTGCGATCAGGACCTCGTCGGGTCGGCGCTGGCGCGCTTCCCGATCGATTTCGGCTTCGAGGCGGGCATGCTCGCGCCGGAGATATTCGATATGTTTGCTGGACATCTTCTTCTCCATGCCAAGTTGAGGATGTTGCAGTCGCTTCGCTGCAGCAACGATATAGGGAGAGCAATGACATGATTTCAACGTGTTGCGGCAACTTCCGTACAGCTGCTCAAACCCCGCCGCTCGAATCAATCGCGGGAGGCGCACTGCCACTGATGCTCGCTTCGGCGGATCGCCACCCCAAAGCTGCCCGTCTGTCGCGGCCGTAAGCAACGGTGCGGGACGTGATTTCAAAAGATTCCGAGGAACTTCTTGCGCTGCTTCTTTTGGCCGTCGGCCGACTGCTTGCCATCCTCGGACTTTGCGGTCGTGCCCTTGCCGACATCGTCGCGCGGCTTGCCCTTGCTGGTACGCTGGGCGGCGGCCGTTGCGCCGGCGAGCACAGGGCCGCACTGCGCCGCCTTCGCATCGCCCGGATCGATGAACGGAATGATCAATCCCACGGGGCTGGCAAGGATGCCGAGGCCGAGACCGGCGCCCGCGCGGCCCGCGAGTTCGTCGCTCACGGGATCGATCTTCGGCGCCGCGAAATAGCCGCCGACGCCGACGGGCGACTGACCCGAAAAGAGGCTGAAGGTCTTGCCGTCGGCGCGCACCGCCATGTCGATCGCCTCGCTACGGAACGAGAAGCCGCCGCGGCCGAGCATCACATTCTTCCTGGTGTCGATCAGGATCGGGTCGGCCGCCGCGATACCGCCCCGGACAGTGAAAGCGATTACGCCGCAGTTGATTTCGACGGGTTTCTTGAGCTTGTCCTGGAACATCTTCTGCACGAACGTCCCGATGTCGAGTTCGGCGAGCTGGATATTGCGCGTCCAGAAGGTGCCCTGCGGCAAGACGAAGGCGATCCGGCCGTTCGACGTCGCGAGCGATTGACGCACGCTGTCGCCGAAGCCCACCATCCGGATGCGGCCACTGACCGTTCCCGTGGTGCCCGATTTTTCGGTTCCGAACCGCGCGAGCAAGGTGCCCAACCGCGTCGGCGAGAGGCGGACGTCATATTCGGTGCGCACGATGGCGGGGCGCGCGTCGATCGCGATGTCGCTTTTGACCGTGCCGCCCGCGACGATGAAATTGAACGGTTTCAGCTCCATGAGCCCGTTTTTGAGCGCGAGCGTGAGATCGACATTGCTGATCGGAAAGCTCTCGGCGCGCACCTTGGTCACGCGGTAACGGACATCCGCGTCGAAGCGCTTCAGCGCCTCGACGCGGAGCGGAGCTTCAGGCAGCACGCGCGGACGGCCGCCGACCGTCTCCACCGTGCCGCCGGTTCCCATCCTGTCGAGCCGCTGCGGGTCATAGCCGACGAAGGGGCCTGCATCGATGATGTTGAGCGAACGGGTCGCGAGGTCGGCCTTGAGATACAGCCGCCCTTTGGGCTGACTGACCGCGAGCGAGCCGGCAAAGTCGCTGTCGCCGAACATCCCCTTCATGCCAGTCAAATTCCAGACCTCGTTCTCATAGGTCAAAGCGGAGGTGACGCGATAGGCACGGGTGTCGGGGATTGCGACGCCGAGGAAGTCGAAAATCCGCGACAGATTGCCACCGCGCGCCTGAAGTTTGAGATCGGCACCTTCGAGTTCGGTCGGCCCCGGCAGCGTCCCCGAGACATCGAGCGTGTTGCCGAGCCCGATCGCGTGGAGCGTCAGGGCGTTCTTGCCCCCGGCAATGGTCTCGTTCGGCGATTTGAGGCCGCCCGACAAGGTGAAGGGTTGTGCGCGCATCGTCCCGCGCCCCGAAAAGCCGATGTCGTCGCTGATGCGGGTTCCGGTCGCGCGCACCGTATCGACATCGATGTCTGCGAAAAGTTGCAGCCTGGGATCGCGATAGGTGAGGCCGCTTTTCGTGATTGCGGCGCGGCGGATCTGCGGCAGTTCGAGCGGCTCGGGCGGGCGGTTCGGGTCGCCGAAGGTCCAGCTGTTGCGCTTGTTGCCGGCATCCCATTCGAGCGCGACCCGCGCGCCGTCGAGATCGGCAAAACGCAGGACGCGGTTCCCGAAGACGAGCGGCAGCGTGGCAAGCCTGGCGTCGACCTTTTTCGCCGTGAAGAACTGCCTTTCGCGCGCCCACGCCGGGTTTGCGATGCGTATGTCCTCGGCACGGAATTTGACATTGAAGGGCGCGAAATAGAGCTGGAAATCGCCGCCGACATCGACCTCACGCTCGAGCTGCGCCGTTGCGAACCGCTCGAACGGGCCCTTGAGGAAGCGGCCCTTGGTAATGAACAATATCAGCCAGATCGCGAAGAGGATCAGAAGGATGATCGCGACCGTCCTGATCGCGATCCGCAGTGGCCGGGGGCGCCGCCGGAGCCACGCGGGCGTCCACGTCGTCCGTACCCAGCGGCGCGGACGATTGGCCCAGCTGGACGCTGGCGAACGGGCCGCCGAGGCCGTCTGACCGGAGCGCATGTCCATGCGGCATCAATCCGCCTCGCAGCGCATTGTTCCTTTGCCGGCGTCGTGGGGGCGTGCCGACTCCTCGGGCATGTATCCGTCCTGCGGTCCCCAGACGATGAGAGTGGGAGGGCGATGGTCGCGCAGATAGCGCCGATGCTCCGCGAACCAGGCCCGGTTGCTCTTGAGGCCCGCGATCAGGTCGACGGCGATCTCCCGACGCTTTGCAGTCATCAGCGACCAGTGCAATGTCCAGAGGTCGGGTGGAATCCGGTCGACAAGCTCGGGCCGGACGTCGTTCAGAAACTCCTCGCGGAAGGTCTTCTCGTTGATTGCCTTGGCGAGTTCGGCGCGCATCTCGGCGTCGGGGAGGGCCCATGTCTTTTCGATCTCGGCATATTTGGCGCCCAGCGCGTCCTCATAGGGAATGTCGCCATTCTGGATGATCTGCGCCGTCACGCGCTCGGGCGCCATGATCGCAAGGCGCGCGCCGATCGGCGAGCCGAAGTCGTGAAGATAGAGCGCGAAGCGCTCGACGCCGAGGTCGCGGACGAAGCCGTCGAGAAGGCGTGCATAGCCGTCGAACGAATAATCGAAGCGTTCGGGCGTATCGCTATAGCCCATGCCCGGATAATCGGGCGCGAGCAGGCGCCACCGATCGGCGAGCCGCGGCATGAGATTCCGGAACTCGAAGGACGAGCAGGGGTAGCCGTGCGGAAGGAGAAGGACCGGCGCATCCGCCCGGCCTGCCTCGCGGTAGGATGCCGACGCCGTCGACGTCGATGCGCCGGTGGAATATGGTGGTCGCCATGGATGCGCGCCGCGGTCTTATGGCGTGGGCAATTTGACTTCGGGCAGCGCCATGAGATCAGCCTTGGTCATGCTCGTCGCAAGATCGGTATCGGTGCCGCGTACAACCACCTTCAGGCCCTGGACGGGAACATGGACATAGCGATCGGGACCGATGCCCTCGAGTTCGACGAGCAGGCGATCGACCTTGTCATCGGCGTCCCGCAACACCTGCGAAACGTCGCCGAGCTCCTTGCCGTCGGCACCAACAAGGTCGGCGTCAAGGAGTTGCGCCTCGCTGAGCCCTAAAGCGGCGGGCAGGGGACCGGCGACCGTCGCGCTGGTTTCGGCAGCACGTTCCAGCTTGTCTTCGGCCGCTTCGTTCTTGTCGCAAGCCGCGAGCACCGCCGCCGAGTAGGTGGCAAGGACGAGGAAGCGCAAATGGTGTCTCGTCGCGATCATCGCTCTGATCTCCCTGTTATCTGGCGATGATACGCTCCGCTCGGCGGCTGGTTGCACCTTGCGGGACGCAATGCCGCAAGAAAGCTCCGGCGCATGGAGCGGCTGAGGTCGCGCAGAAAATACTGGAGCTGCGCGTCTAGATCATCTGAAACGTCCCCGTTTCTGAAAATGCGACATAGGCTTCGACGCTCCGACGCAAAAAAACGCGAAGGGCGCTCTTTTCTTTTGTCCGCAGCCGGCCAAAAGCGGGATCGGTTGCTTCCTGCGGCAGCACGAAGCCTCGTTTGCCAGCGTCCGCCCGAGTGTCCTCCGGCTGCGCCGTTTCAGTCGGCAGCTTCGGTTCGGCAGGGGGACATCATCAATTCTCATGTGGGGGCGGCCAGCGAAGACGCTAACTTATGTCAATATCTGCATGCGCTTTGCGGCTACGTTGCCGGGCCTTCGCAACTGTCGGTTAAACCTGTCGTTAATTGCAGAAGCATATCGCTCGGTCGAGGATCCAGTTGGATAGCGTTGCCCATGTTCCTCTTTGCCTCCGGCTTGTCACCAGCTCCATCAGAAGCCGTCGTGCGCGAGCAATATGCCAGCCTCGCGCGGCAGGTTCCGTTGATGTACGCGCTGATGTTCCTCAACGTCCTCTTCCTTGCGCTCGTCACCGCCGACGGCGGTTCCTGGACCGTGAGCTTCATCGCGCCGCTCATTCTGACCGCGATCATCACCGCGCGCGGAGCGGCCTGGTATATGCGGCGAGGCCGTCAGGTTACCGATGACGACATGCGCGGCTATCTGCGGGGCACGATCCTCCGCGCGGGCGCCTTCAGCTTTCTGTTCGGCGGTTGGGGCCTCTATCTTTTTCTCGCTGCGGACCCGTTCCATGTCACCGCGATAGCCCTCTTCATTTTCGTGGGCTCGATCAGCTGTTGCTATTGCCTGCAGGCGCTCCCGGCGGCCGCCCGGCTGGTCCTTCTGTTCGGCGCGATGCCCGTGACGGTCGGCCTTCTCCTGTCCCGTGACTTCTATTTCACAGGGATGGGTCTCACCTTCCTCCTCGGTGCGGGCGTGATCCTCCGGACGATCGCCACCACGCGCTCGGCGGTCTATGAATCGCTCCGCGTGCGCTCGGAGATGGCGGCGCTCATCGAGGCGCTGCAGCGTAGCGAAGAACATTATCGCTACTCGGTCGAGCTCAATCCGCAGATCCCGTGGATCAGCGATCCCGAAGGTCGGATCATCGAAGTCGGCCCCCGGTGGGCGGAGCTCACGGGCGTTCCCACCGATGCGGCGCTGGGCTGGGGCTGGACGGATGCGGTGCACCCGGACGACAAGCCCGATGTCCTGACGCATTGGCAAGAAGCGCTGACCTCCAGGGACAATGCGGTTGCCGATGTGCGCTACCGGGTACGCCATTCCGACGGCAGCTTTTGCTGGTGCCGCGCCCGCGCGCATCCGCGCCGTGACGTGGGCGGAGAGATCGTCAGCTGGTATGGGACGCTCGAAGATATCCATGATCAGGTGACCGCCGAACTGGGCCTTCGCGAAAGCGAGGAGCGATACCGGCTTGCGTCGCGCGCAACGAATGATGTCATCTGGGACTGGTCGCACGGCACCGACCGCATTGAATGGGGCAACGGCGCCGAACAGGTGCTCGGCTATCCGGAGGCGGCGGGCGGTACCCCCGTCGACTGGTGGAAAGATCGCATTCACCCTGACGATCTGGCCGCGGTAAACGCAACATATGAGCGCGTGCTCGCGCGGCGTCAGGATAGCTGGAGCCATGAATATCGCTTCCGCGCCGCAAACGGCGAATATGTTCATCTCTTCTCGCGTGGCTATGTCGTGCGCGGCGACGATGGTGAGGCGGTGCGTTCTATCGGCGCACTCCTCGACGTCACGGCCGCCCGGCAGGCCGAAAGGGAGCTTCGCTGGGCTGCCAATCACGACCCGCTGACCGGTCTTCCCAATCGGAAATTGTTCGGTGAAGTGCTGGAAGCCGCGCTCGCTTCGGCGTCGATCGACGGCTCGTGCGTCGGGGTCATCGTCATCGACGTCGATGGCTTCAAACTGCTGAACGACAGCATGGGTCACGCAGCAGGCGACCAACTGTTGCGGACCGTCGCGGCCCGGCTCCAGGCAAATCTCGCCCCGGAAGCGACCGTCGCGCGGCTCGGTGGCGACGAGTTCGCGGTGATCGTAACGGGGCTGGGCTGTGGCGACCCGATCATGCCGGCCGCGAGCGCGATCCTTGAGGGGGTAGCTGCGGCGCTGACCATCGACGAGGCGGTCGTCGAGGTCAGCATCAGCGCCGGCGCGGCGATATGGTCGGCCGATGGAAGCGACGCCGAGGCCATTCTCAAGAGCGCCGATCTCGCGCTTTATGCCGCGAAGGCCGACGGAGCCGGCGTCATTCGGGCGTTCCGGCCGGAGATGCGTGAGGCCGCCGAAAGCCGGAAGGCGATGCTCCGCGAGGCGCGGGACGCGCTCAACGACGACCGGATCATTCCCTTCTACCAGGCCAAGATCGACCTCGAAACCGGGGCCGTCGTCGGGTTCGAGGCGCTGCTTCGCTGGCATCATCACCGCCGAGGCCTCCAGCCGCCCGACACCATCCGTGCGGCCTTCGAGGACGCGACGCTTGCAAGTGCGCTCACTGACCGGATGCTCGATCGCGTTCTGGTCGACATCGAGCGTCTGAACCACGAAGGTGCGGGGTTCGGCCGTATTGCCATCAATGGCTCGCTGGCGGATTTTCGCCGCGACGATTTCGCCGATCGGATTCTCATGAAGTTTGCGCGGAAAGGCCTCTCGCCGACACTACTCGAGCTGGAGGTGACCGAAAGCGTCTTCGTCGATCACCTCGCCGCGAACGTCGATCGCGCGCTTCGAACTCTCGTTGCCGAGGGCGTCTCCATTGCTCTCGACGATTTCGGTACCGGCTATGCGTCGCTGACCCATCTCCAGCAGTTTCCTGTTCATGTTCTCAAGATCGACCGCTCCTTCATCTCGCGGCTCGACAGCAGCGACAGCGCCGACTTCGCGATCGTCCATGGTGTGATCGACATAGCGCATCGCATGAAGATCGTGACGGTCGCCGAAGGGGTCGAGAACGAGAATCAACTTGCGCAGCTCCGTGCGCTTGGCTGCGATATTGCGCAGGGTTATCTCGTCAGCCGCGCCATCGGGGTGGAACGGGTGCCCGACTGGCTCCGCAAATGGTCGCAGCATCCGCCGCGGTGGTTCCGCGCCGCAAATGAACATCTGGACGGTACGCGCGACGGCGGCGGCCAATAAGCGCAGGGGGCCCAGGGGGGCGTCAGTGCGAGGACAAAGTGGTTTTCTCTGAGAAATGTGGCGGACAGGCCGCAGTATGTCTCGCTCAACGGCTTCGGATGCCGATGAACCTCCCGGTTGCCGGCCTAGGCAGCCATGTTGGCGTCGGCGGCATCGGCTTCAAGACAAAAGAGCGCGCGCGCCTTGCCGCCGGCTTTCGCGCGGTAGAGCGCTGCGTCGGCGCAGGCGAGGAGGCGCTCGAGTTCGAGTCCAAGCTTCGGCGCGGTCGCAATTCCGACCGACACCGAAACCGACATTGCAACATTGTCGACAACATAGGGCTTGCTGAGTTCGCGGATGATCCGGCGCGCGAGCATTTCGGCTTCGCTCTCCTCGCCGATCCCCGCCTGCAGGACGATAAATTCGTCGCCGCCGAGACGCGCGACGACATCGTCGGCGCGCACCATCTCTTCCAGCCGGCGTGCGACCTGCGCAAGAAGCGCATCGCCGGCGGGGTGCCCGTGGCGATCGTTCACAGCCTTGAACCCGTCGAGATCGAGATAATGGAGCGCGACGAGACTTTTCGCGCGCACCGCGGTAGCGGCCCGATCCTGGAATTGTTCGCGCAGCAGGAGCCGGTTCGAAAGACCCGTGAGCGCGTCGGTGCGCGCGAGCTTCGCCATGTCGTGACGCGCCGTGTGATGCTCGACTGCCGAGCGATAGAGATGCGCGACCGTCTGGAGACTGAGGCCGGTGATCGCCGCGACGATGAAGGCCTCGGCAAGGAACATCTCGCCGTGCAGCGGGTCTGCGGTCGGATGCCCGGCGTGAAGCATAAGTGCGATTACCGTCGGCACGGTGGCGACCAGAAGGCTCGCGGTACAGATTGCGGGCCTCACCGAGGTCCGCGCA
Organism: Sphingopyxis sp.; assembly: GCA_032154175.1. Classification (GTDB taxonomy): domain Bacteria; phylum Pseudomonadota; class Alphaproteobacteria; order Sphingomonadales; family Sphingomonadaceae; genus Sphingopyxis. The sequence continues at coordinate 22,624 of JALDYH010000032.1, read as the reverse complement.
ACGATACCTGCGCCAAACCCGAACACCAAACTGACGGTAACCAGGTGAACGAGCGGATTATGCCCGCCCATTGCTGCGATGTTGAGGAGTGCCAGAAGCGCCGCCGACGCCAGATTACCAGCTCCGTAGCGCCGTTCCCAACGCCTCAGTTCGTCGAACCCGAGCACCGGTGCTGCGCGGTGAAAGGCCCGGATCGTTGCGAGCCTTGCCAATGTTATGGCTCCACCGATAACGGCGAGCCCGATCAGTAATTCGCTCTCCAGATGGCGCCCGACGAGAAGGCAGATGCCGACGAAGACGACGCCAAGGCCCAAAATCGGGAAACGCATGCTGTAAAGCATGTCGATAAAGTCTCGATAGACCGGCAGCGGCAGCAAGGCAGGGTCGGGGAAGATGCGCTGGCGAAGTGTCGTCGCGACCGGAGTTTTTGGGGCCGATCTGTCCATGGCGTCGATAATGCTCCGATCGTCTTAACGGCCGGTAACCGCGCTTTCGATGAGCGAAGGCGGACCGCTCTGCTCGAATGACGCTGCAAAACGCTTCGCGTTCCAACGGGGTCCGTGCTGAAGCTTTCCGGTCCGCGACGGCGACACAAGCGACGCACGACCGGGGATGGGTTGATACGCCGCGCCGCTGCGTGGTGGTCCGAAGAGCGTTTCTCCCTCGTGGTGATTTTGACCAGCAGTATTGCCGAGCGCCCGATTGCTCCAAATCGGCGCGCAGACTTCATCCAGATTAACATTTTCGCGCGGCACATTGCCCGGACGGGCGTTGCAGAACCGAGCAATCATCCTGTTTGATCGCAGGTCAGTTACGTTTTTCAGGATGACCGCTTGTCGGTGGCATCAGTAGAAGAAAATAATGGCGCTCTTCGACGACAATCGGTTCGGCAGCGCAGGAATGCCTCGATCGACGCGATTTCCGAAATCTGCTTCTCAGCATACCTGCCGGAGAGCGGAAAGTCCGCAGCCGGCCAGGAGGAAGGGCCGACGGGTCGTTATCGGCCATGGGCAGCCAGATTTCGGCGAGCGATCCGGGGCAACCGCACTCCGTTTCGTAAGTTCCCGATGCGAAAGGATCTGGTTATGCCCCTGAAGCTCGAAGGATCGTGCCGCTGCGGAGCGGTTCGTTTCGCCGCCGACAGCCACGCGCCAGTACCGTTCATGCGCTGCTATTGTTCGATTTGCAGGAAGACGGCGGGGGGCGGCGGATATGCGATCAATCTTCATGCCGACAAGCGAACGCTCACCGTCGAAGGAGCAACTTCGGTATTCCATGCGAAATTGGACGACGGGCAGGGCGGCTGCGAGCTCAGCTCGGCCGAACGCCATTTCTGCGCCAAATGCGGCAGCGCGCTATGGGTGTTCAGTCCGGAGTATCCCGATCTCATCCACCCCTTCGCCTCGGCGATCGACAGCGACCTGCCAAAGGCTCCGTCGAGCGTGCACATGATGCTGGCGTCAAAGGCGTCCTGGGTCGAGCCCGTCATCGGCCCGGATGATCTACGCTTCGAAGAATATCCCGAGGATGCGCTGGAGGACTGGCACCGGGCGCGGGGACTCTGGATCGACTAGCGCTCGGGGTCGAAGCGGCCGCGGCGGGGCACACGCCCGACGACGGAACCGGCGGCGTCTGACAGCTGAACTGTGTCACTTGTCACGCGGCTCCTTGAGCTGGCTGCCCGCGATGACCTGCTTTCCGGCGCGTTTTGCTCGCACCGCTTCGAGCAGTGTGCGGGCCGCATTGCGAACCTCCTCCTGCACGGCCTTGTCCTTGTCGAGCGCATCGTGGCTGGTCGCATAAGGCTCGAAATAGCCGATATAGCGATCGAGTTCGGCGCGCGGCCCCGCTGGCGCGAGGGCGAGCGTCGCGAGCCAGTCGGAAAGGCTGCGGCGGACATTCTTGGCGCCTTCGGTATCGCCGTGCACCACGACCGCGAACTGACGGCCCTCGAGCGGGCGCGGATAGTCCCAGCCATCGAGTTCTATCTGCTTTGCCAGGTCGGCATCCTTGCCCTTCGTGCGGGTGGGATCGGGATTGCCGCCGTCCATGCACACCATCCGGTCCATCATCAGCTTGAGCGGCGAAGAGGCCATGTACCAGTTGACCGGCGTGACGAGAAAGATGCCGTGTGCGCGAATCCACATCGGGTAGATGTCGTTCATCCAGTCCTGCGTCTGGCCGAGCGAATGGTTAGGATAGCAGCTGCACGGGAAGTGGCAGAGCGGCGCGGCTGTCGAAAAGCACGCCTTGCAGGGGTGGATGTTGCGGCCATATTCGGATGCCAGCCGGCTGAGGTCGAGCATCTCGATCCGCGTATCCTCCTGCTCCAGTTCTTCGCGGGCGATTTCGGCGAGGCGCCAGCTTTTCGACATTTCGCCGGGGCATGTGTGCTCCGACCGCGGCGAGGCATTGATGATGAGCATGCGGCAGATACCGTCGGCGCGCTCATAGTCCGCGCGGGCACTTGCCACCGCGTCATAGGCCGCGAGCCAGTCGACCGAGAGATCATAGTCGGGATCGGCGAAGCTCGGGCCCGCCTTCACGGTTTGCGGGCTCTTGCGCTCTTCGCGATAGGCGTCCCACGCGACCGCTGCGAGCATCCCGATCTCGGTGCGCAGGCTGTCGAATCCCGCATCGCGGAACTGCCCGACGTAGCGCTGCTTGAACTCCGCTTCGCCGAGCTTCGGATCGGGCATACCCTTGCGTGCGGGCGGCGCTGGTTTGTGATTTTCCATATGGTCGGAACGGCGCACAGGGGCGTGCAGTTGCATCTGCGGGCCGCGAACTCTGCTTTACAGTCGTCGGGATCGAGAGCTGGCTATCCGCACCCGGCCAATTTCGGCGAGAAGCTGATCGTGAACGTCTCCGCCTGTCATTTGCGTACTCCCTCTATAGCCTTTGCGAAGCGGTAGCTCGTTTCCTGAAAGCCGATCCGGCGGAAGAAACCGTGCGCACTCTTGATCTCGATATCGCTCATCGCTTCGATGCTGGCGCAGCCCGCCTTCGCGAGGAGGGAGGCCGCTTGCTCCACAAGCGCGGACCCGATGCCCTCGCGGCGCTGCCGCTCGGCGACGAAAAGCGTGGCGATCCGGCCGGAAGGGAGGCGGTGCAGGGCGGGGACCGGAAGGTAGGCGAGGCAACCGATGATCGTCCCGCGCTCGGCGACCAGCACCCCGCCGCCCGCCTTGCGGCACGCGGCGATACGCGCGGCCGATTCGCCGCGCGCCTTTCCCCTGGCGCCGAGCAATGTGGCGATCGCGGGGCCGTCGGCCGCGCTCGCCTTGCGGAACCGCAATTCGGGCGGCGGGGGCGCGGGTTTGGGGGCGGGGCTTGGCTTCGGCTTCGGAGGTTCCGCATCGGCCGATGTCGCTCCCTTGTCCTTCGTGGCTCTCGCGTGGCTCGGGACCTGTCGAGAGGGTCGCGGCAGCGGATCGGGCGTGTTTCGCTTCGCCGTGCGGGTGGGCGGCGCGGGCGCTGCGGCCGACCGCTTCCAAGTCTCCAGCTCGCTTTGACGCAGAAACGCCTCGACCTCCCCGGCGCTCGCCGTGAGGCCATCTGCGCCGATGCCGAGTACCGCCTTCCCCTCGGGATCGGTGAGGCCGAACTTGCCATAGTCGCCCTTGCCCGGCGTTCGCACGCGCGAGGCCACAAGGCGGAGGCCGCGGTGGGTCGCGGCCTCGCGCAGCGCGGTAACCACCGGGTCGGCCATGACGTGAAGACTCAAGGACAGGGGGATAAGTTCCGGCGGCGCGGGTGTCCGGCCGCCGATCGGGTCCCCCGGCGCTTGATCGCGGCGGCACGGCGCGGCATCAGGCTGGCGATGCAACGCACATGCCTCAGTCCATTCTGCGGAGAACAGACGCCCTGCCGGGCGCCGGTCTGCCCCGCGTGCGGGCGCCCGGCGATCGGGGACGAGGAGCGGGCCCGCCGCGGCAGGCATGTCCTCCAGCTCGGCGCCATCCTTGCATCCACAATGGCAGCCGTCGTCTGGATGCTCGCCGCCAATCTTGCGGCCGCCTTGGACGGCAGGCCGCTCGGCAATCCCGCCGCGTCGGCGGAGAATGCGCGGCTTGTCATCACCGCGCTCGGCGCCATGCTGCTCATGGGGCTCGCGCTCGTCGTGAGCGGGGTGCAGATGGTCCGGGGACGATCGAGCCTGTGGAGCACGCGGCTCGCCATATTGCTTTTCGCGGCAGCGCTGATCGCGGTGTGCGCCTTCGTCATCCGCGCTTATCTTCTCTCAAATCTTCCCTGATCTTCGGCGCGCGGGCGTCAAACGCTGATCCAGATCAATTTGCCGGGATATTGCTGCGCCTTTGCGGCTCGCTTGCGCAACCCGCGATCGATCGATGCGTCTCTCCTGCGTTGGATACAGGAGATGATGATGGTGGACGCCGGCCAAAACGACGACCGCACCCGGAAGGGGCCGGGCGAGCAGATCCGCTCGCAGGACGGGCACGAGAATGCGGATCTCGACAATCTGCGCGGCGGGGCCGATCCGTCGGGCGGACAATCGCGCGAGGTCCCCCGCGACAACAGCAAGGCGGGGCCGGCCGCCGATGCGGACCGGCACGGCGGCGCGTGGGACAGGATGCCGCCCGGCAACTCTGGCGACGGCCGCCCGAGCGAGGAGGATCTCGCAAGACAGGGCGAGAACAGGACTGCGCCGTCCGACGGCGGCGACAAATGAGCGAATTTCGGAGGCTCCGCGAGGACCGACTGAAAGAGCGAGCAACCTTGCAAGCAGCAAGAGCAGGAGATGCTACGATGGCAGATGACAAACGGGATGTCGGCGTGGCCGACCGCAGCCGGATCAGCCTGAGCGAGGAATATGAGGTTCGCGACTGGACGGCGGCGCTGGGGGTAAGCGAACAGGAGCTTCGCGAAGCGGTCGACGCGGTCGGCAATTCGGCCGATGCGGTGCGCGCATTTCTGAAGCAGACGTGATCGATGCCGGCGGACGATGATATCTGGAACCTGCGCGGCACCTTGTCGCGTGCGCACGATCGAGCGGACGGCGTAGAGGTGCCGCCGCTATCCGACGACGTCGGCACGCCGCGGCCGCTGCGCGAAATCCTCGTCGACTATGTGTCGGCTTCGCCGGCCGAGCGCGAACAATATTCGCTCATCCTCGAAAACGGTCAGGCCTTTGCCGCCGACGATATCGCGGAGCTGCTCGCGCGTCCGGACTCGCCTTTCAACCGGGCGCGCTGAGCGGGTTCACATTTTCGATTGCAACAATCGAGTTGTGACATGGCATGACGTTTCCCGAATGGGAGGCTCAAGCCGACCAACTGGCTGCGATCAACCCGGCTTCGGTGCGGGCCGACCCGCATCCTTGAGCAGGAGACCGGTTGCCCCGAGTACCAAGGCGTCTTCGACGAGCCCTGTCGGTTTCTGGCCGAAGCGCCGCATGGCGCGGACCCGCAAGGCGAAAGTGAGATGGGCGGCCGCCAGCGCGCCGGCGGCGCCAAACGCTGCGGCGAGCCCGCGCCGGTCTCGCGGCGCAAGCGCGGCTCCGGAGAGGGCACCGCTGACAATCCGCGCGACCATGCCGCGGCCGGAGATCCGGTCGGGCGCCGAGGCCAGCTTGTCGCCGGCGAGTTCGCCGGCCGCGAGCGCTTTGACGCCGCCCGCGAAAAGCGGGTCCCCGAAGAAGGCGGGCGGGGCGGCGCCGGTGGGGAGCCGGTTCCTTCGCGCGGCCTCGCTGATCGCGGCGATCGGCGTGATGGCGCGCGCGCCGGCAATCGCCCCGATCAGGAGCCAGCGGATCATCGCTGCCTCCGGGGCATGGCATCCCGTCTCATTCGTCATCCTCGATCATCCGGTCGAGTTCGGCGTCGGTCGCCTCGGCCAGCGCGCTTTGCACATATTCGTCGAGATCGCCGATATCTTCCTCCAGCTCCTCGCGGCTGAGACCCTCTTCGCGGGCCTCCTCGAGCATCTGGCGCAGCACGGCATCGGCTTCCGGGCTATCGCCATCTTCGGGCAGATAGACCGAGGGCCGGACATTCCCGGCGATCCAGCGTTCGGCAAATTCAAGTCCTCGCTCGCTCATGGATTTTCCTTTCATTCGACAGGACGGGATTTCGAGACCGCCCGCTTGGTGGCCACGACCCCGGCGAGCAAGCGCCGGGAGGGCGAGGTAGAGCGAGCGCGTCATGTTCGTTCTCCTGCTGCGGATGCGGTGACGACGCGGGCGCCCGGTCAATGTTCCGGTCGGCGGGCCCTCCATTTTGTTAGCCTCGATCAACTTTGTACGATTTCCGGGGCGGAGGCGGTTTCGGCGCGGAACAGCCCTGATGATCCCGCGTCTCTTCGAGAGGCCCTGCCGGCCATCAGGAGTGACGACATGGAACAGAATCAGCAGAACAATCGCGACGACGGAACCCAGGACGGTCCGGGTGAACAAATCCGCGAGCAGGGCGGACAGCAGCAGGGCGGGCAGGGTCAGCAGGGCGGGCAGGAACCGAGCCAGCAAGGCGGCCAGGGCGGGAGCGGGCAAGGTCAGGATGGCGGGCAGGGCAACCGGAACGGCGATCCCGCGCGCGGCCCCTCCGGCACCGGCCAGGGCGGCGGCGGTGTCGACGAGGCCGATCCGTCGCAGCTCGGCACCATCGGCGAGGGTCAGCAGGGCGGGGTTGGAGAGCAGCGCGGCAGAACGGCCGAAGAACAGACGGGCGGTGACGCGGAAGCGCGCGGCACTGGCGGCGCGATGAATGATCAGCGGCAGGACGGCAGCAGGACCGACCGGCAGACCGAAGAAGAGCTTCGCCGGTCGGGCGAGCAGCCCTGACAGGGTTCGAAAAGTCTCCTCACCGCGCACCCGCGGTAACTGGGCCCGCTTTGGCGGGTCCGTTTTTTGCGCAGGGATCCATTAGAGCTGGCCTTGACGGCGCGCGCTTCTTCAAAGAGCAAACGAACCGCCGCTCCGCATTCTGGGCATCCACGGGAATGCGGGGTTCGTCGTCACGCCGTGGGTGCTCGCTCGTCCCCGTGGGCTCGAAACGGGCGGATAGATCGGTCTTTCTGCCTCGGGATCGGTCGTATCACGCACCCGGTAACCGGCTCGATTTGGGTGACCTTGATTTCAGGATCGTGCCGCTAATGCGCCTGATCCGTCAGGCGCCCGAAACGATTGCGCAGCGATGCTCCACAAGATTGACGAGCGCTCCGAGATCGCGGATATGGACCGTCCCGCTGCGGACCTCGATCAGCTCCTGACGGCGGAAGAGCTGGAGCATACGGTTCACATGCACGCTGGTGAGCCCGAGGAGGTCTGCCATCGTCTCCTGCGTTAAGGGAAAAGGAAAATGATCGCGCGGGCCGTGCGTGACGGCCGAAAGACGTTCGCCGATTTCGAGAAACAGGTCGGCGATCCGTTCATAGGCGCTCATGCGCCCCAGCCGTGCGATCTGCCGGAACAGATAGAATTCTTCGAGCGCGCCGCTTCTCGCATAGGCTTCGGACAGGCCTCGCCCCGGATGTTCCGGTTTCGGGGCAGGGCAAAGGATGACGTCCGTCAATGCGACGGCGCCTGTCGCGGCGATCGGATCGCTCTGGCGGCAGACGCCGATCAGGTCGCCTGGAACGAGCAGGCTCAGAATCTGCCTTCGTCCATCGAGAAAAATGCGGGTGCGGCAGGCCCAACCCGAAACGATGATCGACGGCGACGAGACGCGGCATCCTTCTTCGAGGATCATGTGATGCGCCGCTATCTGCTGTCTGAACTCGAGGGTCTCATCGAGCGCCCGTAATTCCCCGGTATCGAGCGACGCCAGCAGGCCGAGGCGCGCCGCGGCGCGCCCTTCGGACGGATCGGGTTTTCGTTCGGCCATGCCGAGGCAACGCCCCGCGCACGCGATAGTTCATATCCAGTTGCGCGGCGGCGCGCTTCGGCCGTCGAGCACCGAAAGCGGCAGTTCGATCGAACAATCGACGCCGCCGGGACGCAGCTCGAAGCGCGTCGCCGCGCCGAGCTGATAGGGAAGGGCCTGCTCGATGAATTCGCGGCCGAAGCCGGGCTTCAGCGGGGCTTCGGTAAGGACGGGAACGGCGCTTTCCTGCCAGGCGAAGATCAGCCTCTCGCCGGAAACCTGCCAGCTAAGCTTCAACCGCGCGCGTTCGTCGCTCGAGGAGAGTGCCCCGAACTTGATGGCGTTGGTGACCAGCTCGTGGAGGGCCAGTCCGATGAGCAGCGCGCTGTCGTGGGCGATATCGACCTCGGGGCCGTCGATCTCGATGCGGTCGTCGAATTCGAACGCACGCAGTTCGTCACGGGCCATATCCTCGAGATTGGACCTGCCGGTCTTGCCGGCGCTGCGCGACACCTCGAACCTGGCGAGCGCATCGAGACGCCCGCGCAAATGATCGCGGACCTCCTCGGATTCGTTCGAACTCACTGTGCGCATACAGACCGAACGAATGACCGCGAGCATGTTGCGAACCCGGTGCTGCAGATCGTTTCGCAGGGCCTGTTCGCGCGCCGCTGCCCTGTCGCGCTCGCCTTCGCTGACTTCGAGCTGTCCCCGCAATGTTTCGAGTTCGGCGCGAAGCGCCGCGACATCGTCCGGGCCTTCCCGAGGGGAAACCCGTTCGTCGGTTCGGCGTCCGGAAGCGTGCTTGATCATATTCATCCCCGCTTTCGCGAAAGCTGTCGGTCATATTACGCACAGTTACGGCTCAAGTGCCACGCAGGACGAAATTGATTGCCGACATGACATCAACGGTGCGGCCGGCCCGCTAAATACGGAAAATCAAACCTGTGAAAATGCGCCCGTCCGTCGCCGATGCCATCGAAAAGATCGCCTCAGGCTGGTCCGCATCTCATGTCGTGGGACTGGCAGCCCAATCAGCAGCAGAAAGCTGAGGCCGCGTAGCTGCGCTTTCAGACCTCGCTTATCATGCCCAGGCTCACTTCCTTTGGCACTTTCCGGCCGTCACCGCGTTACACTGGTTCACACCATATGGAGGGGGCGCGAACGGTGACTTATTCGGCGGAAGGCCAGATCGCACCTCTGGGAACCTCGATCGATGTCGACGATATCCTGGGTCTGCGCGCCCAGCAGGATGCGGTCACCGAACTGCGGCACCGAACCCGCAATCTGATGGCGGTCGTGCAGGTGGCAACGGCGCGAAAGCTGCGCCGCGTGTCGACGCCCGAACAGCTAGGATGCTGTATCGATGATCGGCTCTCGGCGCTTGCGCGCGTTCAAAGGCTGTTGTCGCGGCGCGAGACGGGGACGCGCATCCCGTTCGACCTGCTGCTGCGCGAATTATTGTCGGCGCATGTCGAGCTTGCGCGGCCGGAGGAGAAGGGTAAGATCAATCTCGACGGACCCGAAAACGTTCCGCTGCGGTCGGCGACCGTCCAGACCTTCGTGCTCGCTTTGCACGAACTCGCCACGAACGCGGATAAATATGGCGCGATGTCGAATCGGGTCGATTGGTTGAGCATCGCGTGGGGCGTCGTTCAGCACGAGGCGCAGGGGCCGAGGTCGCGGGTGGACGGGCGCGAGCAAGATGTGTCGGGCGTCGGAGCGGCCGGCGCGCCGGCGGAAGGCGGCGGCTACGGCCGCGAGCTGATCGAACGCGCGCTGCCATACCAGCTTGGTGCCCGCGCGACATATGATTTCGAGCCGGACGGCATTCATTGCACTATCGAGGTGCCCGCGCTGGCGGAATTGGAGACAGGGGAATAGCCGATGGTCGAGCCTGCATTATCCGGATGCCGCATCCTCGTCGTCGAGGACGAATATCTGATCGCCGACGATATCACGCGCGCGCTTGTTGATGCCGGGGCCGAGGTACTGGGTCCCGTCGCAAGTGCCGCCGATGCCGCGAAAATCATTGCCGAAGACGGGCGGATCGATGCGGCGATCCTCGACATCAACCTGCGCGACGGCGCGGTCTTTCCGGCGGCCGACACGCTGGCCGAACGCAACATCCCCTTCGCCTTCGCGACGGGCTATGAGGAATGGTCGCTGCCCGAACGATTTCAGGCTCGCCCGATCCTCGAAAAGCCGTTCAACGCGTCGAATATCACCGCGCTCGTCGCACCCTTGACCATTATCCGGAACGACTGAACCCTTCCGTCAATGGATTCCTGGACAGAGGCGACGTGCTGCTTCGAGGATTTGTTGTGGCCTTGCTGGCTTTTGCAGCCATTCGGCGTCGGCGAGTTCGGCTGGCGCAACCTCCCGGTCATAGCCCGACAGGATGAGCATCGGGATGCCTCGCTTGCTCACGAGATGCGCGAGGTCGAAGCCCGGGCGCCCTTCGCCGAGGTTGAGATCGAGCACCGCCAGCGTCGGTCTGCTCGCCACCAGCATCGCCCGCGCATCCTCGGCGCAGCCTGAAGGACCGATCACTTCGGCGCCCGCACGCTCGAGGATATCCGCGGTATCGGACGCGATGAAGAAATCATCCTCGACGAGAAGAATGCGTTGTCCGCCAAGTTCGCCCGTTTCCGGCATGTCGAGACCCTCCATTGGCCGACGCGAACGTCCCGAAGGATGTTTGACCTCGAAAGCAGCGCGACCTGCCATCTTCTTAGGGCATTCGGCAGCGTTGCGTAACAACATGGATTAGCCCGCGCGGCGCCGCCGTCAGTTCACCGTCGAGCGGTCTCGGCGAGCGCCGCGAGCAGCGCCGACCTGGCCGCCGGTTTCTGCAGGCGCGGGATCGAGGCGAATTGCGCTGGAATGATGCTTTCGTCGTAGCCGGTGAGGAAGACGAAGGGGACGCCCAGCCGCTGCAATGCCTCGGCCGACACGAAATTCGCGCCTCCGCCGAGATTGACGTCGACGAGCGCGCAATCGGGGCGCGTTCGGGCAAGAAGTTCCAGCGCATCGTCCGCGTTGCTCACCGGCCCGAGCACCGCCGCACCCGCCGCTTCGAGCGCCTGCTGCGCATCGTCGGCAAGATAGAAATCATCTTCGATGATGAGGATCGAGAGACCGCCGAGCGGACTGGTCATATGCCTTTCCCTTCCAGATCGCGAAACGCAGCCGGCACATCGGTCTGCAAAACGCTTTCACCGTCGCGTACCGGAAAGGCGATGCGGCAGCGGAGGCCGTCGGACTCGAGGTGGAGAGTCCCTTTGCCCTTGAGTTCGTAAGGGACGCGCCGCGTGATCAGTTCGGTCCCGAAGCCCCTCCGGCGATCGGATTCCGGTTCGATGGGCACACCGCTTTCCTTCCATTCGAACTCGAGCCAGTCCTGCCCGTCCCGGCCGCTGCGCATCCAATGCACGCTCACCTCGCCGTCCGGAATGCCGATCGCACCATATTTGGCCGCATTGGTGGCGAGCTCGTGAACGGCAAGCGTCAGGACTTCAGCTGCCTTGGGCGTAAGCAGCATCGGAGGACCGACGATCGATACGCGCGTCTCGTCGGCCGCCTGCGCCAGCAATTCGTCGCGTATTATTCCGCCAAGATCGACGCCGAGGCCCGTGCCGCGGGTCAGTAGCGTCTGCGTGCGGGCCATGGCGGCGATACGGCCGCTGAGCCGTTCGCGGAATTCGCCGGTCGAACCGCCGCTGTCACCGCGGTTGACCAGCGACGCGACCATCGCGAGGACATTGCGCACGCGGTGTTGAAGCTCGGCAAGCAGCACCGCCTGACGTTCCTCGTTGCGCTGGCGTTCGGTAATATCCTTGCCGATCTTGAGGTAACCGCGGACGGTGCCGTTTCCGTTGCGCAAGGCGACGGTCTGGCCGTCGAGAAAGACGCGCTCGCCGCCTTTGCCGACGTGCCAGCGGATATTCGGCGCTTCGCCCTCTTCGCGGGCGCGGCCAAGCTCCTGTTCCGGAATTCCTTTGGCGCGATCTTCGGGCGTAAAGATGTTCGAAACGGGCTTGCCGATCATTTCGGCCGGGCTCCAGCCGAAGACCGATGCCGCGCCCGGCAGCCAGTCTGTGATCAGGTCGTCGGCGTCGCTGAAGATGATCGCATAGTCGCGTGCATTTTCGACGATCAGCCGAAACCGCTCATTGCCATGTTCGAGCTCGCCGAGCAGTCCGCGCAGGTCATATTGCCGCTGCCGCGCACGCAGCGCGGCGCGGACCGCGCTGGTCAGCGTGATCGATTGCACCGGCCGTTCGAGCAGCGTGACATTGCCCAGCGAGGCGACGAGTGCGTCCCGCCATGTCGCGACACGGTAAAGGGGAATCTGGCTGGTCAGAATGATGAAGGGCAGGTCGGACCAGGCGGGCTGATCGCGCGCCCAGTTCGCAAGCCGGTCGAGATCCTGACCGAACAGGCCTTCCTCGGTCGCGATCACGGCGAGGCACGGTCCGTTGAGGCGGTCGATCAGTGCGCTGAAATCGCGGCAAACCTCCGCCGCGACGCCGGTGCGCGCGACGATTTCCGCCGCCGCCGGCCCGTCGCGCCCGATCGGGGCGAGGATCAGGACACTGACCCCTTCCATGATCAGTTCCGGTCGGAGGATTCGGGAAACGCCGGGGGCTCATGCTCGCCGACATAGGCCGGGGTGCCCGAGAAAATGCCCGAAAATTGCGTCAGCGGCGGCCCGAGGGCAATGCCGCCGGGACTTAGCCGGAACTCGCGGATCGTATGCTCGTGGCTGCTGCTGCGCTTCTTGACCACCGACAGCGCGCGCCGGACCGAGCCACCGACCTCGAAATAGCGAAGCATGACGACCGCGTCGCTGAGATAGCTGATGTCGAGCGGTGTTTCGATGGGACCAACCAGGCCATGCTGCGCGAGGACGAGGATCGTCAGCACGCCCTGCTGCCCCAAGTAACTCAGCAGTTCGTGCATCTGAAGAATGAGAAAGCGCTCGTCGGGCATGGCATTGAGATAGCCGTTGAGGCTGTCGATGACGACGACACGCGCGCCATCCTCCTCGACGCTGGCGCGGACATTGGCGGCGAATTCGCCGGGGGAAAGTTCGGCCGGATCGACCTGCTGAAACCGCAGCAGTCCCGAATCCAATGCCTCATCGAGCGGGAAACCGATCGATCGCGCGCGCGCTTCGAGTGTGCCGCGGCCTTCGTCGAAGGCGAAGAACACCGCCTGCCGCGGCGAGCGCGAAGGACAGCGCGAGCGACGATTTGCCGACGCCCGCGGCGCCAATGAAGAGCGCGTTGGTGCCGCGTTCGAGCCCGCCGCCGAGGAGCTGGTCGAGTTCGGCATTGCCGCTCGGGGTGAAGTCGCCGATAAATTTGGCGTGATGCTCGGCAGCGATCAGGCGCGGATAAATTTTTAGACCTCCCCGGCGGATGGTGAAGTCATGATAGCCGCCGCGAAATTGGATACCGCGCATTTTCATCACCCGGAGGCGCCGCCGCTCGGCGCCATAATCGATCGCCAGCTGTTCGAGATTGATCACGCCGTGCGAGATCGAATGAAGTTGCAGGTCGTTTTCAGCCGACGACAAATCGTCGAGCAGGACGACCGTGCAATCACGCGTGGCAAAAAAATGCTTCATCGCAAGCACCTGCCGGCGATAGCGTAGCGGATTCTGTGCGAGTAGCCGGAGTTCGGAAAGGCTGTCGAACACGACGCGCGCGGGGTTCAGCGCAGCGATCTTCTCGAAGATCAGATTGGTCGTTTCGCTGAGCTCGATCTCGGCGGGATGGAGGATCGTCAGCTCACGTGTGGGATCGAGGGTGGTTTCGGGAGGAACGAGCTCGAAAATCTCGATCCCGCCCAGCGACCATCCGTGCCTTTTGGCGACAAGCGCCAGCTCGCGGGCGGTTTCCGACAGCGTGATATAGAGTACGCGCTCGCCGAGCTTTGCGCCAGCGAGCAGGAATTGCAGGGCGATCGTCGTTTTGCCGGTCCCCGGCCGCCCCTCGTAAAGATACATGCGGTTGGGATCGAGCCCGCCGCCCAATATATCGTCGAGTCCCTCGCTTCCCGTCGAAACGCGATGAAGCCCGTCTTCTTCGGCGCGCGGCGCCACATCATCTGCCACTTGTGTCAGCTCCCTGCAGGCCGGGTTTCACATCGCGAACCCTCCAAAGGCGAAATGCATGACGGGCCATTCGGTTTCGCGCACGGAAACCGCCCACCGGACGGAGCGCCGGAGGCATTACCCTTGCCGAGCTTGCGGCTTGTCCATCTGGTGCCGGCTCTGAGTCCTGAGTATGCGCAGCCGATGGGCCGCGAGGCATGCGTGGATACGCGCGATGCGCGCGCGGAGACGGGCATCGGCGGTCAGGGTGCGAAGATTTTCAACGCGGCCCATTTTCGTCGAATCCGGTCACCGGATGATCCAGAAATCGCCTGCGCTCGTGGCGGACCTGCCAAGACGGCAGACCGGCCGCCCGTCGGCCAGCAGTTCGGCCCACCGGCCTTGGGCTTCACCATGTGCAATCGAAAGCGCCAGCGCGGCATTGCGCGCCTCGAACTCCACGCGCTTTTCGAGCCCCAGACCATCGTCTTCATAGTGCAGAGAAAAGGTCGTCATACGATTGCTCTCCCGTCAATAGGCGGGCGGGTCGCTCGCCGGAAAGGATTCGTCGGCGGCCTGGTCGACCTTGCTCCATTCGCGGCGGGTCGCGTCGCGCATTCCTTCCGGCCCGGCGGACCGCGTCTGGTCGAAATTCTCGGGGTGCGTTTCGGCGTCGGCAAAGGCGGCGGCATGATCGTCGCGCTTTTCATCTTCCTTCGGCGACGAGAAATATTTCCACATCGCGCCGCCGACCGCGGCGACTGCAAGCAGCTTTTTGAGAGCCATTTCGGGTTCCACTTCGTTCTGACGGAGTTGCCTCATCAACGGAGGCGGAGCGGTGCGGTTGCGCGATCCGGCAAGTCCGCGATCGGTTTTCCGGCCGATATTATCCCAGATCAACAACTTCGGTCCCGGCGTGTGCCCGCGCCGCCGGTTGGCGCGAAACCTCTCCGTCCCGCCGCGCGTTGGCGAGAGATGCAGGAGATTGACCATGAATGACGACCGAACGCCGCGCGGCCCCCTTGGCGAGGCCTATCCCGAGCATGGCGAAGGCGCTCCAACCCCCGGCGGCCAGCGTCAGGAAGATGTCGAGGACCGCGACAATGTGAGCCGCGTGTCGCCCGAGGACTATCCGCGCGATCAGCGTGCATCGGCCGACACCGCGGGGCTCAATCGCGGTCGTCGCCGCAGCACGGGCAGCGGTCCGGTCTCGGGCTCGGGCGCCGGAGCGGGCGGCAAGGGCAATCCCGAGGATTTCGACTCCGACCCGCAGGGCGGGGGAGGCGATGCGTCGGTCCGCACCGATAACGGACCGAAGACGGGCGCCGACGCCCCGGTCGGAGGAAGCCGCTGATGTTTCCGGTTCGCGCTGCGGAAGGATGGCCGTGACGGACCTTGCTGCCCCGCTCGAGGGTGGGTGCGCCTGCGGCGCCGTGCGATACCGCCTGCACGCGCTTCCCTATGATACGGGCTGGTGCCATTGCCGTATTTGCCAGCATGTCTCGGGTAGCGGCGCTATGGTGTTCACGACCGTGGGGCTCGACAAGTTCGAATGGACGGCGGGGACCGATCGCCTCGGACGTTTTGCGTCGACGCCCTTTGGCGAGCGCAATTTCTGTCTGGGCTGCGGAGCGCCGCTGACGATTCACGTCGGCCACCAGTCGGGCGAGATCGATATCGCCGCGGGGTCGCTCGACGATCCCGAGGCGATCGCGCCCGGATTTCACATCTTTGCGGGCGAAGCGCCGTCATGGGCGAGGCCGGACGACGGTCTTCCCGTGTTCGAAAAGCTTCGTCCCGATACGCGGGGGCTGCCACCCGGGCAGACCGAAA
Organism: Sphingopyxis sp.; assembly: GCA_032154175.1. GTDB lineage: Bacteria > Pseudomonadota > Alphaproteobacteria > Sphingomonadales > Sphingomonadaceae > Sphingopyxis. Next base: position 6,868 of record JALDYH010000032.1, on the reverse strand, counting down.
TCTGAAGTCAGCGCGCAGCATGGGAGAAACGAAGATGACCGACAACCGGAAAAGCCGCAATGTTCCGACCGAAAAAACGCGCGCGCCCAATATCTCGACCGAAAACCAGCCCGAAGGATCCGCCCGCCGGCCGAGCGATACGCTCGACCGCGAGCCGAAACGCGACCCCGAAAGCGGCGGAAGCATCCCCGAAAACTATAATCCCGAAGCCGGAACCCGCGTCGGCGAAGAGGATGACACGCGTGCGGGCCGCGAGCGGCGCGGCCAGCCGCGCTGAGCCCCGGCTTGCCTGGACCGGCAAAGATCGACCGTTCCTTCTTCGAACGCGGCGTCGAGATCGTGGCGCGCGAGTTGATCGGCGTGTCGGTCTATGTCGACGGCGTGGGTGGCTCGATTGTCGAAACCGAGGCCTATGATGCCGAGGATCCGGCCGCGCACAGCTTTCGCGGGCCGACCGCCCGGAACGCGCCGATGTTCGGCCCAGCGGGACATCTCTATGTCTACCGCATCTACGGCCTTCATTTTTGCATGAACTTCACCTGCGGCCATGGTTCGGGCGTACTCATCCGTGCGATCGAACCCGATTCCGGGCTCGACGCCATGCGCCGCCGCCGGGGCGAGGTCGAAGACCGCTTCCTGTGCGCCGGGCCGGGCAGATTGTGCCAGGCACTCGGGATCGATCTGAGCTTCGGCGGCAGGCCGCTCGACCGGCCGCCTTTCGAGCTTTGCGCAGGCACGGCTGTCAAAAGGGTCGCCGCTTGCCGCCGCATCGGAATCAAGGTTGCCGCCGATGTGCCGCGCCGCTTTTGCGAGATCGGATCACCCTATCTCAGCCATCCGGTCGGTCGCGGCTAGCGCGCCGATCCGCCAATCTTGATCCAGATCAAACAGGAACTTTCGCCGGGAATCGGCGTTCCAATTCTGTCTCGAACAACATGAACCGGCGAACTCTTCGCCGCTCTCGCACCCCCGTGCGAGCGCGCCGGGAAGCGCGCCGCCCAGAAGGGAGAATATCGATGTTTCGTTGGGCTATTATCTTCGCCGTGATCGCGCTCGTTGCCGCGCTGCTCGGGTTCGGCGGCATCGCCGGCCTGTCAGCCGATTTTGCGAAAATCCTCCTCGTCATCGCCGTCGTCCTGGTCGTGCTCGGCTTCGTCTTCGGCCGCGGGGGACGCCGAAACCTGCCCTGAACCCCCGGACCCGTTAGCCTAAGGCGGGTTCATGCCGGCGGTCCGGGTGGCCGCCGGCTTTTTTGTTGTCAGATGTTCGCGGGTCCGGATTGCAGGACGGCATCGCGCCGCTTTTCGGGCCGGATATAGATCGAGCTGATCTCGGGCGAGGCTGCCTTGAGCTCGGCTTCGATCGTCTCGATCAGCGTTTCTGCCCGCCCCATCGCGAGATCGTCCTCGAAATCGGCACTCACCGCAACGAAGATCGAGCGCGGCGCCGTGTGCACCGTGCGGACATGATTGACGCTGCTGATCCCCTCATGACGCTCGACGATCCGCCATATCGTCTCGATCATCGCCGGGTCGGCCGCTTCGCCGATCAGCAATTCCTTGGCTTCGCGCGCGAGAAGCGCAGCGACGGCGGCGAGGATGAGACCGATCGCGATCGATGCCATGCCGTCGATCCGTGGGTCCTGCGTTTCGTGGCTGAGCCAGACGCCGGCCGCCGCGATGAGCAAGCCGGCAAGCGCGGCGCTGTCTTCGAAAAGTACGATGAACCCGGCGGGATCCTTCGATTGCCGCACCGCCTGCCACCAGCCGAGCCCGTTCCTGCCGGCGTTGAATTCGCGAACGGCGATGGCCCAGGATGCGCCTTCGAGAAGGAAGGCGACGCCGAGCACGATATAGTTGATGGTCGGATCGCGCAGCGGTTCGGGATCGGAGATGTGAATCCAGCCCTCATAGACCGAAATGCCGGCGCCGACGGCAAAGATCAGGATCGCGACGACGAAGGCCCAGAAATAGAGTTCGCGTCCATAGCCGAAGGGATGGCGCGCGTCGGGAGGGCGCTTCGCCTTTTGCTGGCCATAGAGGAGCAGCAACTGGTTGCCGCTGTCGACCAGCGAATGGACGCCTTCGGAGAGCATCGAAGACGAGCCGCTGATGCTCGCTGCGACAAATTTGGCGATGGCTATCCCGAGGTTCGCGAACAACGCGCCGTAAAGGACGATATTCGCCTTGATGTGACCGATGCGCTTGCTCGCGGTCATGACAGGCGTTCCGCGGAGCTTTGCAGCAGCGGCCGAAGAAGGGGCCGCCGGGCGGCGAGATCGTTCCGGATCGTGGTGGCGGCGACGCCGCCTTCGCCCATCGCGTGGCTGATCTGATCGAGGCCGAGGACGACGTCGCCCGCGGCGTAGAGGCCTTCGATGTCGGTTCGCTGGTGCGCGTCGACGAGCAGGCAACCGTCCGCGCTCCGGCTTGCACCAACGTCGGCAGCAAGCTCGGAGCGTATATCCGAACCGAGCGCAGGGTAGAGCGTGTCGAACCGTTCGATGACGGATCCGAAACCGAGTTCGATGGCGTTGCCGGCAATGCGGACCGCATCGCAGCCCGGTATGAAACGGATACCGGCGCGGCCGATCTCGGCCTGTTCTGCAGGCGAAGGCGGCGGCGCGCCTTCGGGAGCGGCAAGCGTGACGTCGGCCGAATATCCCCTGAGAAAGATCGCCTCCCTGATCCCGCGCTCGCCGCTGCCGAGAACCGCGATCGCCTTGTCGGTCACTTCATAGGCGTCGCAGATCGGGCAATAGCGAAGAAGGCCCGCGGCTATCGCCTTTCGATGCTCGTCAACGTCGAGCAGGGGCGGCGGGCGGTTGACGACGCCGGTGGCGAGCAGGACGGCGTGTGCGCGGTACAGGCCGCTCGCGCATTCGACTTCGAAAGCCTGTCCGTGTCTCGCGAGCGCAGTCGCCCGGCTCTGGCGGATTTCGACGCCGTAGAGGCCGGCCTGGCGGCGCATCCTGCCAAGCAGTTCTACCCCGCTGATGCCGTCCGGAAAGCCGGCGTGATTGCGCGTGCAGGGGATAAGGGCGGCTCGGCTGTCACCTGCATCGATGACGGCTACGTCGAGCAGGAAGCGGCCAAGGTAGATCGCAGCCGTCAGGCCGGCGGGACCTCCGCCGATCACCAGACAATCGTAAATGCGATCGCTTTCCATTCACCCACCGAAATTCGCCGCACGCCGGCACGGGTTCGGGGCAAGCACGCGCGGGCCGGCCCGGACGTTCCCCGTTCGCACGGGAAAGGCGACTAAACCGGCTTTTTCTTGATCCATGTTTCGAATGCGGCTCGATGTGCGCGCCTAGGGCTGCGAGCCGGGCAGCCTCCTCTTCGGGCCGAAATATTTTCGCTCAGGATCGCGGCGGCAGCGGAAATGGCTCTTGATGCGCTCGTTGAAAAAGGCGCCGGCCGAACCCGCCCGGCACAAATCCTCGTAAATCTCCGGCGGGACATCGAAATAGAGATATTTTCCGGTGTCGCGGAAGCAGATGCACAGCGTTGCGGTCTCGCGATCATAGGAAGCGCGGTCGATGATCGACGAGCGGGCGAAACGGCGAGCGCGCATAAGGGGAAAGCGCGCGGGGTGGTGCCCAGGTTGCGAAGCTTGCGGCGCTCGGCGTGCGGATCGCGCTGCAGTATGAGCCGAAATTGCGAAGCCGGTTCGCGCAACGGGTCCGACCGCCGTTCGCGCTCATCGGTCCGTGCGGGCGGTTCTCCGGGCGCAATCGTTCTGCCTCAATAGCGGTCGAGCAATGCCTCGACGGTTTTGCCGGCAGTTCCTTCCTTGCCGCTCTTGCCGGCGATATCCTTTTCGAGCGCGTCGCGGATGTCCTCGATCTCCTGATCGGTCAGATGCTCGATGCCGACGAACTCGACCCGTGCCTGGTCGAGCGCGCGCAGGATTTCGTCGAGCTTCGCCTGCATCGCGGCGCCGTCGCGGTTCTGGCTGTTCTGGATCAGGAAGACGGCGAGGAAGGTCAGCACGGTCGTCGCCGTGTTGACGATCAGCTGCCAGGTATCGCTGTAGCCGAGCAGGGGGCCGGTCGCCGCCCAGACCACAACGAACAGCACCGCGATGATGAACGCGAGCGGCTCGCCCATGATGCGTGCCGATTTCGACGCGATCTTCGTGAAATATCTGTTCATGTCCTTGCCTGACCTGTCTGGGCGTGCGTACTGCTTGATGATTGGCTAGGCGGTCCCCGTCCGCCGCCGTTCCGCCATTTCGACCAGAAGTTCGATCGCCGCCGCGACGGCATGATCGAGAACCTGCTCGCGGCCGATGTCGCCGAACCGGCGTTCGATCTCCAACATGTCGCTGCTCCGGCCTGCGCACGCCAGATAGACGAGGCCGACCTCTTCATCCCCTTGTCTGGGTCCGCAAAATCCGGTGATGCCTACCGCCATGTCGGCGGCGCTTCGCTCAAGCGCACCCGCGGCCAGCGCGCGGGCGACCTCGCGATTGACCGCGTCATTGCGTTCGACATCGTCCCGCGACAGCCCGAGGATATCGCATTTGGAATCGGCCGAATAAACGACAAAGCCCCGGTCGAGATGGGGCCCGAGGGCCACATCGCCGGCGAGGAGCGCGGCGAGCTGCCCGCCCGTGCAGCTCTCCGCCGTGGCAATGAGGAGCTTGCTGTCAGAAAGCGCCGCCGCGAGCGCCGCGCGGCGCGTGGCGAGCAGCGCTTTCCTGTCCTCGCTCACGCGGCGCCGATCGTCGCCATCTGCGCGGGCGGAAGCCCGTCTGCGTCGGCCTGCGCCTTCAGTTCCTGCTTGCGCGCGAGCAGTTGCTCGCCGAGCGCGTCGAGATCGACGCCGGCGGCGCGCGCCTGCTGGAACATATTGTCGTGCTGCTTTTCCTCTTCCTGGACGTGGTGCTTGATCTCTTCGGACAGCACGGTGACCTTCGCCTCGAAATATTCGTCCTCGGGCCCCGAGGCGACGATGTCGTTGATCAGCAGCTTCGCACCGTCATGCTCGACATAGGCTTCCTTGAGAAGATCCTCGTCGATCCTGCCCTTGAGCGCGGGATAGAAAATCTCTTCTTCCACCTGCGCATGGATCTTGAGCTCGTTGCAGATCTGCAATGCGATTTCGGCCTTCTTCGCCTTGTCGCCGGTCTTTTCGAACCGCTCGAACAGTTCTTCGACCGCTCGATGGTCGGCGGCGAGAATGTGGGTGGCGTTGGTATCATCGAGCTTCATTTCGGGTTTCATTTCGCTCTCCTGTACTTTTTCGTTTGCAGGGCATCGAGTTGGATTGGGCCGCCGCGTAAAGCTCGGCTCCGACCGTGAAACGCCTCGGGATATGCGCAAGTTGCGACGATGCGTTTGCTGGCGCGAGCGGGTCGGTCCGGGCTCGGTCAGGGCGCTCGGGCGGGATGGCTTGCCGCGTTAAGCGCGCCGCAATGCGCAGAGGCGCTGACAGGCATCGCCCAATGCCCGCATCGACACCGGCTTTTCAAAAAAGAGGCTGCCGGACAGCAGCCGATCGGGCCGGGGAGGATTGGCGGAGGCGTAGATGACGTCGCCCTGGGGGTGCCTGCGCCGAAACGCCTCGGCGACATCCCACCCGTCGCGTTCTTCGTTCAGCCGGATGTCGGTCACCAATATGTCGATGGCGGGCACAGTCTCGATATGCTCAAGGGCTTCGCTCGCGCCCGCCGCCTCGAATACGGCCATTCCTGCCGCTTCGACCGCATCGACGAGATCGATGCGCAGCAGCCATTCGTCCTCGACCACCAATACCGTGCAGCGCGGATCGCTCAATGATCTTCATCCCGTGTGCGCCGATGCTTTCGATCGAGGCGCGTTGAAAGTTGGAGCCGGCGCTCGCCGAGTGCTGGCTGGAACGCATTGTGCGGCAAGGGGTTTCCATAGCGCGATGAATAAACTTGCGGGCGAGACGGAGATACGGGTCATGAAAACGAGGGACGGGCGCACCGAGGCGGTGGTCGATGCCGAAGCCGCGGCGCACCGTTTGGCGGCGATCGTCGAATCCTCGGACGATGCGATCGTCAGCAAGGACCTTGAAGGAACGATCACCAGCTGGAACCGGGCCGCCGAACGCCTGTTCGGCTATGAGGCCGGCGAAATCATCGGCAAGCCGATCCTGACGCTGATCCCTTCCGATCGCTGGAGCGAGGAGAATGACATTCTTGCGCGCATCCAGCGCGGCGAACGCGTCGAGCATTTCGAAACCGTGCGGCGCCGCAAGGACGGCAGCCTCGTCGATGTGTCGCTGACGATCTCGCCGATCCTGCGCGCGGACGGTAGCGTCGCCGGGGCGTCGAAGATCGCGCGCGATATCGGCGAGCGCAAGCGGTCCGAAGCGAAGCTCGCGCGGCAGGCCGAACAGCTGGCCGCGCTCAATCGCGCGGCCATCGTCGTTTCGCAGGATCTCGATCTCGACCGCATCGTCCAGGCGGTAACCGATATCGCCACGATGCTCAGCGGTGCGCGGTTCGGCGCCTTCTTCTACAATGTCCTCGACGACGGCGGCGAGAGCTATCTTCTGTTCAGCCTGTCGGGCGCGCCGCGCGAGGCGTTCGAGACTTTCGGCATGCCGCGGAACACCCCGCTTTTCGACGCGACCTTTCGCGGCGAGGGGATCATCCGCGCCGACGATATCCGCCGCGATCCGCGCTACGGGCAAAATCCGCCGCATTTGGGGATGCCGGCGGGCCATCTGCCTGTCGTGAGCTATCTGGCGGTGCCGGTCGTGTCGGCGTCGGGACAGGTTCACGGCGGGCTTTTCTTCGGCCACGAAGATGAAGGCGTCTTCGACGAAAGCGTCGAAGGGCTTGTCGCCGGCATCGCCGCGGTCCACGCGCTCCCATTTGTAGCCGCTGGTCG
>JALDYH010000222.1:0-6432 GCA_032154175.1 Sphingopyxis sp. | reverse complement strand
CTTTGTCGTCATGCGGGTTCACCCCCGTCCGCCCGGCACACCCTGTCCGCGCGAAAGACGACGGCGACGGGCAGGTCTCCTGGCTTGCGGGTCAGCGCCGGTCGGCCGCCTTCTCGGGACCGGAATCCCAATGGCAAGTGGCCGATGGCTCGCCGCGTACAGTTGCAGGGGCAGCCGGGGTTTTCCCGTTCCCTCTTAGTCCCCGTCGCCGGGGAACCTGTCGCTTGCCGCGGCCGTTAGCCCGATTTTCGGGCCGCGGTCAATCGCCGCGATGCAGCCGGCGACCGGTCAGAAGAGCCCCGGGAGCTCGCGCTGTGCGGCGCTGGGCTTTTCGGGGACCAGCATTTCGGGTTTGGCGAGCACGCGGACGCTGCTGCGCTGCGCGGCTGCTCCGATGCTCGCGTCGGCGATCCGCGTCGTGCAGGCGTTCCCCGCGAGGAAGTCGATCGCCGCGCGAATCGATGCTTCGCGCGGGTCGCCCAGCGGCACCGTCAGATCGTCGTTCGCGGCGCAGCTGTTGGCGATCTTCGGCGCCAGGCCGTCATAATAATCGCTTTGCCCCGTTGCATTGCCCGTCGCAAAGGCGACGACGCGCATCCGGTCGTCGCATTCGGCCTTGTCGAGCGCGATCTGGCCGACCGGCTTGCCATAGGTATTGCTGCCGACGAGCGTCATGTTGGTCCCCAGATAAGGCAGCATCGAGTTGATCACGAGTTCGCTCGCCGATGCTGTCGATCCGGTGCCGATGAAGGCGATGCGCGTGGGTGCGATCGATTCGGGCTGGACAGTGAAGAAATGCCGGTCGTTTTCGGACGATTTCGACGGGCGGAAACTGGTTTGCGAGAAAAGCTCGCTCGAATTGCGGCCGCGCCCGAGCAGGTCGCCCATCAGTTCGGCGGTCGAAACGAGCCCGCCGCCATTATAGCGGAAATCGATGATGACGTCGGTCACGCCCTGATTGCGGAAATTCAGGAACGCCGCGCGAAGCTGCGGGTCCGCCGACGAGATGAAGGTGCGCAGGTTGACATAGCCGTAGTTGCGCCCGCCCTCGCTGATGATCTTTGCGCCATAGCGGTCGGAAACGGGGTCGAGCGAATAGTCGGCCTTGGCGACGGTGACGTCGCGCGTGCCGGCTGCATCGGTGATGCGAAGCACGCGGCTGATGCCGGGATCATCGGGGCCGAGCGCGTCGACGAGACCCGCGGTCCCTTCGGCCGCGACGATACTCGCGGTGCTGCGCAGGTTCGAGCTGCTGGTGCCGATCGCGACGATCGCCGCCCCGCGATCGATGCCCGCGGCAAAGGCCGGCGCGCCTTCATAGGCCTCGGCGATTATGATGCGCTGGTTCGCGGCATCATAGGCCATGAGCATGCCGAAACCGGCGCTCGATCCGCTGGTGTAGAAAGCCTCCTCTTCGGCGATCGAGGTGATGTAGGTGAAGAAACGATCCTTGTTCAGCGCGCGCGCCGGCGCGACCAGCGCGTCGATATAGGATTGGACGTCGCTGTGGCCCGATGCGGCGACGCTCGCGACGTCGTTCGGGAACAGATACCATTCGTCGATCACCGACTTGGCGAAGGCCTGACGCGAACCGAGCGCACAAGTGGGCGTCGGGGCAGGGGTGGGCGTCGGTGTGACGGTGACCGGGCCGCCACCGCCGCCGCCCAAACTTCCTTCACCGCCGCCGCCGCACGATGCCAGCATCAGCGCAGCGAGCGTTACAGCCGCGACCGGCTGTTTCGACTTGCCCATCAATATTCTCCCCCCGGTTCGACCCATTACCCGATTATTCCGTCCCCGCCTCCGCCTCGTCGCTCCGGCCCTTGAAGCCCTGGGCGATAACATAGAGTTCGGGCGACCCCTTGCGGCTTGCCGGCGGTTTCGCGTGCTTTACCGTTGAAAAGTGACGCTTCAGCAAAGTCAGCAGCGTGTGGTCGGCCCCGCCCGCAAACACTTTGGCGACGAAGGCGCCGCCGGGCAGCAAATTCTGTACCGCGAAATCGGCGGCGGTCTCGGCCAGCCCGATCGTGCGCAAATGGTCGGTCTGCTGATGGCCCACGGTGTTTGCAGCCATGTCCGAAATAACAAGGTCGGGCGCGCTGCCGAGCGCCTCGATCAGCGCATCGGGCGCCGCATCGTCCATGAAATCCATTTCGAGGATCGCGACGCCCTCGATCGGCTCGCACGCGAGCAGGTCGATCCCCGCGACACGCGCGCGGGGATTCGCCTTGCGGACGACCTGCGACCAGCCGCCCGGCGTGATGCCAAGGTCGACGACGGCGCGCGATTTCTTGAGGAAGCCGAATTTCTCGTCGAGTTCGATCAGCTTGTACGCGGCGCGCGAGCGATAGCCCTCGGCCTGCGCGCGGCGGACATAGGGGTCGTTCAATTGCCGTTGCAGCCAGCGCGTCGACGAGACGCTGCGCTTGCGGGCGGTCTTGACGCGCACATGCAGACCGCCGCGACCGCTGCCGCCTTTTCCGCCCGGATTGCTCATTTGCGATACTCGCGGCGGGTGACGGGAATGTCGCGGCCCTGCATCGCGAGGCAGCGCAATATGCCTTCGCGGATACCGCGGTCGGCGACGCCAACGCGCGCGGCGGGCCACAGGTCGATGATGCTTTCGAGAATCGCACAGCCCGCGACGACCAGATCGGCGCGTTCGCGGCCGATGCACGCGATCTCGGCGCGGTCGGCAATGCTCGCATCGGCGAGGCGCCGGCTGATGTCGCGCATCGCATCGGTCGGGACGACGAGCCCATCGACCGCGCGGCGGTCATAGCGGGGCAGGTCGAGGAAGACGCTGGCGAGTGTCGTTACGGTGCCGCTGGTACCGAGCAGGCGCAGCGGCTGGCCGGCGAACCGTTCGGCGCGATCGGCGAAGGCGGCAAAGGCGCCCCGCGTCACCTCGCGCATATGGGCATAGGCGGCCTGGCGGCCGGCGAGGCTGTCTTCGGGAAGCGGGGCATGTTCGGTCAGCGACACGACGCCCCACGGCACGCTGATCCAGTCGTGGATCTTCACGTCATGGTCCGACACATCGACGTGCATCAATTCGGTCGAGCCGCCGCCGATGTCGAAGATCAGCGCGGGCCCCTCGCCGGGTTCCATCAGATTGTGGCAGCCGAGCACCGCGAGCCGCGCTTCTTCGGCGGCCGAAATAATGTCGAGGACGATGCCCGTCTCGCGCCGGACACGTTCGGCCAGTTCCTCGCCATTGGTCGCGCGGCGGCATGCTTCGGTCGCCACCGCGCGCGACAGCGAGACGTGGCGGCGGCGCAGCTTGTCGGCGCAGATCGACAGCGCGGCGACGGTGCGGTCCATGGCGGCCTGGCTGATTCGCCCGCTGCCGTGCAAGCCCTCGCCCAGACGGACGATGCGCGAAAAGGCATCGATGACGACGAGTTCGCCATTTTGCGGGCGCGCGATCAAGAGCCGGCAATTGTTGGTGCCAAGATCGATTGCGGCATAGCTTCGCGGCCGCGTGATCGGCATCGGGCGCTCCGCGCCGCCTGCCTTGTTTCGTCCTTTTACCGCCGGGCCGGGCCGCGGCGGTCGCCCTGATGGCGCTGCCATTTGCCGCATGGCTATTGTAACCTGTTCTGCTCACGCGCCCGCAAAACCGCGGGCGTGCACTTGGCGGCAAACCTAGGCTTTCCCATGCATTATGGCAAGCTCCTCCTCCTGCACCGGGCTCACGCAAAGAAAACCCCGCCCGGCGCGAGGCCGGACGGGGCAAAGGAGGGAAGGAAATTATTGGGGGTCGGGACTGCCCTTTAACGGCAGCCGTCATTCCCCTTGTCGATCGCGCGGCCGGCGATGGCGCCGACGGCGCCGCCGATGATCGTGCCGACGGCACGGTCGCCGCGACCGGCAATTTCATGACCGGCAAGGCCACCCGCAATCGCACCGATCACGGTGCCGCCGGTGCCGTTGTCGCACTGGCGATAGTTGCGGCGGTCGCCACGATAGTAGCGACGGTCGTTGCGGTAATCGCGGCGGTTGTCGCGGCGATAGTCACGGCGGTCATAGCGGCGATCGTCGCGGCCATAACGTGCGTCGTAGCTCGAATAGCCGTCGCGGTCGTACCAGCCGTTCTGTGCCGCGGCCGGAGCCGCCATGCCCAGCGTCGCTGCGGACATCAGGGCGGCGATCGAGAGGGTCACCATCTTTTTCATTGTCGTTCTCCTTCTTTCGTCGTTGGCCCTTCTGGGCTTGTCGATGAAGATGTTTTGCCCGATTCGCATTGAGCGAAGCCTGAACATGCTTGTTGGCTGGCGTTCAGCTTTCTGCGGTGGACCGCTTCCCTTTCGCGTGCCGCCGTCCTAACCCCGCGGCGATGCGCCGCCTGCTCTTCGCCGCCCTGATATTCCTCGCCGTCGGCCCGGTGCCGGGCACCGTCATGCGCTTTCCGGAAAACGACCTGACCGAAAGCGCCGCTGCCCGCCCGCTCGTTTTCGCGCCGGCAAAGAACGGTATGATGCGGTACGTCGGCGGCTGGCATCTCGTCAGCCCGCACAGCCGGTTCGGGGGCTTTTCCGCGATCGCTCGTACGGGGCCGGGCCAGTTCCAGCTGATCGGCGACAATGGTTATGCGACGCGGCTGACGCTCGGCGCCGGCGCCGTCGTTTCGGACGTCCGGATTCGCGCGTTACCCACGCCCGACGGCCGGCCGGCGCGCAAATCGATGATCGATACGGAAGCGATGTTCGTCGACCCGTCGAGCGGGAAGAGCTGGATCGCGCTGGAGGGGATCAACCAGATCTGGCGGCTCGATGCCGGCCTGGCGACGATCGAATCACGCCGCAAATTGCCCGAACCGCGCTGGCCGCGAAACCGCGGGCCGGAAGCGATGACGCGGCTTGCCGACGGGCGGACGGTCGTCTTTTCGGAAGGTGCCGATGACGATCCGCGCGGACGCGCGGCATTGGTCTACACGGGCGATCCGGCCGCGCCCGGCCCGGCGCCGATTCGTTTTTTCTATGATTCGCGGGGGAAAGGGCTGGTGAGCGATGCCGCGGCGATGCCCGACGGGCGCATTCTGCTCGTGCATCGGCGGCTCGGATTTGACCCCGTCTTCACGACCGTCGTCGCAATCGTCGACCCCGCCGACATCGCGAAGGATGCCGTCGTGCGGTCGCGGACGATCGGCCGCGTTCCGGTGCCGCTCGCCGAAAATTACGAAGGCGCGGCGATTTCGGTCGAGCGGGGACGCACTTACCTGTGGCTCGTCGCCGACAATAATTTCAACCGGTGGCAGCGCAGCCTGCTGCTGCAATTCGAGCTGACGGGCCTGCCGGACAAAGGGATGCCGGACAGCAAAAAGGCGGCCCGGTAACCCGGCCGCCTCCATGCATCAGCGATTTGAAAGCGCTCAAGCGGCCTTTTCGGCCAGCTTCTTTGCGACTTCCTTCTTCACCTTGCGTGCCGAAGCCGACAGCTGGTCGTCGCCGGCCTTCAGCAGCCAGTTGTCGAGGCCGCCATTATGCTCGACCGTACGCAGGCCGTGGGTCGACACGCGCATCTTGAAACCCTGACCCAGAGCGTCCGACAGCAAGGTCACATTCTGCAGGTTCGGAAGGAACGTGCGCTTGGTCTTGTTGTTGGCGTGGCTGACATTGTTGCCTACCATACGGCCCTTGCCGGTCAGTTCGCAGATGCGCGACATGATGTTTGTCCTCGTTCAAAAATCTCGGGTCGGCGTCCGGGCGCTTCCCGAAAAAACGGGCAAGGGCGGGACCGGATGGGCCGGGAAAGGCGCGCGCTTATCGGCTTGCAGGAGATTCGTCAAGCGAATAGGCCGCGTTTAACGCATGGGAGCGGGCCGGTGCCGGACGTTCCGGCGCAGCAGGAACCGACGATGATGCCCCAGCTTCCGCTCCCCGAACCGATGCGCCGCGCGCTCGATCTCGCCCGCATCGCCGCGGAATGGGGCGAAGTGCCCGTCGGCGCGGTGATCGTCAAGGACGGCGCGGTCATTGCCGAGGGTCATAACCGCCCGCGCGAATCGCACGACCCGACCGCGCACGCCGAAATCGTCGCGATTCGCGCCGCGGCGGCAAAACTCGGCAACGAACGGCTCGACGGCTGCGACCTTTATGTGACGCTCGAACCCTGCGCGATGTGTGCCGGCGCGATCGCTCACGCGCGAATCGCCCGGCTTTATTATGGTGCCGACGATCCCAAGGGTGGCGCCGTCGTCCATGGCCCCCGCACGTTCGCGCAGCCGACGATTCACCACCGGCCCGAAATCTACGACGGCATCGGCGAAGATGATGCGGCGGCGCTGCTCAGGGATTTCTTCGCGGCGCGGCGCTAACCCAGAATTTCCTCGACCCACTCGGGGACCAGCCGCGTCGCGGGCCCTTGCCGCGCTTCGTCGAACCAGTAGCTGCCCTGGCTCGGCTCCATATTGAGCTCGAGCGTCCGGGC
>JALDYH010000221.1:0-6454 GCA_032154175.1 Sphingopyxis sp. | reverse complement strand
CCCGGCTGGGTGTGCTGGATCTTGGTGACCTTCCAGATGCCGCCTTCATATTCGAGGATATTGCCGGGACGGATTTCAACGCCGGTGATTTTCATCGCGCACACTCACTAAACAAGGATGGAAAGAGCAAACCGGCGCCCCACGAGCATCGGCATCAGGTGCGCGCCTTTAGCCGCGCGAACGGCGAAGGGCAAGTCAGGGCGTTTGGGCGACCAGACGGCGCGTACGTTTGTAGCTGAGCCAGACGAGCACGACGAACAGGACGAGCCCGACCCACGGCGCGTAGGGCGCATAGCCTTCGCCGGTCACCGCGAGCGGCGCGTCACTATCGGTCACATAGACCGTACCTGCATAAAAGACGCCGAGCAGGCTCTCGCCGACGATCATGCCGGTCGCGGTCAGCACGCCCATGCGGTGCGCGAAGCCCGCATTGGGCCGCTTCGCCGCCCAGCGGTCATAGAACCAGCCGCCGACCGCACCGATCACGACGGGCAGGATCACCGCCATCGGCAGGTAGATGCCGATTCCGATGGCCAACGGAGGGAGCCGAAGCTTGCCCGCACGGCCGAGTAGCGCATCAACGATAATGAAGCCGATCCCGGCCAGTACGCCGTAGCCGAGCATCGACCAGTTGAGGTCGCCGCCGAGCACGCCTTTCGCCAGCGACGAAATCAGCCCCGCCTGCGGTGCCGCCAGCGCTTCGGGCCCCGCTCCGGGGACACCGACAAAACCGACGGTCTCGTTTAGCACGTTGAGCACCGGCGGCACGACGAGCGAGCCGAAGATCACGCCAATGATGAGCGCGACCTGCTGCTTCCACGGCGTCGCGCCGACGAGCTGGCCGGTCTTGAGGTCTTGGAGATTGTCGTTCGAAATCGTCGCGATCCCGAAGACGAGGCCAGTGACGATCAGCGCATAGGCGACCATCGCATTGATTTCTTCCTCGCCGCCCCCGCGGCCGAGCAGTCCGAGAAGAAGGAGCGACGACGCGATGATCGCGAGAATACCGATACCCGATACCGGCGAGTTCGACGCACCGATCAGGCCCGCCATGTAGCCGGTGACCGACGCGATCATCAGTCCGACGACGATGATGAAGAGGATCGCGCCTGCGATGAGGACCATCGATGCCCCGGCGAGCGGCCCGCCAGCGAGAACCGTCCACAGCAGCCAGCCTATCGGCAACATCAGTGCCAGCGACCCGCCGAAGACCCAGTTGATCGACATATCCTGTTCTTCGATCGCGAGCGCCTGCCCGCCCTGCCGCGCGCGGCTCGCCGCCATCGCCGAACGGATGCCGCCGACAACCGGGCCCGCGATCCTGATCAGCGTCCAGATCGCGGCGACCGCGATCACGCCTGCACCAAAGAAGCGCACGTCGGCGCGAAACACCGTGTTCGCCAGCGTTTCGGCATCGCCCGCCCCGCCCTGCGTCAGGATCGGGAGCAGCACCCACCAGCCGGTGATCATACCGACAAGCTGCGCCATGCCCACCGACAGGCCGACGAGATGGCCGACACCGAACAGCGCAAAGGCGAGCCCGCCCGCGATCCCGGTCGCACCGCTGCCGACGGCGAACCAGCGCGCGACTTCGGCGCCCGCGAGCTTCATCTGGGTCAGCAAGGTGAAGGCCGCGGCGACAATCGAGTTCCACATCAGCGCCGACAGCCCGGCGCGATTTTCTTCGGCACCCTCGGCGCTCGCGGCGCCGACCTGCAGCACTTCGGCCGCCGCGCGGCCTTCGGGATAGGGAAGGTCCGAATCGACGACTAGCGCGCGGCGGAGCGGCACCGAAAAGAGCACGCCCAAAATCCCGCCGAGCATCGTGATCGCCGTCGTCTCGAGCATCGGGAAACCCTGCCAGTAACCGACCATGACGAGCCCCGGCAGAACGAAGATGATCGCGGCGAGCGTGCCCGCGGCGCTCGCGATCGTCTGGACGATATTATTTTCGAGGATCGTCGACCCGGCCATATAGCGCAGCAGCGCCATCGAAATCACCGCCGCGGGGATCGAGGTCGCAAAGGTCAGTCCGACCTTCAGCCCCAGATAGACGTTCGCCGCGGTGAACATCAGCGTCAGCAGGCCGCCGAGCACGATTGCACGCAGCGTCAGTTCGCGCCCGCGTGCCGCCGGTGTGGTGATATCGGTCATAAACTTCTCCCCGCCCGCTGTGTTGCGATACGCCGGGCCCAGCGCAAGTCAAAAGGCGACGAACCGAAGCCGATTTGACGCATCGATCCAATATGAGGCGCGACATCAATGCCATATCGCGGGCCATGATGAGTATCGATCTTTCGGACCTTACCCCGCCGCCCCGTCGCGGCAACGCAGCACCTTCGTCGCGCGGGGCTCCTTGCGCCGGCCTTTTCGGCTGGCGCAAGGATGCGGCGCCGCCGCGTGCATCCAAGGAAGCTTCGAAGACGCCGGGGCGCGATTACCCGGCGGGCTGATCTTCGAGAAGGGCATTGAATGCCTGCACTGCCGCCGCAGGACCTTCAGGATACGCCCAGACGCCGCCAGAGACGGCAAGGAAATCCGCTCCCGCTTCGATCAGCGTCCGCGCATTGTCGACCGTGATCCCGCCGATCGCGACGCAGGGCAGCTCGAACATGCCCTGCCACCATTCCAGAATTTCGGGATCGGCGTGATGCTCGACCGCCTTGGTCATCGTCGGGTAAAAAGCGCCGAACGCAACATAATCGGCCCCGGCTTCGCCCGCTTCCATCGCGAGATGACGGCTTGCGTGGCACGTCACGCCGATCTGCGCCTGCGGACCGAGTAACTGGCGCGCTTCCGTGGGATCGCCGTCGCCCTGCCCCAGATGCACGCCATCGGCGCCCAGCCGCTTCGCAAGGGCGACATCGTCGTTGACGATAAACGCCACGTCACGCGTCGCGCAGATCGCCTGAAGGGGCTCGGCGAGCCGTGCCGCGTCATGCTGGTCGATACCCTTTACGCGAAATTGAAACGCGGCGACCGGTCCGGCGTCGAGCGCTTCGGCAAGCTGGTCCGGAAAATCGCCGCCGACGTCGAGCGGCGAAATGAGGTAAAGTTGGCAGGTCGGTGCTTTCATGGCGCGTTCATAGCGGCGAGGTCACAGACGGGCAAATGCAGAACATCCACCGCCTCGCGATCCTCGGCCTCCCCGCCGCCCTTGCCCTTTCCGCCTGCGCCACGACGCGCGGCGCGCCGCTGCCCGACGGCAGCGCCGTGGCGCTCGGCCAGAAAGCCTATGTCGACGGCCCGCTCGTCCAGCCGATCGAAGTGCTGGAAGACAGCCGCTGCCCGATGAACGTACGCTGCGTGTGGGCGGGCCGCGTCCGCGTGAAGATGGTCTGGATTCGCGGCAATGGCGAAAAGCAGCCGTTCGAAGCGACGCTGGGCGAGCCGACTCAGCTGGCCGACGGCCAGTTCACGCTTGAATCGGTGCGCCCCGAAAAGATGACCAATGTGACTATCAAGCCGTCGGACTATCGCTTCTCGTTCCGTTTTGCCGGCGGCCTTTAAAGCACCCGCGCCAGCATGAAACCGTCCCAGCCCTTCGCTCCAACGGTCTGCACCGCAGTCGCATCGAGGCGCGGGTCGGCTTTGAACATATCGAAAAGCGCGCGCGTTCCGATGATGCGCTCGTCGTCACTGTCGGCCTCCAGCACTCCGCCTTCGCGGACGACATTATCGACAATGATCGTCGTGCCCCGGTGCCCGAGACGGATCGCCTCTTCGACATAGTGGACGTTGCTCTGCTTATCGGCGTCGATGAAGACGAAATCGAACGGCGTTTCACTGGTCATCGCGGCAAGGCTGTCGGACGCCCGCCCGACGCGGATCTCGACCATGCCGGCCAATCCGGCAGTTTCCAGATTCGCTTGCGCAACGCGCGCATGATGCGCTTCGAGTTCGAGCGTTACGAGCGATCCGCCCTCGGGCAGCGCGCGGGCGAGCCAGATCGTCGAGTAACCGCCGAGCGTGCCGATTTCGAGGATGCGACTGGCGCCCGCCATCTGCGCGAGCAGGAAGAGCATCTTGCCCTGCGCCGCCGACACGTCAATCGGCGGCAGGCCTTGTTCGGCGTTTCTCGCGAGGGCGGTGGCAAGCGCGTCATCGTCGCCGAGCAATTGAGCGGCGATATAATCGTCGACGGCTTGCCACCTCTCTCCCATCACCTAGGCCACGGAGGCCGCGTGAATTTCCTTGATCGCGCCGCCGAGCGAGGCGTTGAACTCCTCGTCGTCCATCTGGTGGCGCAGATCTTCGAGCAAGGCGCGGCTGAAGCTGGCTATGATTCCGGGGTTCTTCGCCAGCTCGACGCAGGCTTCGGGACGCGCAAAGCCGCCCGACAGCGCGACGACGCGTAACACTTTCGGATGATCGACGAGCGGCTGGAACAGGCCCGCTTCGGTCGGCAGAGACAGCTTGAGCATTACCGGCGCGCCGGTCCAGGCATCGAGCGCCACCAGCGTTTCCTTGAGCAACAGGCGATCCGCCGCATCGCGCTCGGCGCTCTTGATGTTCACTTCGGGTTCGATGATCGGGACAAGGCCGTGCGCCGCGATGCGTGCCGCCTCGGCGAACTGCTGTTCGACGATCGCCTTGATCCCGACGGGGTTGGCAAGGTTGACGACGCTGCGCATCTTGGTGCCGAATACGCCCTTGGCAACAGCGCGTTCGCACAGCGCATCGAGGCCCGGATTGGCCTTCATCAGCTGGACGCCATCGGCTTCGTCCTCAAGGCCCTTGTCGACTTTCAGGAACGGTACCACGCCGCGTTCCCACAGAAGCGCCGGAACCGGCTTTCCTCCGGCTTCGCCGTCCATCGTGCGTTCGAACAGAATCGCGCCGATCACCTTTTCACCGTTGAAGCAGGGCGCGGTGACGATGCGGCTGCGCATGTCGTGGATCAGGCCGAACATTTCCTCGTCATTCGAGAAAGCGTCGGCTTCGATGCCATAACCCTTCAATGCCTTGGGCGTCGAACCGCCGCTCTGGTCGAGTGCGGCGATGAAGCCCCGCCCCGATTTGATCTGGTCGAGCATGGCGGCATTGGCGGTGGTCATAAGATCTCCGGTTGTTTGCATACGTATGTGGCGGTGCGCATAGCTGCCCCATGGGCGCGATGCAATGCGGGGGGAAAGGCTAGGCCTTCAGCGCGTCGACGCCCGGCAACGCTTTGCCTTCCATCCATTCGAGGAAGGCGCCGCCGGCGGTCGAAACAAAAGTGAAATCGCCTGCCGCGCCGGCATGGTTGAGCGCAGCTACGGTATCGCCACCACCAGCGACCGAAATGAGCGTGCCGCTACGCGTCAACGCCGCGGCGGTCTTGGCAAGCGCCACGGTCGCGGTGTCAAACGGCGGGGTCTCGAACGCGCCGAGCGGGCCGTTCCAGACGAGCGTGCTGCAATTCTTGAGCACATCGGCGAGCGCCTCGACCGCGGCGGGGCCGACATCGAGGATCATCTCGTCGGCGCCAACTTCATGGACGTTGACCGTGCGCGTCGGCGGGTTCGGAGCAAACTCCTTTGCCACCACGACGTCATAGGGCAGATGGATCGTGCAGCCTGCGGCATCGGCGGCGTCGAAGATCGCGTTGGCGGTATCGACAAGGTCATGCTCGCACAGCGACTTGCCGACATCGACCCCGCGCGCGGCGAGGAAGGTGTTCGCCATGCCGCCGCCGATGATCAGATGATCGACGCGCCCGACAAGGTTTCGCAGCACGTCGATCTTGCTCGACACCTTGGCGCCGCCGACCACGGCCGCGACCGGATGCGCCGGATTGCCGAGCGCGGCGTCGAGCGCCTTGAGCTCGGCCTCCATCGCGCGGCCCGCATAGGCCGGCAGGCGGCGCGCAACGCCCTCGGTCGAACCATGCGCGCGGTGCGCCGCCGAAAAGGCATCGTTGACGTAGAGATCGCCGATTTCTGCCAACGCATCGGCGAAGGCCGGATCGTTCTTTTCCTCGCCGGGATAGAAGCGCGTGTTTTCGAGGACCGCCACATCGCCCGCGGCGAGCACCGCGATGCCCGCCTTCGCGCCCTCGCCCACGGCTTCGGGGATGAACATCACCGAATGGCCGAGCACATCCTCGACGCCGCCCATCACGAGGCTGAGCGACTGCGTCGGGTTCTTCGCGCCCTTCGGCCGCCCGAAATGCGCGAGAAGCAGGACAATCGCGCCCTTGTCCGACAATTCGCGGATCGTCGGCATCGCCGCCTGGATCCGCGTCGCGTCGCTGACCGCGCCTTCGAACATCGGGACGTTGAGGTCGACGCGCACGAGAACGCGCTTGCCGGTGACGTCACCGATATCGTCGAGGGTCTTGAACGCGGTCATCGACGTTTTCCTTCGGCTTAGAGGAACTTGGCGATCACGCCCGCTGTGTCGATCATGCGGTTCGAGAAGCCCCATTCATTGTCGTACCAGCTGAGCACGCGCACCAGCTTGCCGTCGATGA
>JALDYH010000220.1:0-6485 GCA_032154175.1 Sphingopyxis sp. | reverse complement strand
CGTTCAACGCCCAGAAAAAGGGCACGATCAGCGGCAAGGGCGTGCTCAACAACCGGATTTCGGAGCATGTCTTCACTTTGCTCGGCAACATCGGCGTGCCGACGCATTTCATCCGCCGCCTCAACATGCGCGAGCAGCTGATCCGGCAGGTCGAGATCGTGCCGATCGAAGTGATCGTGCGCAACGTCGCCGCGGGCACGCTGACAAAGCGTCTCGGGATCGAGGAGGGGACGCAGCTCCCGCGCACGCTGATCGAATATTGCTACAAGGACGACGCGCTGGGCGATCCGCTGGTCGCCGAGGAGCATATCGCCTGTTTCAACTGGTGCAGCCAGGAAGAGCTGCACGACATTCAGGACATGGCGATCCGCATCAACGACTTCATGTCGGGCATGTTCGCTGCGGTCGGCATCCGCCTCGTCGACTTCAAGCTCGAGTTCGGGCGCCTCTATGAAGGCGATTTCAGCCGCATCATCCTCGCCGACGAGATCAGCCCCGACGGCTGCCGTCTGTGGGACATGACGACGAACGAAAAGCTCGACAAGGACCGTTTCCGCCGCGATCTCGGCGGCGAAGTCGAAGCCTATCAGGAAGTCGCGCGCCGGCTCGGCCTGCTGCCCGAGGGCGGCGAGAATGCGGTGCTCGATCTCGAAAGCCACCGGAAGAAAAAGGGCAGCTGATCCCGGCGCACGCCGGACCAGCCGCACGACAGACGAACCCCGGCTTTTGCCGGGTTCTCATTTGCGTGTCAGATATTGATGCTGGTGGGGATCAGGCTGGGCTGCAAGTACGGATAAGGCTGCATCCGCTCCGCATTGCGCGTCGCGATCTCCGCTTCGACCCCAACGAGCGCTGCCTGGAACCACGCCAGCGGTCCTTCGGCGCCAGTTACGCGCGGGTCCTGGAACCAGAGCGGATAGGGAAAGGCGTTGCTGCGATAGTCGCCTAGCGGGCGGTAATGCACCGATCCGAGCAGTTCGAGCACATTGAGCTGTTCTAGCGCGAGCGCCATCGGCGGCATCATCGCGATCCAGCCCGGTTTATCGTGCCCGCGCTGGCCATTGGGCGCCGCCTGCCAGCCGGCGCCGGTGACCGCGGGGGCGAAGGCCATGATGTCCTTTTGCGGGAAATTGACCGCCGCATGCTGCGCGCTCGCGGTGAACATCACCATCGTGCAGATTTCGGCAAGCTGCGCGCGCGTCGCGACGGGACCGAAGCCCCGGATCTTGGCTTCGCCGGCAAGGGAGGCCGCCCAGGCGGCGAGCTCGGTATCGGCGACGACATCGGCGTCGTGCGCGTAATAGAGATCGACATATTGGCGCGCCCACTCATGAATGGCATCCCAGACGAGCAATGCGTCGTCGCGGTACGGGTAGTCGGCCAGTGCGGAATCGACCCCCACGCCGCGCGCCATGAGATCGGCCGGCAGCATCTTGCCATGGAAATCGAACGCGAGGCGCGCATCGACCGCGGCGAGCTGGCTCGACGCGATCGTGCCCGCGAAAATATGGTCGATCGGGCCGCCCGCGGCGATCAACGAGGTCGCCGCCTGTTCGTTGATGAACAGCGTGCCCTCGAAATGCGGGACGAGCAGCGCCCACAGCGGATGCACTTCGGCCAGATGGCGGTGCGTCGCGACCGCAAAAGCCTCGATCACGAGGTGGGTACGCGCGAGATGCGTGAACAGCTCGTGATAATTGCCGTCGGCGACCTGCACGACAAATTTCGCCATTTCCCATCCCCATATCTTGTCGGCGACGGGTGAGGGGGTGAAGATCGCATAGTCGATCGGGTCCTGCCCGCACTGGATCGCGACGGGCACCAGCGACGACCCGCCGGGCGGCACGGCGAACAGCGCCATCGGTTGCCAGGCATATTTGGCCAGACCGCCGTAAGTGCCGGGATCGAGCACTTCGAGCGGCTTGTAGTCGAGCAGGAACAGACGCCCGTCGGCGAGCGCGGCGCCCAGCGTGTCGCCAGTGACCACCGAGGCGTATTTGGCGGCGCTTAGCGGGAAGTTGGCGGGCAGCGTATCGCCGACCGCGGTGACCAGCATGCAGTTCGGCCCCTGCACGCGCAGCCGCGCGAACGCGCTGTCGTCCTGGAACATATAGCTGATGCCGGGGACGGGCAGCGTCGCGAACAGCGCGCGATAGGCCTCGATGCTGCGCGGCGTCTTGCTGCCGAGGCCTTCGGCCTCGTCGACCTTCATCAGTTCTTCGAGGCGGTGCCTGTAGCCATCGAGCAGCGCGACATGCGCGTCGCGCTCGGCGGCGGCGACGGCATTTTCGACATCGCCGATCATGCGCTCGAAAATATTGCCGCCGGTGTGCACGCCATGATCTGCCGCGATCTTCGCGGTCGATGTCTCGATCGCGTCGCATTCGACGAGTGCCGCCTCATAGCCGGCGCGGGAGCTGCCGAGTCCACCCCCCAATTCTCCTGCGGCGACCCCGCCCAGCTTTACCGTCAACGCGTTGCGCACGATGTCGAGCCCGACACCGATCAGGATCACGAACCAGGCGATCGTCGGCTCGTCATTCTTTGGCACGCTGGTCGCGAGCGGGACGCCGGGCAGCGTCGGGACGTCGGTCGTCCATGTATAGATCGCCTGCGTCGCCGCCAGTTGCGCCGCGCGGGCGGCCTGCTGCGCGGGCGTATCATTCTGCGGCAGCGACGGATCGGTCGAGGGTATCGGCACGGCCGGAGCGGCGGTCGGGGAGGTCAGTGGCGGCAGCGGATGGGACATGGCGTTGCTCCTGTCGGGCACGAAAAACCTGGCCGGCGCTATCGGCCAACATGGTTAATATTTCGCAAGCCATCGTCCCGTTTCGAACCCTTAGGCCGGTGATAAGACGCGGTTTCGTTCCTTAACCCCTGCTTTACCCGCGCTTGCTATCCCGCCCTTATGACGGGGGTCTATAACTGGCTGCGAACGCGCTTCTTTCCGCCGATTCCGGACGCGATTCGGGACGACGTCGCGCTGCTGCGCGCCAACCGCGTCGAAACGCTGACCCCGATGCTGTTCCTGATGCTGGCGGCGACCACGCCGACCGCGATCTACGCCGGGGTGGAGACGGTTCATCCGGTCGTCCGCATCGGGTTCCCGGTAACACTCGCGATCATCGGTCTGCTGGGCTTCGGCTTCCTGATGCACAATCGCGGGCGACGGATGAGCGTTCGCCGAGCGCGACGGATAATCGCCGAATCAACCTGGCTCTCGGGCGTGACCGGCGCGATGTGCAGCAGCTGGACGGTGATCAACTGGCTCGCCGCGCCGCCCGCGACCCACAGCTATTATGCGATGATCATGGCGATGGGCTCGCTTGCCACCGCTTATTGCCTGTCGTCGATCCGCTTCGCGACCTTCGTCAACCTGCTGATCGGGCTGGTGCCGATCTCGTTCCTGATGCTGACCTCGGGCATAGCGCCCGAAATCGCCGCGGGTACCAGCCTTGTCGTCGCGACGATCTTCCTGCTGCGCATGATCCTGCAGCAGCACGACCAGCTGATCGACCTGCTCCAGCTCCAGCACCAGATGCGCGACCTTGCGCACACCGATCCGCTGACCGGCCTCGCCAATCGCCGCGAGTTCGACATGCGGCTCGACGAAGAGATTGCAAAAGGCGACGCGGCGCACCCGTTCGCGATCGCGTTGCTCGACCTCAACGGCTTCAAACCGGTCAACGATCAGCACGGCCATGCGATCGGCGATGGCGTGCTGTGCGAGCTGGCCGAACGGCTCCGCCGTGCGTGCGGCGATCATGCGGTGGTCGCACGGCAAGGCGGCGACGAATTCGCGATCCTCGTGCCCGCCGGGTCGATCCTGCTCAAAACCTCGCTCGCCGACCATGTCCTCGCAGTGCTTGCCGCGCCCTATCGTATCGGCGGCCGGTCGATCGGTGTCGGCGCGGGCATCGGCACCGCAAGCTGGCCCGAGCATGGCGACAGCGCGCGCAAATTGCTCGAGGTCGCCGACCGCGCGCTCTATGCCGCCAAGGCCGCCGATCGCGCGAAGACGTCGTCCGTCGAAAGCATCGACCGGGTCGCGTAACACTGGCTTGACCGCCCGAAGGGCGGTGGCCACATCTGGCGCATGACCAAATCCCTTGTCCGGCGTGCTTCGACCGCGCTGTCGCCCCTCGTTTTCCTCATTGCCAGCACCGCCCCGGCCTATGCGAGGGATGTTCCTGCAAAGATCGCGGCGCCCGTGGCTGCCAACCCGCAAGGCGAGGCAGCGAAGGCGTGGAACTTCGCGGCGAGCGACGTGCCGGTCGATCCGAACATCGTCTTCGGCGTGCTGCCCAACGGGATGAAATATGCGCTGCTGAAGAACAGCACGCCCAAGGACAGCGTCGTACTGCGCATGCGTTTCGACGTCGGCAGCTTTGCCGAGGCCGACGACCAGCGCGGCCTCGCACACTTTCTCGAACATATGGCGTTCAACGGATCGACCAATGTGCCCGAGGGCGAGATGATCAAGCTGCTCGAACGCAAGGGGCTGGCGTTCGGCGCCGATACCAATGCGTCGACCGGTTTCGACGAGACGATCTACAAGCTCGACCTGCCCAATGCGTCGGACGATCTGGTCGACACCGGACTGATGCTGATGCGCGAGACCGGCGGCAATCTCACCATCGATCCCGCGGCGGTCGACCGCGAGCGCGGCATCATCCTGTCCGAACGCCGCGCGCGCGATACCTATCAACTGCGCAACCTGATCGATCAGCTCGATTTCCAGATGCAGGGGATGAATGTCGCGAACCGTATCCCGGTCGGCACCGAGGAGGTGATCAGGACCGCCCCGGTGGCGCGGCTGCGCGATATTTATGACCGCTATTACCGCCCCGAGCGCGCGACGCTGGTGATGGTCGGCGATTTCGATCCTGCGGCGGTCGAGGCGAAGATCAGGGCGCGCTTTTTGGACTGGACGGGGCGCGGCCCCGCGGGCGCCGACCCCGATATCGGCGATGTCGATTACAGGCGCGCGGCGGCTGCCGATGATTTCGTCGATCCGGCAATCCAGGATTCGGTGACGATCGCGAGCTTCAAGCCGTGGGTCGACGAGCCCGATACGAAGGCGAAGCGCGCACGCAAGCTGGCCGAGGATGTCGGCGAGGCGATCGTCAGCCGCCGGCTGGCGAAGATTGCGCTGAATGAGGACTCGCCCATCCTGACCGGCTATTTCAGCGACGCCGAGGGGTGGAAGAAATTCGACCAGGTCACCATCGGCGCGGTCGCCAAGGAGGGGGCGTGGAAAGAGGCTCTCGCGCTCGTCGAACAGGAACAGCGCCGCGCCCTCGAACATGGATTCACGCAGGCCGAGGTCGACGAGCAGATCGCCAATCGCCGCACAGCGTACAAAAATGCGGTCGCGGGGGTGACGACACGGCGCAGCGACGCGCTCGCCGACGCGCTGGTGTCGGCGGCCAAAGGCGATTTCGTCTTCGCCCGCCCCGAAACCTCGCAGGCCTTGTTCGAGGCGACCGCGCCGTCGCTGAATGCCGCTGCGGTCACCGCCGCGTTTCGCAAGCGTATGGAGGGGTTGAGCCCGCCGCTGGTTCGCGTCACGACGAAGAAGCCGGTTGATGGCGGCACCGGCGCGATTCTCGCCGATTTGCAAGCATCGACGAAAGTCGCGGTCGCGGCGCCGACCGCCGCGGCGAACGCGGCTTTTGCCTATGACAGTTTCGGCACACCCGGGAAAATCGTCAGCGACGAACGTATCGACGATCTGGGCATCCGCCGCATCCGCTTTGCCAATAATGTGATGCTCAACATCAAGACGACCGATTTCCAGAAGGACAAGGTCATGCTGTCGCTGCGCGTCGACGGCGGCAACCTGCTCGCGACGCGCGACGATCCGACCAGGGTGTCGCTCGCGGGGTCGCTGATGCTTGGCGGGCTCGAGGCGCACAGCCTCGACGACCTTCGTTCGATCCTCGCGGGCAAGACGATCAGCCCGGTCTTCGGCAACTCGACCGACGCTTTCGGCGGCAGCGCGATGACATCGCCCGAGGATTTCGCGCTGCAGGCCAAGTTGATGGCCGCTTTCCTGACGCATCCCGGCTATCGCCCCGACGGCCTTGCGCTGATCCGCCGCGTGCTGCCGCAGCAATATGCGGCGAACGACGCGACGCCCGCGGCGGTGCTCGGCCGCGATGTCGGCGGCATCCTTGCCAATAACGACCCGCGCGCGCAGACCCCGCCGCTCGAAAAGGTGATGGCGCTCGACTGGGCGCAGCTGAAGCCCGCCATCGCCGACAGTTTCGCGCATGGTGCGATCGAGATCGGCGTCGTCGGCGATATCGGCGAACAGTCGGCGATCAACGCGATCGCCGCGACCTTTGGTGCGCTCCCCGAACGCCGCGCCGCATTCGATGCGCGCACCGATGCGCGTATCCGTCAATATGCGACCGACCGCAGCGAGCGCACGCTGATCCACAAGGGGCCCGCCGAACAGGCCGAACTGCGCGTCTATTGGC
>JALDYH010000031.1:0-33228 GCA_032154175.1 Sphingopyxis sp. | reverse complement strand
CCCCCACCCACCTCTTTCCGGGCGGGCTGGAACATGCTTCGGTATTTATAACGGATAATATGGGGGAGGACGCGAGGTGCGTGTCGGGTTGAAATCGCTGGTTTTCGGTGCGGCGCTGCTCACGGGCGGAACAGCCGCGGCAGAAAATCCGATCGTTCCCGGCTGGTACGCCGATCCCGAAATCCGCGTCTTCGGCGACCGTTACTGGATCTATCCGACCTATTCGGATCATGGCGAGACGCCCGATGTCTCGCAGCATTTCAACGAGCAGCAGAAAAAGCTGCGCGAACAGAAGACGGTCCGGCCGTCCTATCATTTCCAGACCTTCTTCAACGTCTTTTCATCGCCCGACCTCGTCCACTGGACGAAGCACAGCCACGCGCTCGATGTCGAGAATGTCGCTTGGGCCGCCTATGCCGTATGGGCGCCGTCGGCGATCGAGAAGGACGGCAAATATTATCTCTTCTTCGGCGCCAACGATATCCAGTCGAACGAGCAGCGCGGCGGCATCGGCGTCGCGGTCAGCGACCGGCCCGAGGGACCGTTCAGGGATGCGATCGGCAAGCCGCTGATCGACGCCTTCCACAATGGCGCGCAGCCGATCGACCAGTTCGTCTTTCGCGACGATGATGGGCAGCATTATCTCTATTATGGCGGCTGGAAGCATTGCAACGTCGTACGCCTCGGCGACGACCTGACCTCGATCATCCCCTTCGCCGACGGCACGACCTTCAAGGAAATCACGCCCCCCGGCTATGTCGAGGGATCGTTCATGGTGAAGCGGAAGGGCGTCTATTATCTGATGTGGTCGGAGGGCGGCTGGACCGGCCCCGACTATTCGGTCGCCTATGCGATGGGCCCGTCGCCGATCGGCCCGTTCAAGCCGATGGGCAAGATTCTGAGCCAGGATTTCAAGATCGCGCGCGGCGCGGGGCATCATTCGGTGGTCAATGTGCCGGGCACCGACGACTGGTATATCGCCTATCATCGCCGCCCGCTCGATCAGACGAGCGGCGAGCGGCGCCAGCTCGCGATCGACCGCATGATCTTCAACACCGACGGCACGATCGCGCCGGTGATCATGACAAACAAGGGCGTCGCAGCGCGCCCGTTGCCGGGGTCGCCGGCAAACAGGGGAGAGACGAAGTGAAGACGATCCGCAAGATGATGCTGGGCGCCGCCGCAAGCGCGCTCGTGCTGACCGGCGTCGGGACACCCGTCGCCCTCGCGCAATCGAGCGCTAATCAGGTCGCGCTCGTCGACTATGTCAACCCGCTGATGGGCACCGATTCCAGCTATCGCCTGTCGTACGGCAACACCTATCCCGCGGTTGCGGTGCCGTTCGGCATGAATAGCTGGACCCCGGTGACCGGCGAGCCCGGCAGCGGCTGGGGCTATACCTATGACGGGGAAAAGATCAGCGGCATCAAGCAGACGCACCAGCCGAGCCCGTGGATGAACGATTATGCCGCCTTCGCCCTGATGGCCGAAACCGGCCCGGTCAAGGTCAAGCAGCAGGAGCGCGGCAGCTGGTTCAGCCACAAGGCCGAGGTCGCACGTCCCTATTCGTACAAAGTCTATCTCGCCGACTATGACGTGACCGCCGAGGTCGCGCCGACGACACGCGCCGCGCAGTTCCGCTTTACCTTCCCTGAAAGCGACGACGCGCACATCCTGCTCGACGGTCTCGCGGGCGGATCGATGGTCAAGGTCGACGTCAAGCACCGCCGCATCACCGGCTATGTCCGCAACAACAACGGCGGTGTACCCGACAATTTCCACAATTATTTCGTCGCCGAATTCGACCGCGACTTCACTCTCGCGCGCACCTGGGCCGGCGAGAATGCGCCGACGAACGAGCTGGCGCGCGAGGGCGATCATGTCGGCGCGGTCCTCAGCTTCAAGACGAAGAGGGGCGACAAGGTCCATGTCCGCGTCGCCTCGTCCTTCATCAGCCCCGAACAGGCGCTGCTGAACCTGCGCAGCGAAATCGGCAGCGAAAGCTTCGATACGACGCAGGCGAAGGCGAAGGCGGCGTGGGAAAAGGAACTCTCGCGCATCCGCGTCACTGATCCCGACCCCGAAAAGATCCGCACCTTCTATTCGTCGCTCTACCGGATGCTGCAATTCCCGCGCATCTTCTACGAAAAGGACGCGAACGGAAAGATCGTCCACTACAGCCCGTACGACGGCAAGGTCCACGACGGCTATATGTTCACCGACAACGGTTTCTGGGACACGTGGCGCGCGGTCTTCCCCTTCTTTGCGCTGATGTATCCCGACCTCGACAGCCAGATCATGCAGGGACTGGTGAACACGTACAAGGAGGGCGGCTGGCTGCCCGAATGGGCGAGCCCGGGCTATCGCAACGTGATGATCGGGTCGAACTCGGCGAATCTGATCGCCGACGCCTATTTCAACGGCGTGCGCGGTTTCGACGTCGAGACGCTCTACGAAGCGATGATCAAGAATGCGACGACCAGCGAAGGCCGCCCGAAGGACAAGGCGGGCAAGGTCATCGCCGCGGTCGGGCGCGAGGGCGCCGAATATTATAACCGCCTCGGCTACGTCCCCTATGACGTCGGCATCAACGAAAATGCCGCGCGGACGCTCGAATATGCGACCGCCGACTTCTCGATCGCCCAGCTTGCGACGCTGCTCGGCAAGCACGCCGATGCGAAGAAATATACCGAGCGCGCGCTCAACTACCGCAAGCTCTATGACAAGGAGAGCGGCTGGATCCGCGGTCGCAACCAGGACGGGTCGTGGTCGACGCCATTTAACCCCTACAAGTGGGGCGACGCCTTCACCGAGGGTAATGCGCTCCATTACAGCTGGGCAGTGATGCAGGACGTTCAGGGGCTGATGACCCTGATGGGCGGGCGCGAGAAATTCGTCGAGCGGCTCGACGCGATCTTCACCACCCCGCCGATCTTCGACGAAAGCTATTACGGGCAGGTGATCCACGAGATCCGCGAGATGCAGATCGTCGACATGGGCCAATATGCGCATGGCAATCAGCCGATCCAGCATATGCCCTATCTCTATAATTGGGCGGGTGCGCCGTGGAAGACGCAGCATCATGTCCGCGACATCATGGCGAAGCTCTATTCGTCGGCGCCCGACGGCTATCCGGGCGACGAGGATAACGGCCAGACCTCGGCATGGTACGTCTTCTCGGCCTTGGGCTTCTACCCGGTCGCCTCGGCGACGGGTGAATATGCGATCGGCAGCCCGCTGTTCCAGAAGGCTGTGTTGACGATGCCGAACGGCAAGACGCTGACGATCAACGCCGCGAACAACAGCAATGCGAACGTCTATCTCCAGTCGGTCGCGCTCGGCGGCAAGCCGCAAACCAAGACCTATTTCACCCATGGCGCGCTGTCGCAGGGCGGAACGGTCGATTTCGTGATGGGCGCCAAGCCGAACAAGCAATGGGGCAGCGCCCCCGCCGATGCGCCCTTCTCGATCAGCGCGCGTGGAAAGTAGGATGAGCATGACCCCTAATCGCCGCGAGATCATGGCCGGCGCCGGCGCGTTGGCGCTGGCGGCCGCGATGCCTGCCGCCGCGCGCGCCGCCGGAGCCTTCGTCAGTAAGCGCCCCGCGCCCGCGCAGCGCGCCTTCACCAGCCCCGCGATCGAGGCCGAGATTGCGCGCGTGAAGGCGAAGATTGCCGACCCCGAACTCGCGTGGCTTTTCGAGAATTGCTACCCGAACACGCTCGACACGACGGTGCAGACGGGCACGCTCGACGGCCGCCCCGACACCTTCGTCATCACCGGCGATATCGAGGCGATGTGGCTGCGCGACAGCTCGGCGCAGGTGCAGCCCTATATCCACCTCGTCGCCAAGGACGCGAAGCTCAAGCGGCTGTTCCAGGGGCTGATCCAGCGGCAGGCGCGCTGCATCCTGATTGATCCCTATGCCAATGCGTTCGACAAGGATCCGACCGCGCCGTCGAAGCTCGAATGGTCGCAGACCGACAAGACCGAGATGAAGCCCGGCGTCGCAGAGCGGAAATGGGAAATCGACTCGCTCTGCTATGCGATGCGGCTGTCCCACGAATATTGGACGCGTACGAAGGACAAGGCGCCGTTCGACGACACATGGTCGCGCGCGATGAAGCTTGCGGTCGCGACCTTCCGCGAGCAGCAGCGCAAGGACGGACCGGGGCCGTACAGCTTCCAGCGTCCGGCGCTCCAGCCCACCGACAGCCTGATGCTCAGCGGTTATGGCGCACCGACGAAGAAGGTGGGGCTGATCCACTCGATGTTCCGCCCGTCGGACGATGCCTGCCTCTATCCCTTCCTGATCCCGTCGAACCTGTTCGCGGTGTCGGTGCTGCGCAAGATCGCCACCGTCCACCGCGAAGCGCGCGGCGATAACGCATCGGCCACCGACGCCGAGGCGCTCGCCGCCGAGGTCGAAGCGGCGCTGAAGGCGCATGCGCTGATCGACGATGGCAAGGGCGGTCAGGTCTGGGCCTATGAAATCGACGGATTCGGCAATTACGTCTTCATGGACGACGCCAATGTGCCGAGCCTCTCGGGGCTGCCGCTGATCGACGTCGTCGACAAGAACGACCCGATCTTCCTGCGCACCGCCGCGCTCGCATGGTCCGAGCGCAATCCCTATTTCTTCAAGGGCACGGCGGCCGAGGGAATCGGTGGCCCGCACATCGGTCTCGACATGATCTGGCCGATGTCGATCATCACCCGCGCGATGAACGCCAATGATGACGCGACGATCCTGCAATGCCTGCGCTGGCTCAAGACGACGCACGGCGGCACCGGCTTCATGCATGAAAGCTTCCACAAGGACGATCCGAAGAACTTTACGCGCAGCTGGTTCGCCTGGGCGAACGCGCTGTTTGGTCAATTGATCGTCGAGGTCGCCGACAAGCGCCCTGCGCTGCTGGCGCGGCCGCTGTGAGCGGGGAGGGGACGATGATCACCACGAGCCGCCGCCAGCTTCTCGCGACCACGGGCCTGCTCGCGCTCGGCGGCGCGATCCCCGCCGGCTGCACGCGGTCGGTCGCGGGCGGCGCCGCGCTCGCGCCCGGCAAGGCGAACCTCTTTATCGGCACCGGTGGGCACGGCCACACCTTCCCCGGCGCGTCGCTGCCGTTCGGGATGGCGCAGCTCAGCCCCGATACGAACACGCACGGCTGGGATGCCTGCTCGGGCTATCACCAGAAAGATGGCTCGGTCATGGGGTTCAGCCACACGCACCTGTCGGGTACCGGTATCGGCGACATGCTCGATATTCTCGTGGTGCCGACGCGGCGCGAGTTGAAGCTTGAACCCGGCACGATCGAAAAGCCCGGCGAGGGCTATCGCCAGCGTTATTCGGACGAACATGCCGAGCCCGGCTATTACCGCGTGAAGCTCGAGACCGGCGTGCTCGCCGAACTCACCGTCACCGAACGCTGCGGGCTGCACCGCTATCGCTTCGGAGAGGGGCCAGCGCACATCCTGATCGATTTTGCGCACGCGATCGAGGATGATTGGGACAAGGGCATCGTTGTTGAAAAGGCGTCGCTCGACCTTGGCGAAGACGGCACGCTCACCGGCAGCCGGCAGGTCAATCGCTGGGCCAAGGGCCGCCACATCCATTTCGCAATGCAGATGTCGCGGCTCCCCGACCGGGTGCAATTCTTCGGCGACGACGGTAAGTCGGCGACCGACGGCGCGAAGTCGATCAAGGGCAACAAGCTCAAGGTCGCCTTCTTCTTCGACGAAGCGGGCGGCGATCCGATCCTGATCAAGACGGGTCTCTCGGCGGTCGATGTAAAGGGCGCGCGCGACGCGCTGGCGCAAGAGGTGCCTGCCTGGGATTTCGACGGCGCGCTCAAGGCCGCACGCGGTACGTGGGCAAAGGCGCTCGGCGGCGTCCGCATATCCGGCGGCACCGAAGCGCAGCGCACCATCATGACGAGTGCGCTCTATCACGCGCAGCTCGCCCCGACGCTCTTCACCGACCGCGATGGCCGTTATGTCGGGCTCGACCGGCAGGTGCATCAGGCGGCGAAAGGCGAGGAGGCGTTCAGCACCTATTCGCTGTGGGACACCTATCGCGCGCTCCATCCGCTGCTCACCCTGATCGATCCCGACCGCGCCGCGCTCCTCGTGCGCGACATCTGCCGCCAGACCGCGCAGAGCCCCGCCGGGCCGCTCGTCTGGCCGCTGCAGGGGGTCGAGACCGCGTGCATGATCGGCTGGCACGGCGTGTCGGTGCTCGCCGAGGCGCACGCCAAGGGGATCAAGGCCGACTATGCTGCGGCATGGCCGAGCATCCGCCGCCGCGCCTTCGATCGCGATTACAAGGACATCGACAGCACGCTCGGCCGTAGTTTCTATTACGACCTCGGCTATATCCCGTGCGACGAGGTGTGGGAGTCGGTCAGCCGGACGCAGGAATATGCCTATGACGACTGGGCGATGGCACATCTCGCCGACGCCGTCGGCGCCAAGGACGATGCCGCGGCGCTGCGCAAGCGCGCGCAGAACTATCGCGGCGTCATCGACCCCGAAACCCGCTTTGCGCGCCCGCGGTTCAGGGACGGCAGGTGGTGGAAGGATTACGACCCGGTCCAGATCGGCCATGATGTCAAGAAATGGCGCGATTACACCGAGGCGAACGGCTGGCAGGCAACCTTCCTCAACCAGCATGACGTTTACGGGCTGATCGAGCATTTCGGCGGCGACGCGGAATTCGAGAAAAAGCTCGACGCGCTGTTCAACGCGCCTTCGACCCTGCCCGATAATGCGCCGCCCGACATTTCGGGGCTCGTGGGCCAATATGCGCATGGCAATGAGCCGAACCACCATGTCGCCTATATGTACGCCTGGTGCGGCGCGCCCGCGAAGACACAGGCGATGATCCGGCGGCTGCTCGTCGAAATGTACAAGAACGACCCCGACGGCGTCATCGGCAACGACGATTGCGGACAGATGAGCGCGTGGTTCATCCTCTCGGCGCTCGGTTTCTACCCGGTCGATCCGGTCAGCGCGATCTACGTCTTCGGGTCGCCGCTGTTCGACGTCGCCGAGGTGACGGTGGGCGCGGGCAAGACGCTGACCGTCCGCGCCGAAGGCAACGGTCCCGACCGGCCTTATGTCCAGTCGGTCCGCTGGAACGGCAAACCGTGGAGCAAGAACTGGATCGCGCACGCCGACCTGATCGGCGGCGGGGAGCTGGTTTTTGAAATGGGAGCCAAGCCGTCCGACTTCGGTACTGCGAAGGCCGACCGGCCGCCTTCCTTCGGTTCTGCCTCCGCATGACGCAAATTTGCGACAAGTTTTTTGGTAACGAAAAGAAAATGATAAGAACGGAATCCCTCGTGAAACCTCTCCCAATTCCACCATCTGTCGGAACCGGAACGCTGTTTTTGTTTGCCGGCCTGGCTTCGGCCTTGTGCTGCGCCCCGGCGCGCTTCAGAAGCCTCTGCGATCGAGCGAGGGGATGGCGCTGATGGATGGTCCTGTAACAGACCGTGGCGAAACGCGCCTGTTCGCCGGCGTCGAGCTGGGCGGCACCAAATGCGTCTGCACGCTGGCCGCGGGGCCGGGCGACATTCGCGATCAGCGGACGATCGCGACGACCGTGCCGTGGGAAACGCTCCCCGCGATCAAGGCTGTGCTCGATGAATGGGCCGGATCGCATGGCTTTTGCGGTCTTGGTATCGCATCCTTCGGCCCGATCCGGGTCAATCCTGCGAAGGCCGATTATGGCCAGATCGGCGCGACGAACAAACCCGATTGGGAAGGGGCCGACCTGCTCGGCCCACTCAAAGCGGCTTTCCCGGTGCCGATCGGCTTCGACACCGACGTAAACGGCGCCGCGCTCGCGGAAATTCGCTGGGGCAGCGGCCGCGGTCTCGACGATTTCGCCTATGTCACTGTCGGCACCGGCGTCGGCGTCGGGTTGATCGTCCATGGCAAGCCGACGCGCGGCTTCAGCCATAGTGAGATCGGCCATGTCCTGGTGCCGCGTCTGAAGGGCGACGAGATGCCGAGCGTGTGCCGCTTCCACGACGATTGCGTCGAGGGGCTCGCCTCCGGCACCGCATTGAATGCGCGGCTGAACGGGCGGCCGATGGCGGACGTTGCCGCCGACGACCCGGTCTGGGAACCGATCGTGCACACCCTTGCATCGATGGTTCATTCGCTCGCTTGCACGACCGGTCCGATGCGTGTCGCGATGGGCGGCGGTGTGCTTGCCGGCCAGCCGCAATTGCTTCCCCGGATCAACGCGAAGCTCGAAGCGAGCCTCTCGGGCTATATGCAGATCCCGGGTGACGGTGCCTACGTCACCGCACCCGAACTCGGGACGATGGCGGGACCGCTCGGTGCGATCGCGCTGGCGATGGACGCGGTGGGCGCGCCCGCATGAGCAGCGACGGCGGCGCAGCGATACCTGTTCTTTCGTCGTTGGACAGCCCGACCGCGCGGCGGCACAATGGCGTCATGAAACGCCTGTCCGCCGCTGCCGCGCTGCTCGCCCTTCTGCCGATCCCATCCTTCGCCGAGCAACCGGTGCCCGATCCGCTCGGCTTCGTCGATCCGATGATCGGCACCGGCCCCGAAGGCCACACCTTCCCCGGTGCGACCGCGCCTTTCGGCATGGTGCAACTGTCGCCCGACACCGACACGACGTGCCAGATCCGCGACTGCTACGACCATGCCGCGGGTTACAGCTACAACGACCCGACGATTCAGGGGTTCAGCCACACGCATTTTTCGGGCGCTGGCCATTCGGATCTCGGCGACATTCTCGTCATGCCGCAGGTTGGCGAGTTCAAGCTCGATCCGGGCGATCCCAAACAGCCCGGGTCGGGCTATCGCCAGCGCTTTAGCCACGACACCGAAAAGGCGAGCCCCGGCTATTATGCCGTCACGCTCGTCGACAGCGGCATCCGCGCCGAACTCACCGCGGGAACGCGCGTCGGCGTCCATCGCTACAGCTTCCCGAAGGGCAAGGACGCGCACCTGCTGCTCGACCTGCGCTCGTCACTATACGATTATCCAGGCAAGATCCTCTGGTCGGGACTGCATTTGCGCCCCGACGGCACGCTCACCGGTTTTCGCGAAACGCGCGGCTGGGCGCCGGGGCGCAAGCTCTTCTTCGCGATGCGCTTCTCGGCGCCGCTCAAGTCCCATGCCTTCCTCGATCGCGACGAGAAGGTCGCGTACAAGGGTTTTCAAGCGCCGGGCCGTGGCAGCGACGCGCTCGCCGAAAAGCTCGGCAAGGGGCTCGAAGCGCGGCTCGATTTTGGCGCGCTGACCGGCCCGCTTGAAGTTCGCGTAGCGCTATCCGGGGTGGACGAGGCCGGCGCGGTCGCCAACCTTGATGCAGAAGGCGCGGGTTTCGACGCCGTTCGCGCGCGTACCGAAAGCGAATGGCGCAAGGCGCTCGGGGCGCTCCAGATCGAGGCGCCTGCGCCGATGCGCACCAATCTCTACACCGCGCTCTATCACAGCCTGCTCGCTCCGAGCGTGTGGAGCGATGTCGACGGGCGCTATCGCGGCCCTGACGATCAGGTCCATGCTGCGAAGGATTTCACCTTCCGCTCGACCTTTTCGCTCTGGGACACGTTCCGCGCGCAGCACCCGCTGCTCACGCTGGTCGCACCCGATGCGACCAACAGCGACATCGTCAAATCACTTGTCGCGAGCCGCAAGCATAGCCCGCACGGCATCCTGCCCGTCTGGCAGTTCCACGGCCGCGAAACCTGGACGATGATTGGCTATCACGCCGTTCCGGTGATCGCCGACGCCTATATGAAGGGCGTGGGCGATTTCGATGCGAACGAGGCTTTGGACGCGATGGTCGCGAGCGCCGAATATGCGCCCTATGGCGGGCTCGGCGACTATATGAAGCTCGGCCATGTCGCGATCGACCGCGAGCCCGAGGCGGCGTCGAAGACGGTCGAATATGCCTATGACGACTGGACGATCGCGCGGATGGCCGAAAAGATGGGCCGCAAGGACATCGCCGATCGCTTCTACAAGCGCGCCGGCTACTGGCGGAACAGCTTCGATGCGAAGACCGGCTGGCTCCGCGCGCGCAAGGCCGACGGCAGCTTCCGTACGCCTTTCGATCCGACCGCAATCAACTATGGCTCGGACTATACCGAGGGCAATGCCTGGCAATATTCGTGGTTCGTCCCGCAGGATCAGGCCGCGCTCTTCCGCATCCTCGGCGGCGACGCGAAGACCGTCGCCAAACTCGACGCGATGTTCGACTATGACAACTCAAAGCTCGACTATAGCCATGCCGAGGATATCGCCGGGCTGATCGGCCAATATATCCACGGCAACGAGCCGAGCCACCATGTCGCGTACCTCTACGCCTATGCGGGCGCGCCGTGGCGGACGCAGGAGCGGCTGAAGCAGATCGTCGACAGCCAGTATAAGCCGACGCCCGACGGCCTGTCGGGCAACGACGATCTCGGCCAGATGTCGGCGTGGCTCGTCTTCACCGGGCTTGGTTTCTACCCGGTTGCGCCGGGGTCGAACCAATATGTGATCGGCCGCCCCTTCGTCGATCGCGCGGTGCTGAATCTGCCCGGCGGCAAGCGCTTCACCGTCGAGACGGCGGGGTTGTCAGACGCCAACCGCTACGTCGGCAAGGTCGAGCTCAACGGCACGCCGCTCGCGCGCAGCTGGATTTCGGACGCCGAAATCCGCAGCGGCGGCACGCTGCGCTTCACGATGCAGGCCAAGCCCGATACCGCGTGGGGCAAGGCGCCGGGCGTGCGACCCTATTCGCAGTCGTCGGCGCGCTAGGCTTGTTCACCGAACTGTAGGGTCATCGCCAGTTCCTCGACGTCGAGATCGCGTTCGAGTTCGTGAAGCACCTCGTCCTCGATCAGTCCTTCGCGATGAATCCGGAGCAACTCCGCCCGCCCGGCGGCGATGGCTTGGAGCAGGACGTCGAAATGCGAGCGTAGCCCGTCCATCGCGGTGCTTGCATCGGCCTCGTAGCGCTCCATGAAATTCATCCGCTTGCGATGCTCTTCGAGCATCATCGGATGGATAAGCGTGCCATTTTCGTCATAGGCAAGCCTTTCGATCACCGCGAAGCGCGCGCGCGCCATCGCGGCCTCCGCGGCGGGCAGCGCCATTTTCGCGGGCGGATCGCTATCGACGGGTTTGACCGCGCGAATGAGCATGCCGAGGCTCGACCCTTGTGCGACAACGGTCACAAAGATCACAGCAAAGGCGCAGATCAGCATCAGGTCGCGGCCGGGCATATCGATGGGCAGCGTGAGTGGCACCGCCAGCGTCACGACGCCGCGCATCCCGGCCCAGCTCAAGACCGTTGCCTGCCGCCAACCCAGCGGGCGCGCGCGCTTCAGTCCTAGCGTACGGGCGATACCCAGAACCGCCTCCGACCCGAAAACCCAGACGAAGCGCGCGACCGTGAGGGTGATCACGACGGCAGCGATCACGATGGTCCACGAGAGCGGCATCGCCTCGATCCCGCCGATCCGCTCAATCGCTCCGCGCAGCGAAAAGCCGATCAGGATGAAGACGAGTGCTTCGAGGACAAACACCATGATGAACCACGCCGAATTGGCGCGGAGGCGGACGTCGGCGGACAATATCTCGTGCTGGTACCAGCCCATCGCGAGCCCCGCGGTGACGGTCGCGATGACCCCCGACACATGCACGGCTTCACCCGCGAGATAGGCCGCCCAGCATAGCAAAATAGTGATGAGCATGACGAGCATGCGATCCTGGAGTCGCTTGGCAAGGAATATCCAGCCCGCGGCGACCAATGCGCCGACGATCACCCCGCCGATCGCGACGAAGGCAAAGCTCTGGATCGCTTCGCCGGTGTGGAACACCCCGCTCAGCGTCGCGGCGACGGCGAAGCGGAAGAGGATCAGGCCGGTCGCATCGTTGAGCAGGCTTTCGCCTTCGAGCAAAGCCTCGAGCCGACGCGGCAAATGGACGCCCTTCAGCACCGCGCGTGCCGACACCGCATCGGGGGGCGATACGATCGCGCCCAATGCGAAACAGGCGGCCCAGGGCAGGTCGGGGAGGATCATATGCACGACCACGCCGACGGCCAGCGTCGTGAAGACCACCGCGCCGACGGCCAGCGACAATATGCCGGGAAGGTGGCGACGAAACCGGCCGAGCGCGGTAAAATAGGCGCCGTCCATCAACAGCGGCGGCAGGAACAGCACAAGTGCCAGTTCGGGATCGAGCGAGATCTGCGGCAAGCCTGGAATGAAGGCGAGCGCGCCGCCGCCGACGAGGAGCGCGGTCGCGGGCGGCCAGCGCAGCTTCAGCGCCAGCCAGTGCAGCCCGATGACGAGCGCGAGCAGCCCGAGGATGAGTTCGAAGGCTTCGACGGCGTGCATCGGCTCAGCTCCGGTCCGTGCCGAGGTCGAACGATCGTGTCATATGGAGGCCCCTTGCTTCGTCCAGTCCCACAAGGCCTTTTGTGACGGCGTTTGCCACCGCGATCAATGCCGGAGATTGTGCCAGCTCAAAAGCTTGGCGGCTTTCGCGACGAGACCCGCCATCGGCTCGTGGTATGGTGCGCCGGAGAATGCGAAAGGGAGGAACCTTTATCCCCCGCCCGCCGCGCTCGGCAGCCGCGACGGGGGATGAGGTTTGGTGTGCACATGAGAACATTAAGAGAACAAAATGGACTCGTCAACATGTTTTTCGCAGTTTTTCGTGAGGGGCCTTCTGGTTGACGTAAACGTCAATCGGGGCCAATGCGAAGCAAGCTAAGGAAAGGAAGTCTGATGGCGGAACAACCGAAGTTCGACCTCACGGGACGCGTGGCGCTGGTGACAGGGGCCTCCTCGGGTCTCGGCGCGGGTTTTGCGAAGGCACTGGCCGCATCGGGGGCGAAGGTCGTGCTCGCCGCGCGCCGCGCCGACAAGCTCGCCGAGCAGGTCGCCGCGATCGAGGCAGCAGGCGGGCAAGCGGTTGCCGTCAGCATGGATGTCACCGACGAGGCATCGACGATCGCCGCCTATGATGCCGCCGAGGCGACGTTCGGTACCGTCGATACGATCGTTGCCAACGCCGGGGTCGCGACCGAGAAGATGGCGATGAGCCTGTCGGCGGGCGACGTGGATTTCCTGCTCGCCGCCAATGTCCGCGGCGTTTTCCTGACTGCGACCGAGGGTGCGAAGCGCCTCGACAAGGCGGGCAGCCGCGAGAAACAGCATGGCCGCATCGTCCTGATCGGCTCGATAACGGCGGAGAAGGTCTTTCCCGCGACCTCGGTCTATGGCGCTACCAAGGCGGCGGTGCGCCACCTTGGCAAGGCGCTGGCGCGCGAATGGGCGCGGCGCGGGATCAGCGTCAATGTGATCCAGCCGGGCTATTTCGAATCCGAAATGACCGCCGAACTGTTCGAGAGCGACACCGGCGCGGCGATGGTGAAGAGCTTCCCGCGCCAACGCATGCGGCCCGCCACCGACCTGCACGCGCCGCTGCTGATGCTCTGTTCCGACGCGGCGCTCGGCATCACCGGCAGCGTGATCACCGTCGACGACGGGCAGACGTTATGAGCGAGCTGCTGGTCGAGGCGCGCGGCGCGGTCGAGATCGCGACGCTCAACCGGCCCGAGCGGCTCAATGCGCTGAACGAAGGGCTGGTCGGCGAGCTCAATACCTATTTCGGCGGGCTTTCCGAGCGCCCCGATGTCCGCGTCGTGATCCTGCGCGGCGCGGGGCGCGGCTTCTGCGCCGGGCTCGACATTCAGGAAGACCGCTCGTCGGACGAGACGCCGGTGCTTCGTACGTTGCGCACCCAGACCAGCATCGGCAACATCTATCGCAAGATGCGCGCCTGTCCGCAGCCGGTCATCGCGCTGGGGCATGGGGCAGCGTGCGGCGGCGGCCTGTCGCTGTTGCTTGCATCCGACGTGCGTTACGCGGCGCCATCGTTCCGCGCGAACGCCGCCTATATCCGCATCGGCCTTGGCGGCTGCGACATGGCGTCGAGCTATTTCCTGCCGCGCCTCGTCGGCGCCAGCCTTGCGTCCGAGATGATCCTGACCGGCCGCTTCATCGACGCCGAGCGCGCGCTGCGCGCGGGCCTCGTAAGCGAGATTGTCGACGAGGAGGCATTGCTCGACCGCGGCCTCGCGCTTGCCAACGAGATGCTCGCGACCTCGCCCTATGGCCTGCGCCTCTCGAAACAGGCGCTGGGTCTCAACATCGACGCGCCGAGCCTCGACGCCGCGATGGCGATCGAGGACCGCCAGCAGGTGATCCTGTCCGCGACCGAAGACCATCGCGAAGCGCTTGCCGCCTTTCTCGAAAAGCGGGCTCCGGACTATCGCGAACGTTAAGGTTAAAGGCCGCTGCATCACCCCCATTGACTTGGCGATCTATTGACATAGTAAGTGCCATATCCCGAGGGGGTGGGAGTGATGGCAGTGCGCAGGAGGACCACTAAATGCCGGGTCGCTTAGGCGGGTCCCGGCGTGCTGCCATCATCATAATCGGCGCCCTGCTCGGCATAGCGCCTGTGCAGGCGCAACCAGAAAAA
This sequence comes from Sphingopyxis sp., assembly GCA_032154175.1. Classification (GTDB taxonomy): domain Bacteria; phylum Pseudomonadota; class Alphaproteobacteria; order Sphingomonadales; family Sphingomonadaceae; genus Sphingopyxis. The sequence goes on along the minus strand of JALDYH010000031.1, from coordinate 18,696 downwards.
TCGGCGTCAAGGCATCCGAATATAGTGATCCTGCTCGCCGACGACTGGGGCTTTTCCGACGTCGGTTCCTTCGGCTCCGAAATCGCGACTCCGAATATCGACGCGCTCGCGCATGCGGGAATGCGCTTCTCGAACTTCCATGTAGCTGGGTCCTGCTCGCCGACGCGCGCGATGCTCCAGACGGGGGTGATGAACCACCGCAATGGCCTCGGAAATATGCCGGAGACGATCCCCGACGAGCATCGCGGCAAGCCCGGTTACGACACGGTGATGAACCTGCGCGTAGTGACGATCGCGCAATTGTTGAAGGCCGCAGGCTATCGCACATACCTTACCGGCAAATGGCACCTCGGCAGCGATGCCAAGCGGTTGCCGCATGCGCGCGGCTATGACCGGGCCTACAGCCTCGCCGATGCCGGCGCCGACAATTTCGAACAGCGCCCGATCGAGGGCATGTACGACACGGCCGCCTGGACCGAGAATGGCAAGCCCGCGACCTTGCCAAAGGATTATTACTCGTCGCACTTCGTCGTCCAGCGGATGATCGATTATATCGAGGCCGACCGTAAAAGCGGCAAACCCTTCCTCGCCTCGGTCAATTTCCTCGCCAACCATATCCCGGTGCAGGCACCTGACAGCGACATCGCGCGCTATTCGGCGATGTACAAGGATGGCTGGACCGCGCTTCGCGCCGCGCGTGCGAAGCGTGCGGCGGCGCTTGGCATCGTTCCTGCCGGCGCGCCGATCGTGACGATGGCGACCACCCCTGACTGGAAGAAGCTCGACGCCGACGAGCGCGCGGCGGCGGTTCGCGTGATGCAGGCCTATGGCGGCATGGCGACCGCGATGGACCGCGAAGTCGGCCGCCTCGTCGCGCATCTGAAAACTACAGGCGACTATGAGAACACGATTTTCGTCTTTCTCTCGGACAATGGCGCCGAGCCGACCAACCCGTTCAGCAGCCTGCGCAACCGCCTGTTCCTCGACATTCAGTACGACCTTGCGACCGCGAACATCGGCCGACGCGGAAGCTTTTCCGCGATCGGCCCGGGCTGGGCGAGCGCCGCCGCGTCGCCGTTCGCGGGCTATAAATTCACTGCATCCGAAGGCGGCCTGCGCGTGCCGCTGATCATCGCCTGGCCGGGAAATTCCGCAATTCGTGCCGGCGGTATCAACGATGGCCTCGCGCACGTCACCGATATATTGCCGACGCTGACCGAGCTTGCCGGCGTGTCCGGTCATGGCGGGTCATGGCAGGGTCAGGCGGTCGAGTCCGTTACCGGCCGCAGCCTCGTTCCGATGCTTGGGGGACAGGCTGGCAGCGTCCATGGCGACGCGCCGCTTGGCTATGAGCTGTCAGGGAATGCGGCGCTGTTCCGCGGCGATTACAAGCTGGTGCGCAATCTCGCGCCGACCGGCGACGGTAAATGGCGGCTCTTCAATCTCCGGGACGATCCGGGCGAGACGCGCGACCTTGCCGCCGCCGAGCCCGGCCGCTTCACTGCGATGATGGCCGACTACCGCGCCTATGCGAAGGCGAACGGCGTGCTGGATATGCCCGCGGGTTATACCGCCGACGAACAGATCAATCGCTATGCCTTCGAACATCAGGGCAAGCCGCGCCTGATCCGCCTCGGCCTCTGGGTCGGCGGGATCGTCGTGCTGCTGTCAGCCCTTGTCTGGAACTGGTGCCGCCGGCGCCGGGCGCGCCGTGTCGATCAGACGAAACCCGATATGGTCGGTGCCTAGGCTGCGTTCCTGGAACTGGCGCGCGGCGGGGCGGTAACGCGCACAATAGTTGGCGGCGCACAGGAAGCTGCCGCCCTTGATCACATTGCTCTCGCCGCCCGCTTTGCTTGTGGTCCATTCCCACACATTGCCGATCAGGTCATGGACGCCATGCCGGTCAGCGGGGAAGCAAGCGACCGGGGCGCGGCCGGTGAAGCCGTCGGTGCCGAGATCTCGCGCCGGAAAGGCGCCTTGATAATAATTGGCCTGCGGCTTGCCCGCCTTGTCGACCGGCGCCTTGCGGTCGGCCCCGCCGGTCGCGGCGGCGAGTTCCCATTGTTCCTCGCTTGGCAGCGCCTTCCCCTTCCATTTGGCAAAGGCAAGTGCATCGTCATAACCGATCTGCACCACCGGGTCGCGAGCGCGCCCGTCGATATTCGTCCGGGGGCCGGCCGGATGGCGCCATTCTGCCCCGACCACCCAGCGCCACCAGTTCGGATTGCCGTCGGTCGGCGCGGTGAAGACCGCCGATCCGGGAACCAGCATCTCAGGCGGCGCCCCCGGCAGTTTCGGCGGGTTCTGCTCTGCGAGCGTCTTGTACCCCGTCGCCTTCACGAATTCGGCGAACTCGGCGTTGGTGACCTCGTGCGTCGAAATCCAGAAGCCCGCGACCCTGACCTCATGCGCCGGACCTTCCTCGGGCAAGTGCGCGTCGGCGCCCATCGCAAAGGTCGCGCCAGGAATCCAGGCATAATCCTGCGCGGGCATCGCGGGACATTCGGGCGCCCCGGCCTCGGCGGGCGGCGTATCCTTCGCCGTACCGCACGCCGCGAGCGCGCCCGGCAAGGCAAGCGACAACAGGAGCGAAGCTCCGCGCATCAACGCTCTTCGACGATTGCCGCCAGCATCGCGTCAACCATCTGGCCCATCACCGTTCCGGCGTCTTCGGCGGACAGGCTCTGGTCGTGTCGCAGCGTGCGCCAGGTGTGGAAAGACAGCGCGGCGCAAAGTGCTTCGACGTTGATCCGGTCGGCCCGAACGGGGCCGGGAAGCAGCCGCAGAATCAACTCGCGTTCGAGCATCACGACGCGGCTGTACTGCCCCATCAGGAAGGGCGACTGGTAACGTTTGATGTTCGCGGCGAGGCGGAAGGGAAGGGTCGTCTCGAACACACGGATGCGACGACGGACGAGATCGCGGACATTGGTGCGCCATTCCTGATCGGGATAAGGCGCCATGACGATCGGCATCACTTGCTCGGTGATTGTCGAAGTTATCTCGGCATATATCGCATCCATGTCGTCGAAATGCCGAAACACGGTGCGCAGGCCGATGCCTGCCTCTTCGGCGACGCGTGCTGCGCTTGGCGACAGGTCGCCCGCGACGATCAACTCCATCATCGCCTCGACAATGCGCTTGTGGCTCGACCGGCCGCGTTCGCGCCGGCCGTCTACCCGTTCGGATACGACCCCTGGCACAACCGATTTGCTCACCGTGTTCATCGCTTCTCCGCTGGCCCAGCTTGGCGCCGGGGTCAAACAATCTTGCGTATCGATCGATATAGTGACACATATAGTGTCAATAGTTTCGAAGCAAGCCGAGAGCACGGGATCGGGGGACGAAGATGAAGAAAAGGTGGGTTGCACTGGGCGTCCTGGCTTTGGCGGGGGCTGGTGGTTATTGGGCCTTCGAGGCGAATAAATACCGGATCCCCGGCATTCTTCAGGACTGGAAAGATCCGGTGCAGCCCAATCGCGCGGTTGCGTGGCAGCAGGGGCCGGCGAAAGCACCGGAGGGCAAGCGCCCGCCGAACATCATCCTGATCGTCGCCGACGACCTTGGCTACAACGACATCAGCCTGAACGGCGGCGGGGTTGCGGGCGGGATCGTCAAGACGCCGAACATCGATGCGCTCGCGCGCGAGGGGGTCAACTTCACCACCGCCTATGCCGCGAACGCCACCTGTTCACCGTCGCGCGCAGCGCTGATGACGGGGCGTTATCCGACGCGCTTCGGCTTTGAATATACCGCGGTACCGATCGAATTCGCCGAAAACCTCGCACATGGCGAAGGCGTCGGACCGCACCGGGCGATCTTCCACAAGGAACTCGTCACCGACGACATCCCGGCCTATCCCGACATGGGCGTTCCCGCGAACGAGGTAACGATCGCCGAGGCGGTGAAGGCGGCAGGCTATCACACACTCCACATTGGCAAATGGCATTTGGGCGAGGCGCCGCAGCTACAACCGCAGCGACAAGGTTTCGACGAAAGCCTCGCGATCCTCGCCGGCGCTGCGATGTTCTTGCCCGAGGATGATCCCGACAGCGTCAATGCGAAACTGTCGTGGGATCCGATCGACCGCTTCATCTGGGCCAATTTGCGCCACGCCGTGACCTTCAACGGCAGCAAGCGCTTCCATCCGAAGGGGCATATGACCGACTATTTCGCCGACGAGGCGATCGAGGCGATCGAGGCGAACAGGAATCGCCCCTTTTTCATGTACCTCGCGTTCAACGCGCCGCACACGCCGCTGCAGGCGACCAGGGCCGACTATGACAAATTCCCGCAGATCAAGGATCACAAGACGCGCGTCTATGGCGCAATGATCGCGCAGCTCGACCGGCGTATCGGCGACGTGATGGCGAAATTGAAAGAGGCGGGGATCGACGACAATACGCTCGTCATCTTTACCAGCGACAATGGCGGCGCCTGGTACAATGGCATGCAGGATCTCAATGCGCCCTTCCGCGGCTGGAAGGCGACCTTCTTCGAAGGCGGAATCCGGACGCCGTTATTCATGCGCTGGCCGGGCGGGATCGCCGCAGGGACGCGGCGCGCCGACATGACGGGCCATCTCGACATCTTCTCGACGATCGCCGCGGCTGCGGGTGCGACATTGCCGGGTGACCGGACGATCGACAGCGAGGATATCCTCGCGGGTCCCGCCAAGCGACCCGCGATGTTCTGGCGCTCGGGCGACTATCGCGCGGTACGCGCAGGCGACTGGAAGCTGCAGGTGACCAAGCGTCCCGAAAAGGCGCGTCTCTATAATCTTGCCGTCGATCCGACCGAACGCCACGATCTTGCCGCGAGCGATCCACGGCGCGTTGCCGCGCTTCGCGCGATGATTGAGGTGCAGAACAAGGGCATGGCAAAGCCGATCTGGCCCGGATTGGTCGAAGGCCCGGTACGCATCGACGTCCCGCTCGATGCGCCATGGAAGGACGGGCAGGACTATATCTACTGGACGAACTAGACCCTAGCGTTCGACTTTTGTAGCGAGGATCACCGAGGTCGTCGTACGCTCGACACCGTCGAGCAGGCCGATCTCGTCGATCAGTTCGTTGAGCTGTGCGCCATCCTCGGCTTCGAGCATTGCGATGATGTCATATTCGCCGCTGATCGCGTGGATCGCCTGAACGAGTGCGAACGATGCCAGCGCCTGCTCGACCTCGCGGTGATAGCGCGGCAGCGTCTTGATCATCATGTGCGCGCGCACGCGGCTTGCTGTGAACGCATGGCCCAGCCGCACCGTATAGCCGGCAACGACATTTTCTTCCTCCAGCCGCGCGAGCCGTGAGTAGATCGCGCCGCGCGAGATACCGAGTTCCTTGGCGAGCTGCGCGATCGTTTGTCGGGCATCGTCGCGCAGCAGGGTGAGCAAACGTTCGTCGATCTCGTCGAGATTGACGCCCGGCTGCGGCATCAGTCGGCCAACTTTTCGTCGGCGAAGATGGCGGTTTGTGGAGACCCCCCGGCGCTCATCCGCCCACGATACATGCCCAGATCGTTGATGGCAAAGGCGGGGCGTCCGTCCGGACCCATCGCGATCAACCCGCCGTCGCCGCCGACCGCGCCGACCGCCATGATCGCGCCTTGCGCGGCGTCCTTCAGACTCTCGCCCTTCCACGCGACGCGGTCGCACACCTGTCGCGCGGCGCTTTCGCGGATGAAATATTCGCCCGACCCGGTCGCCGACACTGCGCACTGGCCGTTCTTGGCATAGGTGCCTGCGCCGATGATCGGGGAATCGCCGATGCGGCCCCAACGCTTGCCGGTCATGCCGCCGGTCGAGGTCGCGGCGGCGAGATTACCCTCGGCATCGAGCGCGACCGCGCCGACGGTGCCGAACAGATGCGTCGGGTCGATCGCCGCTTGCTGTTTTGCGCGCCATGCCAGCAATTGCTGCCAGCGCTCGTCGGTGCGGAACCAGCTCGCGTCGACCTGTTCGAGCCCGCGTTCGAGCGAGAAGCGGTCGGCGCCGTCGCGTGCGAGCATCACATGCGGGCTGTCGTCCATCACCGCGCGTGCGAGATCGATGGGATGGCGCGTGCGCGTGACCCCGGCGACTGCGCCGGCCTTTTGCGTCTTGCCGTCCATGATCGCGGCATCGAGCTCGTTCTTGCCCTCCGCCGTAAACACCGCGCCGCGCCCGGCGTTGAACAGCGGATTGTCCTCGAGAACGCGCACCGCCGCGGCGACGGCGTCGAGCGCCGCGCCGCCCTTGTCGAGCACCGCGCTCCCCGTGCGCAGCGCCTCGTCGAGCCCGGCGCGATAGGCTTTCTCCTTTTCGGGGGGGAGCGACCCGCGTTCGATCACGCCCGCACCGCCGTGGATCGCAAGCGACCAGCGCGGCACCTCTACGATCTCGCCCGCGCGCGCGGTATAATTGCGTTCGAACACCGGCGCATCGACCTGCCCCGAGGGCAGGTGGAGCACCGAGCCGGGGCCGACGCCGATGACTTTGACACGCGGTGCATCGAGCGGGCCGCGCTGCTCCAGGCCGCGCAGTCCCGCGCCATCGACAACCCATGCATAGCCGTCGGGCTCGGTTGCGTAGATGCGGGCAGTACCGTCGGGTTCGACCGCGAGCGCGGCGCTCTCGTCGACGCCGAGGCCGAGCATCGCGGGCTCGCTCGCAGCGCGGCCAACCTGTGCCTTGGCGACAAAGGCGAACAGCCGACCGAGCCGCTCGCGCTCCTTGAAATGCGTGTCGGTGACGATGCCTTTCAGCAGCGCGAAGTGGAGGAAATCGCCTTCGATCGTGTTCGCGGGGCCGAAGGGATCGGCGAGCGCCTCGGGGCTGCGGATACTGCCATCGTCCATTGCACCGTACAGCTTCTCGCCCTGGATCGCGAGGCCCGCGCTGGTGCCGGCGAGCGGCTTGCCCGCCGCGACGTGGGCGTTGAGGATGTCGCCGACCGGGGTGCCGCGCCAATAGCGCACATAACGCGCCTGATCGCCGCCCGCGATGAAGATTCCGTCGGCCTTCTTCAACCGGTCGAGGATCTTCCTGTTGGTCGCCTGCGACCGCGCGTGGAACACGAAGATTTCGGTCGACTGGATCCCGCCGATCTCGTGAAAGAATTCCTTGCCGATTTCCTTGCCATAGGATGCGCTGATCACGACGATATGGCCGTTTCCGGCCTTGCCGAAGAACCACTTCATCGAATCGATATTGCGGTCGCCGCCGCCCATCAACAGCAGCCCGCCCGATACCGGCCCGGGGGTCGGGGTGTCGAGCTTGCCGAACACATAATGTTCGTAAGGCTTTTCCTTGGCCTGTTTCGCGGCTGCGGGCGCGAGCGACAGGCTCATCGCAGCAAGCAGCAACCAAAATCCCCGCATAATCGAACGCAGCATCCGTCTTCCCTCTGGCGACCCCTGATCGGTGTAATGTTACATAATGATCATATCAAAAGACAATATGATTTCCCGTTTCACCATAATGATTGAAATTATCGACGTTTTCTGGTCGAGAGAATGAAATGTCCGGTGGGGCGGCGCGTGGGGTCGAGTCGCGCCGGTAAAAGACAAGGGGTTGTTAGATGACGAATTTCGGGAAACGCGCGTTTCGGATTGCTCTCGGGCTGGGCGTTTGCGTGCCTGCGCTGGCCGCGCCGGCGTTCGCGCAGGATGCAGCCGACGGCGGCGAACAGGAAATCATCGTCACCGGATCGCGCATCCCGACGATCAAGGATCAGGGGCCTTCGCCGGTCACGACGATCGATTCCGATGCCATCCGCGCCAACGGCTACACCAGCGTTCCCGAACTGCTGGCCGCGATGACGCAGAACAGCGGCGAGACGCAAAGCCCGCAATCGGGCAGCAGCGCCGACTTCACCCCCGGCGCGCAACAGGTTGACCTGCGCGGCCTCGGCCCCAACCATACGCTCGTGCTGGTCAACGGCCGCCGCATCGCCGACTTCCCGCTGCCCTATATCGGTCGCAGCAACTTCACCGACATTTCGAACATCCCCGTCAGCCTGATCGACAAGGTCGAAATCCTCAGCGGCGCGGCATCGGCGATCTATGGTTCGGACGCGATCGCCGGCGTTGTGAACTTCAAGATGAAGGAAAGGCTCGACGGCATCACGCTTGACTATCGTCATGGCCGGACCCAGCATGGCGGCGGCATGTCGCATCGCGTGACCGCGACCGGCGGCTGGTCGACCGACCGGTTCAGCATCGTCGGCGGGATCGAATATCTCGATCAGCGCCCGCTCTGGGCCTATCAGCGCAAGATCCAGGACAGCACCGACGACAGTCCGCTCCCCTCGACTGCAGTCCCGCGGCGCACCTTCTATCGTGCCGATTACAACGACGATTATATCACGCCCGACGACGGGACGTGCGAGGCGCTGTCGAACCTCAATTTCGGCACCGTCGCGCTCTATAACCGCCCGCGTTATGGCGATTTCTGCGGCAGCAAGGAATCGATCGGCTACGGGACGATCGTTTCGGGCCGCAAGGGCTTCAACAGCTTTGCCACCGCGACCTATGAACTCTCGGACAATGCCAAGCTGTTCGTCGATGCGCAGCTCGGGATCAGCAAGGTCCGGTTGATGTACGACACGACGAGTTGGGCTTTCGAACAATCGTCGAGCAGCGCCGACAATTATTTCTACAACAGCTTCACGGGGCAGATCGAGGATTGGGGACGTCAGTTCACGCCGGAAGAGACCGGCGGGTTCGAGATGCAGCGCAGCAAGCAGACGACCTACAGCATCACCCCCGGTATCCGCGGCAATTTCGGCAATGCATGGAATTACGAGGCGTCGTTCAACTACAGCCGGTACCAGTCGATCGTCCGCTGGCCGCAGATCATCAACAGCAAGGCGAAAGCCTTTTTCCTCGGCGAGCAGGACGGGCTGGGCGAGGACGATTATCCGTCGTTCAACGCCGACCCGGCTAATCTCTACCGCCAGCTGACCCCCGCCGAATATGACAGCATCTCGGCCGACACCGTCTATCGCCCCTATAGCTGGACCAGTAATGCGCAGGCGACGCTGACCAACGGCGAGTTGTTCCAGCTGCCCGCGGGTCCTGTCGGGATCGCGCTGGTCGCCGAATATGGCAAGCAGGGCTATAATCTGCGTCCCGATCCACTCGCGCTCACCGACTATTATTACAGCTGGAAGGACAGCGACGGCGCGGGCAAGCGCAGCCATGCCGCGATCGGCGGCGAGGTGCGTGTTCCGGTGCTCGATTTCGTCACGCTGACCGGCGCCGGCCGTTACGATCGCTTCGGCTATGCCGGGCGTCATGCCGACAAATTCACCTATAATGGCGGTGTCGAGGTTCGCCCGACGGACAGCCTGCTGTTCCGCGCCGCCTATGGCACCGCGTTCCGCGCGCCCGATCTCCACTATCTCTTCACCGGCCCCGGCAACGTCGAAAGCAGCGTGATCGATTATTACACCTGCCGGCAGGATGATCCCGACGCGGGGATCAGCGACTGCGAGGATTATGACGTCGACATCGTCGCGCAGCGCAGCGGCAACCGCGACCTCAAGGCCGAAACCGGAAAAACGCTGACCGCGGGTTTCGTCTTCTCTCCGTCGCACCGGATCAGCCTGTCGGTCGATTATTTCCGTGTGTCGCTCGACAATCAGGTCAACGACCTGCGCGCCAGCGAACTGACGCGCGACGAGGCCGATTGCCGGCCCGACGGGAACGATCAAACCACGCTCGACCCGAACTCGCCGACCTGCCTGGCGGCGCTCGCGCGTATCAAGCGCTTCGCCAGCGGTCCGCTCGTCAACCAGATTGAATCAATCTCGATCAACCCGATCAACGTCGCGCGCGAAAAGACGAGCGGGATCGACGTTGCCTTCCGCGGCACGTTGCCGACCAGCTTCGGCGACTTCACCCTGTCGCTCGCGCACAGCCATGTGTTCAAGCACAGTCTGGTCCAGTACACGGGCGATCCGATCGAGAACAAGCTGGCGGCGGACAGCGGCTATTATCTGCCGCGTGACAAGTCGAACGGCAGCATCACCTGGGCGTCGGGCGGTGCGCAGTTTACCTTTTCGGGCACGCGTCTCGGCAAACTGCCCAACTATGACGAAGATGCCTTTATCAAGGCGAGCTATCTGTTCAACGCGACGCTGCAATATGATTTCACCGATCATATGCGCGGGTCGCTGACGGTGCGGAACGTCTTCGACAAGATGCCGGTGAAGGATCCGACCTGGTCCAGTTATCCCTATTACAACACCAGCTGGTTCGACAGCGTCGGTCGCAGCGTTTTCATGCAGCTGACCTACAAGCTCGGCGGATCGGCGCTCTAGGATAAAGCGCGAGGTTCTGACGGTGTCAGAGCCCCGTACCGCGCAGCGCCCGTTCGATCGTCTCGCGTCCGCTGGTCGCGGCAAACGGGAAGGACCGCAGGAAGCTTGCCTGCGACACCTGCGGATCGAGTTGCCGCGCGCGGCCGATCCACTGCGCCGCGCGCTGGTGATTGCCCGATGCCTCCGCTGCAATCGCGGCGATCACCGCGATATGCTTGTGCGCCCCCGGCGACTGCGCCGCGCGTTCGCCCCATTCGAGCGCGCTCTGGTGATCTCCGCGCATCAAGGCGCTGACCGAACGCACTCCCAGCATTGCATAACGCAAAGGATCGAGCGGACTCAGGCGCAACGCCAGTCCGGCATTTTCGTCGCTGTGGGCTACGTCACATTGCGTCATCTCGGCCCACGCCTTCGAATAGATTGCCTGCGCATAATTGGGGCTGAGCGTAATCGCCGCCGACAGGCGCTCCATGCTTTCGGGCACCGCGTCGGCGAACCATAGCGAGCGGCCGAGGTTGAGGTGCGCGAAAGGGTCGAGCGGATCGCACTGAACCGCGCGCTCCGCGAACGAGCGCGCCTGTTCCGCCATCGCATCGGGGTCGGGCGAATATTGCAGAAAACAATCCTGGAAGCGCGTGAAGGACAGGCCCGACAACGCGCGCGAGAAATCGGGGTCGCGCGCGAGCGCTTGCGCGAACAGCGACGCCGCGCGCGCATTGTCCGACCGGTTGAAGCGGAACATATGGTCGAGCCCCAGATGGTAGGACGACCAGGCATCGAGCCCGCCCTCGGGCATCCGGCGCGCGCGTTCGACCTCGTTCTGGATGATACGCGTCTCCAGATTGACAATCACGGCGTTGAGCACTTCTCCGCGCAATTCGTGCAATTCGTTGCCTCCGGCGGTGAAGCGGTCGGCCCAAACCACCGCGCCGTCGCACGTCCGCGCGAGCGTGACCGACAGCATGACCTTGCCGCGCGCTTCCTCGAGCGTCCCGGTCAGGCAGTAGCGGACGTTCAGCGCCGCCCCGACCTGCTCGCATCCGATATCCTGTCCGCGAAAGCGAAAGGTCGACGTGCGCGCGATCACGAGCAGCCAGTGCAGCCGTGACAGGTCGCCGATCAGCTCGTCGGCAAGCGCGTCGGCGACGACCGATAGCGGGCCGGGGCCGCCGACAAGGTGAAAGGGAAGTACTGCGATCGACGGCCGTTCTTCCGTTGCGGTGGAGGAGGGCGCTTGTTCGGCGGAGGTCGCGGCAAGGATCCGCGCTGGCTCCTGTCTCTGGTCGAATGTCACCTGCGCGCTGAAACGAAAGCCCTTGCCGTGAACCGTGCGGATGAAACGCTGTTCCTTGCCGTCATCGCCGAGCGCCTGCCGCGCCGCCTTGACGCGCGACGCCACTGCGGCCTCGGAGACGATCCGCCCGCCCCAGATCTTTTCGATGATCTCGTCCTTGCTGACGAGGCGATCGGCGTTGCTGGCGAGCAGAATCAGCAGCGATAGCACCTGCGGCTCGAGATGTTTCGCCACCCCGAGCTCGCGGAGCTCGAACTTGCCCGGGTCGAGTTCGAAGCTTCCAAAGCGGTAGATCAGGGACGCGCCGAAGGACAAAACAGCATTTCTCCATAAATTCTCCATGCCGTCTTCAAGCATGGGACCACGGAAAGCCTATTGAGCGTCCTATCGAACCACCCCCGGGTTCGGATCAAGGAGACCGTAGTGACGCTCGCAACCATCAAGCCCGGAGCGGCCCCCGCCGCGCCGCAAGCCGAAAATCTATCAACGACCATAAACCCGAACAAGGCTCTTTGGGAGAAGGGGGATTTTACCCGTCTCGCGGCCTGCATGCGCGAAAGCGGCGATGAACTGATCGAGACTCTCGGTGTCCACGCCGGCCTCGACGTGCTCGATCTCGGCTGCGGCGATGGCACCACTGCGCTGCCGTCGGCGTATCGCGGCGCGAACGTGCTCGGCGTCGACATCGCATCGAACCTCGCTGCTGCCGGCAATGTCCGCGCCCGTGAAGCCGGCCTCTCGAACCTGCGCTTCGAGGAGGGCGACGCCTCGCACCTCGATGCGCTCGCCGACGACAGCTTCGACCTCGTCGTCACCATCTTCGGTGCGATGTTCGCGCCGCGGCCGCTCGACACCGCGGCGGAGATGGTCCGTGTGACGCGCCCCGGCGGGCGCATTGTGATGGGCAACTGGATTCCCGGCGATCCGACCCTCATCGCGCATGTGCTCAAGATCTGCGCCGCTTACACCCCGCCACCGCCCGAAGGCTTCATCAGCCCGGTGACCTGGGGACAGGAAGATGTGGTGCGCGAACGCTTCGGCGCTGCGGGCATCGCGCAGGACCGGATCACCTGCGAACGCGCGACCTACACCTTCCGCCATGCCGGAACGCCGCGCGAATTTCTCACGATCTTTCGCGACTATTACGGCCCGACGATGAACGCTTTCGCCGCCGCCGGGGCGAGCGGCCGGCGCGCCGAACTTCAGACCGAGCTCGAACAATTGTTCGAGCGCGAAAACCGCGGGGGTGCCGATCGCACCGAAATTCCGGCGACCTACCTCAAGGTCACCGTCCGCAAATAAGTCAACCCGGCCCGCTGCGGCTCGCTTTGACCCCATGCGAGCGGCAGTGGGACCATCCACTTGGTAAGCCGCGGGCTTTGTGGCAGGTCGGGGCATCCCCGACCTTTGCCTATTGGAGCCACCATGCGCGCGCTGCTGCTTTCGATCGCCCTGCTGACACCTCTCGCTTCGGCCTTTTGCCAAACGGGCATCGTCGACACTCACGTCCATCTGCACAATGGCGAGGCGTCGGTCGCCGAATATCGGGCACAACTCAAATCAGCCGGCCAACCGGTCGACGCGTTCGGCGTCATGTGGTTCGGCGGCCCCAACCAGGCACTCGCGGGCAACCCCGCCGACATCAGCAAACGCAACGACGCGCTGATCGGGCTCGCAGCGAAGAACCCCGACATGATCGCCATCGCGACCGTCCATCCCTATGACGGCGATGCCGCGCTTGCTGAAATCGACCGCGTCGCCGCGCGCGGCGTCAAGCTGCTCAAGATCCACCCGCACACCCAGAAATTTGACGCCGCCGACCCGCGCGTGCTCACACTGGTCAAGCGCGCGGGCGACCGGGGCATGACCGTTGTAATGGACAACGCCAGCATTCTTCCGGGCGACAGCGAAAAGCTCTTCAACCTTGCGCTTGCGGCGCCAAAGACGAAATTCATCTTCGGCCATATGGGCGGCCTCAATTTTCGTTTCTGGAACATTCTCGCACTAGCGCGCACCGCCGAAAATCTCTTTGCCGACAATATCTATTTCGACATTTCGGCGAGCGTGATCCTTGCGGCGGACTCGCCGATCGAGGCCGAATATGTCTGGACGATCCGCAACGTCGGCGTCGACCATGTGCTGCTCGCGTCGGACTTCCCGCAAATCTCTTTGCCGAAGACGCTCGAGGCTTTCGCCAAACTCGACCTCACCGACGAGGAGCGCGCCAAGATCCGCTCGGGCAACGCGCGAAAGCTGCTCGGGCTTTAGATAATCGCGAGCGCGAACAGCAGCGATATGGCAAAGCTCGTCAGCGAGGCGAGCAGCACCGGCACACCCGCGCGCCAGCCCATTTCGAGCAGCAGGTCCATCCGCGTTCGCATCGCGGTCGCGGTCACCGCGAGCAGCAGCAGCGCCTTCGAAGCGGTCAGCGCGCCGCTGCGCACTGTGTCGGGGATCGGCGCAAGGCTATTGAGCGTCACCATCGCGAAGAAGGCGACAATGAACCAGGGCAGGGCAAGGCGGCGCCAGATGCGCGTGTCGCTGCCGTTCTCGGGCTTCAACAGCAGCCCGACGAGCGCGACCACCGGCGCGAGCAGCGCGACGCGCGCGAGCTTGACGATCGTCGCGCTTGCTCCTGCCGCGTCGGAAAAAGCGTAACCGCCGCCGATCGCCTGCGCGACGTCATGGATCGACGCGCCGATCAGGAAGCCCGCCTGCGCATCGCTCAGCCCGAACCGTGCGGCGAGCAAAGGATAGATGGTCATCGCGAGCGCGCTCGCGAGCGAGACGCCGACTAGGGTCAGCGCGAATTGCGCCTGCGACAGCCGCTGCCGCCCGATCACGCCATACAGCGCGAGCGCCGCGCTCGCGCCGCAGATCGCCGTCGCGCCGCCCGCAAGCAGCCCGGCGTAAGGCGACTGGCCCGAAATCCGCGCGCCCAGAAATCCCGCGCCCATCGTCAATGTCATGATGATGATCAGCGCGACGAACGGCACCGGTCCGAGCACCGCGATCTGCAGGAAGGTGACTTGCAATCCGAGCACGACGATCCCGATGCGCAGGAAAGTGCGCGACGCGAAATCGAGCCCGCGGTGCGTCGCCTCGTTCGCCGAGATGAAATTGAGCGCAAGCCCGACGAGCAGGCCGAGCAGGATGATCGGAAAGCCATAATGGTCGGATAGCCAGGCCGCTGCGGCCGATGCCGCTGCGCAGGCGGCAAGGCCGGGGAAGAAGCTGCCCTTCGGCGCCGTCCCGGCCGTGGTCTGCGCGAGATGCAATTCGCCGAACAGGTCCCCGCCGCTAGGCAAATTGTTCCAGTGCGCATGGCGCATCGAGGTCAAATCGTTTCTGTCCAACGCTGTCATAAGGTCGCGTCTTATCTCCAACCCGTGCGGGCAAGCAAGGCATCTCTTGCGGTGCGTGGCGTGACACGCCAAAGCAGACAACGATGGTCAGCAAGGCCGAACGGGGAGACGCGCAGCCGTGACAAGGATTTGCCAGCCGGGGACGGAGCGCATGCGCGCATGACCCGGGCGACGATCAAGGATGTCTCGCGCGTCGCCGGCGTGTCGATCAAGACCGTGTCGCGCGTGCTCAACAAGGAACGCTATGTCAGCGACGACATGCGGCAAAAGGTCGAGGAGGCGGTCGCGCGCCTCAACTATCACCCCAGCCTCGCCGCGCGCACGCTCGCAGGGCGGCGCTCGTTCCAGATCGGGCTGATCCACGACAACCCCAGCCCCTATTATATCTTCAACATGCAGGCTGGCGTCGGACAGCGCTGCCGCGAGGCCAATTTCCGCATGATCATCCAGCCGTGCGACATCAATTCGCCCGGGCTCGTCGACGATATCGGCGCGCTGATCGATCAGGCGCAGCTCGACGGCATCATCATGACTCCGCCGGTGACCGACGTAGGCACCGCGCTTGCCGAGCTGTTCCACCGCAAGATCCCCGTCGTGCGCGTCCAGCCGGGCACCGATTTGACCGCGACATCGGCGGTTTACATCGACAACGTCCAGGCGGCCGACGACATGACCGCCTATCTGATTTCGCTCGGCCATCGCCGCATCGGGCTCGTCACCGGCCACGCCAATTATTTCGCCAGCGGCCAGCGCCTGACCGGCTACCGGCAGGCCTTGCAGCGGGCCGGGATCGGTTTCGACGCCGCGCTCGTCCACCCCGGCCAGTTCGATTTTCAATCGGGTTCCGCCGCTGCCGAAGCGCTGCTCGCGCTCCCCGAACCGCCGACAGCGATCTTCGCGAGCAGCGACGAAATGGCCGCGGGCGTGCTCGCCGCGGCGCATCGCATGGGCGTGTCAGTGCCTGAACAATTGTCCGTCGCGGGCTTCGATGACACCGACCTCGCGCAGGTCGTCTGGCCGTCGCTCACGACGATCCGCCAGCCGATCCGCGATCTCGGCTACGCTGCCGCCGACCTGCTGCTCGAATTCGGCGAGACGGTCGAGCGCCGGCAGCTGCCGCACGAACTGATCGTGCGGGGATCGACAGCGGCGCCAGGGGGCTGAGCGGGCAGGGCAGGCCGGGGCAAGCAGGCACGGAAAACAGAGACTTGCCAAGCCCGAGGCGGGCCGGTACATCGGCGATCCGTTCCAACGCGAAGAAAGGAGGGCTCAAATGAAATTTTCGATCGCATCATGCCCTCCCGGAAGGTTTCGAGCCTTCGAGCGCTTCGACCACTAGGTCCTGAAGCCTCCGTGATCCGGTTTTCCGACCGGATCGCCCCCTGATATAACGCTTTGGAGACGGCGCTTCCCGCGCCGGTTCATGATATGACATCGACACCTGACAAGGGCCGCGCGGATTCGATCCGCCGCGTCCTCGACTTCACTTTCCGTCACTGGGCCGGGCAGCGCGGACGCGTCGCCTTCATCGCCCTGTTCATCACTGCCGCGACGGTTACCGAGATTTTCGTGCCGCTGTACGCCGGACGCCTGATCGACGCACTGACGGTGGGCCAGCGCGACGGCGCGCTTGCGCTGTTCGCGGCGATGGCGGTGCTCGGCCTCGCGATGGTGGTGCTCCGCCATTTCGCCTGGGCGGGCATCATTCCCTTCACCCTGCGCATGATGCAGGGCGTGACGCAGGGCAGCTTCCACCGTGTCCAGCGTTTCTCGACCGACTGGCACGCCAACGCCTTTGCCGGTTCGACGGTGCGCAAGATCACGCGCGGCATGTGGGCGTTCGACACGCTCAACGATGTGCTGTTGCTGCAATTGCTGCCGTCGGTTGTCGTGCTCCTCGGAACGATGCTTCTTCTCGGCTGGCACTGGCCGGTGCTCGGGCTCGTGATGGGCATCGGCGCGGCGCTCTATGTGACGATGACCGTCCTGCTCGCCGCACGCTGGGCCTCGCCCGCCGCGACCTTGTCGAACGCGTGGGATACGAAGCTTGGTGGCCTCCTGTCGGATGCGATCGGCTCCAACGCCGTCGTCAAGGCGTTCGGTGCCGAGGACCGCGAAGAGGCGCGCGTCGAGACGTTGCTCGCCAAATGGGCGAAACGCACGCACCGGACATGGATGCGCTACACCTGGTCGGGCAGCGCGCAGATCATGCTGCTCTGGGGCGTGCGCAGTGCGATCGGCGGAACGGCGCTGTGGCTCTGGTGGAGCGGGGCCGCGACGCCCGGGGATGTGACCTATGTGCTCACCAGCTATTTCGTCGTCCACGGCTATCTCGTCGACATCGGCTTCCATATCCATCACCTGCAACGCTCGGTGAACGAGATGGAGGAACTGGTCGATCTTCACGACCAGCCGCTGGGGATCGAGGACAGGACGGACGCCGCCCCGATCCGGATCGGGGCAGGCGAGGTGCGCTTCGACGACGTCACTTTCCGCTATGGCGGGCACGACACGCCGCTCTACGAGCGGCTCGACGTCCTGATCCGCGGCGGCCAGCGGGTCGGCCTGGTCGGCCATTCGGGATCGGGCAAGACGAGCTTCGTCAAGCTGATCCAGCGGCTCTACGACGTGAACGAGGGTCGGGTGACGATCGACGGACAGGATGTGTCGCACGCGACCCAGCAATCGCTGCGCGCGCAGATTGCGATCGTCCAGCAGGAACCGATCCTGTTCCACCGCAGCCTCGCTGACAATATCGCCTATGCCCGCCCCGAAGCGAGCCGGGCCGAGGTCGAGGCGGCGGCGCACCTCGCCAATGCGCATGACTTCATCGCCCGGCTGCCGCGCGGTTACGCGACGCTCGTCGGCGAGCGTGGTGTCAAACTGTCGGGCGGTGAGCGCCAGCGGGTGGCGCTCGCCCGCGCCTTCCTCGCCGACGCGCCGATCCTGATCCTCGACGAGGCGACGTCGAGCCTCGATTCGGAAAGCGAGGCGCTGATCCAGCAGGCGATGGACCGGCTGATGAAGGGCCGCACCGCGATCGTCATCGCGCACCGCTTGTCGACGGTGCGCACGCTCGACCGCATCCTCGTGTTCGATCAGGGGAGGGTGATCGAGGACGGCGACCATGAAACGCTGCTCGCGAACGCCGACGGCCAGTATCGCCGGCTGTTCGATCGCCAGTCGGGCAATATCGTCGATGCGGATGATGGCGATCCGGCGCTGATCGACGCATAAGGACGGGCAGGCGGGCCGTCGGCCGCGGTCCTTCGGGACGCGATCGGCGGCCTGCGCGCACCCGGATAAAAAACCGCTGTCCATTCCGATATGACAACGTTATCTCATCGAGTGACAAACAGATTCGGGGAGAGACGATCTTGGCGCACATCGCCGACAAACGCCGCTGGCTCGTGGTGGGGCTCGTCTTCGTCGCGATCGTCCTCAACTATGTCGACCGCCAGATCCTCGCGCTGCTGAAACCGACCTTGCAGGCCGAATTCGACTGGACCGACCGCGATTACAGCCACATGGCTTCGGCCTTCCAGTTCGCCGCCGCGCTCGCCTTCCTCGGCACCGGCTGGTTTATCGATCGCGTCGGGCTGCGCTGGGGTTTTGCGATCGGCGTCGGCGTGTGGAGCCTTGCCGGCATGGCGCACGCCTTTGCGACCACCGTTTCGGGCTTCGTCGCCTCGCGCGCGGTGCTCGGTGCCGCCGAATCGATCGGCACGCCTGC
>JALDYH010000030.1:0-33276 GCA_032154175.1 Sphingopyxis sp. | reverse complement strand
CGGTCCCGGAATGGCTTCCGATCCGTCAATCTGATTGACCCTTAGTATACTAATGGTTTTATGCTTGTCCATAGGCAGGAAGAGAGGATTCGCATCATGAACGAAGAAAATCAGCAGGCGGCCCCCCCAGCGCTCGCGACGCGTTATCTGTGCACCGCCGAGTTCGAAGTCGGAGGCGGGATCATCGGTATCGGCGCGTCGCCCTTCGGCGACCAGCGGCTCGGTTATATCAGCGGCGGCCGGTTTTTCGGTCCGCGTATCAACGGCATGGTTCTGCCGGGCGGCGGCAACTGGTCGCGCAGCGGGCGGCTCGGCGACAGTGCCTCGGTCGGCACTTTCGATGCCCGCGCGGTGTGGCAGACCGATGACGGCGACCTCATCTACCTGAGCTACACCGGTCGCAACATCATCCCCGACGATGTGCGGGCGACTTTTATCGATCCAGCTGTCCCCGATGCCGAGGCTTCGCGATACTATCTGCGAATCGCGCCGGTGTTCGAAACCGCGAGCGCGAAATATGGCTGGCTCAACGGCGTCCTCGCGGTCGGGGTCGGCGAGCGCACCGATTTCGGGGTGCGGCATGTGATCCACGAGGTGCTGTAAGGTGATCGACCTCCATTATTCGGCGACGCCGAACGGGCAAAAGATCGCGATCATGCTCGAGGAAATCGGCGAGCCGTATCGAGTCATTCCCTATGACATCTTCGACGGCGATCAGCTGACGGCAGAGTTCGGGCGCATCAACCCGAACCACAAGCTTCCCGCCATTGTCGATCGCGATCCGGCGGGCGGGGGCGAGCCGGTGACGGTGTTCGAGTCGGGCGCGATCCTGCAATATCTTGCGGAAAAGAGCAGGCGCTTTCTGCCGTCATCGGGTGCCGCGCGTGCGGCAACCTTGTCGTGGCTGACATGGCAGGTCGCGGGGCTCGGGCCGATGGGCGGGCAGGCGAGCCATTTCCTCCGCTACGCGCCGGCGGGACAGGAGTATGCCGTGGCACGCTATACCAAGGAGCTGAACCGCTTGCTCACCGTGCTCGAAAAAAGGCTGGAGAAAAGCGCCTATGTCGCGGGTGACGACTATAGCGTTGCCGACATGGCGATCTGGCCGGGCCGCGCGTCGGCGTTCGTGATGGGGATGGGGCTCGACGAATGGCCCGCGATGCACGGCTGGTTCGAACGTATCCGCGAACGCCCCGCGGTTATCCGCGCGATGGCGCGCGAGGATCTGAAGCCCCCGGCGAAATATGTCGGGCGCCACCAGCAACTCGACGCGAAGGAATGGTCGAACATGTTCGGCGATGCGAACCATGGGGCGGTGCGGGGCGATTGACATCGGGGGCAGCTCTCGGCCGATAGCTGCCATAGACAAGTCGCTCTCTTACAAGCATGAACTGCCTACGTCACGTGAGGCTTGATAATCATGATACGTGTTGCGCTGATATTCGCTTTGGCAATTACCGCTATGTCTGAAGCAGCTTGGGCCTGCTTGCCCCCCGATCCTGTGTCTGCCTCTGCCACTCCGCCTACCATGGAGGCCGAAGCGCAAACTGCTTATCGTTTCTCAACCGACATCGTATTTGGCGTCGTAATCAATCACCACGTGGACCCGGTAAAATTTAGGGTTCTTCACGTCTATAAGGGCAACTTGAAGAAGGGCGATGTGATCCGACCTGAAGCTGCGCACGGCTTCGATGCCATCCCTTGCGCCAGCATGACTGCGCCACGACCCAATTTCAAAGGCGAGTCTGGTGTGATCGCCTTTGACAAAGTGCCAGAGATGAGATTTTTGCCCGACACCATGTTGGAGGCGATGTTCGACGCAGGGCTGATCCGGCGAGCGTCAGATAGGCGATAAGGTCCGCTTGCACCCCATAACGGTCGTTCGCGAACGGGTTCTTCCCTACCGCTTCATGCACTGGCGCACATCGTCGCGCTTGTATTCACTGCAATTCCAGAGCGCCTTTTCGAACCCCGCCTTGTCGTCGCGGAGGTAGGAGAAAGTCATCGCGGCGCGCTGGGTGTCGCTCATCGCGTCGCTGTCGGGTTTCAGTGTCGGGTTGGTCCACCCCATGAACTTGCAATAGGGCTTGTCGCCGCACAGTCGCAGCGCCGTGGTCACAAAGCTTTCGGGTGCCGCCTTGCGGTCGAGTTGGGTATAGATGGTATCACGGCCCGCGCTTTCACCCGCGCCGGTGACGACGCGCGCTTCGCCGACCGCCGCGTTGGCGTCGACTCCTGTCGCGATATCGGTCGACAGTCCCAGCGCGATTGCGTGCAAGGGCGATATCGCCGCGAGCTTTGCGACCGGACCGTCGCTTCCTGACACCGCGCCCTTGAACGCGCCCGGCGTGCCCCAGAACCCCGGCCAGCGGAAGAAGAGATGTGTGTCGACGATCGCGATCTTCTCGAGGCTGTCGCTCCAATAGGGGCGCACCCAGTCGGTGTGATAATGGGTGGCGAGGCCAACCGGCGGATAGGTCCCGCCCGACAGCATCATGTCGGCATTGTTGCGTGCGCGCTGCCACGCCGCGTCCGAATAACGGCGGTTCAATGCGCCGTCGCAGGTGAAGGTGAACTGGCATCCGGTCGTGCGTTCCGATCCCTGGAAAACGACGCCGCAAATCGATTTTGGAAACGCCGGATGCCGCGCGCGGTTGATCACCACCTGACCGACCGCCTGTTGCCCTTTGGCGTCGTCGCCAGCCTCGTAAAGCATCGCCGCGGCGAGGCAGTCGCGCGCGCGCGCCTTCGCATCGCCGCCGCCGGCGTAGACGAAGGGCCGCGCCGCGACGAAGCCCTTGGTGATCAGCGCGACCTCGGCGTTCTGCGTGCGCGCATCATCTTGGGTGACCGGGGCCAGCTCCATCGGCTGGACTTCGGGGATAACGTCGGCGGGCGGCGCAACCGGGCTGACGTGCGCGTGCCGGCTACTGCCGTTTGTGGCTTGGCTCGCGTAAAGCACGGCAACAATCGCCGCCACCGCGATCAGGACAAACAGCCAGCCCGCCCAGTCGCGCCGCAACGGCAACGCCGATTGATTGCCATCGGGGCGCACGAGAGAGCCTCAGATCTCCGGGAGGAAATCGGGAACCGAGAGATAACGTTCGCCCGTGTCGTAGTTGAAGCCGAGCACGCGGCTGCCCGCGGGAAGTTCGGCGAGCTTCTGCGCGATGGCCGCGAGCGTTGCGCCCGACGAGATGCCGACGAGCATGCCTTCCTCGGTCGCGGCGCGGCGCGCGAAATCCTTCGCGGCGCCGGCATCGACCTTGATCACGCCGTCGAGCAAATCAGTGTGCAGATTGCGCGGAATGAAACCGGCGCCGATGCCCTGAATCGGGTGCGGCGCGGGCTGGCCGCCCGAGATGACCGGCGAGGCTTCGGGTTCGACCGCATAGACCTTCAGGTTCGGCCAATGGGCTTTCAGGAACTGTGCGGCGCCTGTGATGTGCCCGCCGGTGCCGACACCGGTGATCAGCACGTCGATCGGCGTATCCTTGAAATCGGCAAGGATTTCGGGACCGGTGGTGCGGACGTGGACGTCGATGTTCGCTTCATTCTCGAACTGCTGCGGCATCCACGCGCCGGGAGTGGTTTCGACCAACTCGATTGCGCGCTCGATCGCGCCCTTCATGCCCTTTTCGCGCGGCGTCAGGTCGAAGGTCGCACCATAGGCAAGCATCAGGCGGCGGCGTTCGACCGACATGCTTTCGGGCATGACCAGGATCAGTTTGTAACCCTTGACCGCGGCGGCCATCGCGAGGCCGATGCCGGTGTTACCCGACGTCGGCTCGACAATGGTGCCGCCGGCTTTCAGGCTGCCGTCTTTTTCGGCAGCTTCGATCATCGCAAGGCCGATTCGATCCTTGATCGACCCGCCGGGATTGCTGCGTTCCGATTTCACCCAGACTTCGGCGTCGGGGAACAGCCTGGCCACGCGGATGTGCGGCGTGTTCCCGATGGTATCGAGGATCGAATTGGCTTTCATGATCGGTGCGCTCTTTCCTTGAATTCGAACCGCGGGTCGCGGCGGACTCGATTTGGCCAGTCTCCGGCGCGCAGCCAGAGTGCCTCGTCCGCCAGCGCCGGCGTCGGCACGGGTTGTAACGACGCGAGCAGATACTGTCCATAAGGCCAGTCTGCGATGCCCGAATCCGCGTTGATATGGCCAAAGGGCCCGGCGTTGACGAAACGCGCGTCCCAATGCCGCGAGAGGCGCCAGACATGCGAGGTTTTGGCATAGGGATCATCATCGCTGGCGACGACGATCATTGGCACCTGTGATGACAGCGCGGGCGAGTCGGTGAAGGTCGCGACACGCTCGTCGCGCCGGAGTTGCGTCAGGTCGGGCGGCGCGACCAGCAGCGCTCCGGCAATGCGGTCGCGTGCGACGCTACTGGCGGCGGCGAACCAGTGGGCAAAGGCGTGGCAGCCCAGACTGTGGGCGGCGACGAGGACGGGCTCGTGTTCGGCATCGATCGCCGCCGCGATCCGCTCGACCCATTGGTCCTTGAGCGGCTCGTCCCAGCCGCCGAGATCGATTCGCTCGCAGTTCGTGAACCGGCGTTCCCACAGGCTCTGCCAATGGGTCGGGCCGCTGTTGTAAAGGCCGGGGATGGTGAGGATTTTGTAGCGGATATTCGAATCATGCATGGCGGTCACTCCATCGTGGGAGAGAGGGAAACCGCGGAGACGGGTAACAGCTAGATAACTCAACTGAATAAATTGACAATAGACTTTGGACGGAATGAGCGTGCGATGCGGCGAATGGCGGGTTGCTAAACGCCGGTCTGTTTAAACTGCGGTTCGAACGTCCGCGCGCGTCGCAGTTCGGGGAATAACCATGCCCAAAGTGCGGTTACGCCCACCGCCGCTGCGCCACCGACGACCACCGCGCTGACCGGACCGAGTGCCGCCGCCATCGCGCCGGCGCGCATCTCGCCAAGCTCGTTCGACGCCGAAATCGCGAGGCCCGACGCGGCGCTGACACGGCCACGCATGTGATCGGGCGTGTTGAGCTGGATCAGCGTCCCGCGCACGAAGACCGAGAACATGTCGGCCGCGCCCATGGTCACCAGCACAACGAGTGACAGGATCAGGTTGGTCGAGAGTCCGAACACGACCGTTCCGACCCCGAACGCTGCCACCGCCCATAGCATTTTCACCCCGACGTTGCGCTCGATCGGGCGGATGGCGAGGCCGACAGCCACGCCGACCGATCCGAATGCGACGGCAGCACGCATCAATCCTGCGCCTTCGGGCCCCGCGTGCAATATGTCGCGGGCGAAAACGGGGAACATCGCGGTCGCCCCTGCGAGGAGGACCGCGAATAGATCCAGGGTAATTGTGCCGAGCAGGAAGCGCTCGATCCATACGAATTGCAGCCCGTCGACCATTTCGCGCAAGGGGTGACGGCGGACTTCGGCTGGCGGCGGCAAGACCGGACGCACGCGGCTGAGGGTGAAGGCGGAGACGGCGAGCAGGATCGCGGAAAAGACGTAAACCGACCCCGGATGCGCGGCATAGATGAGGCCGCCCGCGGCGGGCCCGATCACCGAAGCCGATTGCCAGGCGATGCTGCTCATCGCGATCGCGCGCGGGAGAACGGCAGGCGGTACGATATTGGGCGCGATCGCGCTCATCGCGGGGCCCGAGAAGACGCGCGCGACGCCGTGGAGCGCGGCGAGGCCGAATAGCAGCGGCAGCGTCAGCTGGTCGTGCCAGGTGAACCAGCCGAGCGTCGCGGCGATGAGAAGGTCGATGAGATTCGAGAAGATCGCGACGCCGCGCCGTTCGAACCGGTCGGCCGCCCATCCCGCGACGGGAGTCAGGATGGCGAGCGGAACGAACTGGAAAAGCCCCAGCAGTCCGAGCTGGAACGACGCTTCCTTGATCGACATGCCGTAATCGGTACGGGCGGTGTCGTAGAGCTGATAGCCGATCACAACGACCATCGCGATCGTCGCCATCACCGCTGTAAAACGCGCGACCCAGAAATATCGGAAGTCGGGATAGCTGAGCGGTGAGGGGGCTTTGGGCGTCGATACCGGTACTACCGGATCTTCGCCCTCGGGTGGAGGGATTGTCGCCATTGACCACCGCCGTAGCCCGCTTTTCGCCGCTGTCCAGATAGCATAGCTTTGCCGTTCGTCGATTATCGGATGCCATCTATCCGGCCCGCTGGCAGAAGCGAGCTACAGGAGTCAGGGAGATACTCGAATGAAGAACAAATTTGCCCGCTTTGGCGGCGCGGCGATGGTCGCGACATTGCTGGTCCTTACCGCGTGCAACGCATCGGACAACAAGTCGGCTACGGCCTCGAGCGCGAAGAACTGGACCGAGTTTCGCGACAATTTCCTCGAGGGTTATTTCCCGCTCAACCCGAATTTCGCCGTCTATCAGGGCAAGCATGAATTCGACGGGCAGCTTCCAGACTGGTCGCCCGAGGGCATCGAGAAGCAGGCCGCCTATCTCGAAAAGGCTATCGCCGACGCGAAGGCGTTCGACGGCCAGATGACCGACGCCGAAAAATTCGAGCGCGACTATCTGGTCCACGTCGCACAGGGCCAGCTCTTCTTCCTCCGCGATACCGATTTCGCACAGAAGAACCCCTCCTTTTATACCGGCGCGCTCGACCCCAACGTCTATATCGCGCGCCCCTATGCCGATGCGACGACGCGGATGAAGGCGTTCATCGCCTATGCCGAAAAAGTCCCCGCCGCCGCGGCGCAGATCAAGGCGAACCTGAAACTCCCGCTGCCCGCCACCTTCGTCAAATATGGCACGGCGGGATTCGGCGGCTTCGCCGACTATTATAAGGGTGACGCCAAGGCAGCCTTCGCCTCGGTCAAGGACGAGACGCTGCAGAAGCAGTTCGACGACGCGGCCGCCAAGGCTGGCGCGGCGATGACCGATCTTGCGAAATATGTCGGATCGCAGCCCGGGACCGTCGACGGCTATGCTCTCGGTGCCGAGAAATTCTCGAAGATGATCCTGACCAACGAAGGCGTCGATACGCCGCTCGACGAACTCGAGCGCATCGGCCAAGCCGATCTCAAGCGCAACCAGGACGCGCTGAAGGCCGCTTGCGCGACTTATGCGGCGGGCATGACGATCGCGGACTGCATGAAGAAGATGAATGCGGACAAGCCGGCCGATGGCCCGGTCGCCGAGGCACGGCGCCAGTTGCCGACCTTGCGTGCCTTCCTGATCGAGAAGGATATCGTTACGATCCCCGGCACCGAACAGGCGCAGGTCGAGGAATCGCCGCCGTACAACCGGCAGAACAGCGCCTATATCGACATTCCGGGGCCGTATGAGAAAGGCCTGCCATCGGTCTATTATATTTCGCCTCCCGACCCGGCGTGGGACAAGCAGACGCAGGCCGATTTCGTTCCGGGCCGTAAGGATCTGATGTTCACGTCGGTGCACGAAGTCTGGCCGGGCCACTTCCTCAATTTCCTTCACTCGAACCGCGCAGAGAGCATCTTCGGCAAGCTGTTCGTCGGCTATGCCTTTGCTGAGGGCTGGGCGCATTATACCGAGGAGATGATGTGGGACGCGGGGCTCGGCGAGGGTGACCCCGAGACGCATATCGGCCAGCTTTCGAACGCGCTGCTGCGCGATTGCCGCTATCTGTCGGCTATCGGCCTGCATACCAAGGGCATGACCGTCGCCGACTCCGAAAAGCTGTTCAAGGAGCAATGCTATCAGGACGAGGGTAATGCGCGGCAACAGGCCGCGCGCGGCACCTATGATCCCGCCTATCTCAACTACACGATGGGCAAGCTGATGATCCGCAAGCTGCGCGAAGATTGGACCAAGGGTGACAAGGCGAAGTGGAAGGCGTTCCACGACGAATTCCTGTCGTATGGCGGCCCCCCGATTCCGATGGTGCGCGCGGCGATGATGAAGGAAGGCGCGCCGAAGGCGGTTTTCTGAGGCTGGCGAATCGAACGGCCGGCGGCTAGCCTCTTCAAAACAGGGGGCTAGCCGATGGTCGACGTGTTCATTTCCTATTCGCGCGACAACAAGGCGCGCGTCGCCGATATCGCCGCAGCGGTTACCGCGGCGGGCTATGACGTGTGGTGGGACGCCGAGCTGCCACCGCATCGCTCATACGGTGACGTCATCACCGAGAAGATCGGCAACGCGAAGGCCGCGATCGTCGTCTGGTCGCAGGCCTCGGCTCAGTCCGAGTGGGTCCGCGCCGAAGCCGACGTTGCGCGCAACCAGAAGAAGCTGGTGCAGACGGCGATCGACGATGTGATGCCGCCGCTGCCGTTCAACCAGATACAGTTCGCCGACTTGCGCGACTGGACCGGCGATCCGTCACACAGCGGCTGGCGCAAGGTATTGATGAGCCTCGAAGAGCTTTGCGGACGCGAAGCTGTCGCGGCGCTGCTGTCGCGGCCCACACCTGCGCCCGCAGCGACGCCCCCGCTGCCGGAAGATTTGAAGCCTGTTCCGACGGAGCGGAAGTCCTCTCACGCTTTGGCCATCGCTTGGGCGCTTGTGGCGCTCGCTGCGATCGCGATAGCCTTGCTCGCGTGGAAGCTGCTTCAGCCATCGGCCGAGCCCGCTCCCTCGGCGACCGAAGCCATCGCCCTGTCGAAGAATAAGGGCGTGACGGAAACGCCCGCGACGGCAAGTGACAGCCCGGCCGAAGCTTTCACGCTCGCTGCGATCATCGACGATCCCGAGGGTTTTACCAACATCCGTTCGGAACGAAGCGCCAAAAGCACGATCCTCGGCAAGGTGCTCGATGGCGAGAAATTCCTGACCTACAAGCAGCCCGGCTCGTGGTGGCGCGTGCGCAAGGCCGACGGCACGACGGGCTTCATGTTCCGCAAATATATCCGGCTCGTCGAAGGCGGCGCGCTGGCGATCCCCGCCGGTTCTGCGCCGAGCGGGGTCGGTGGCAGCGGCGTCATCATTCCCGATTCTTCGGACCGGTTGCTTTCGGCCGACGAACTCGGCAATTATAGCGCGCTCGAACTCCGGATCGCACGCAACGAGATTTTCGCACGCAACGGGTTCCGCTTCAGCGATCAGTCGCTCCGCGCACATTTCAGTCAGTTCGACTGGTATCGGCCGACGAGCGACACGGTCGAACTGTCCGCTACCGAGAAGGCGAACGTCACCTTGCTCAAATCAGCCGAAACAGCGGCGCGGTGACGGGATCGGCGGACCGAATTGCGGCCGCCGAAGCGGAGGTTGCGCATCGGCTGGCAGAGGGCGACGCGCTGAGCGCTTTCGATTGCGCCGCAGCGGCCCGGCGCGATGGTATCGAAAGTCCTCGCTTGCGCTATTTGATGGTGCGGGCGCTTGCCGCTTCGGGCGACAGTCTGGGCGCGATGCATCTCTATGAACAGCTCGGCCTTGCCGCTTTGGGCGACGTCGATAGCCTCGCGCTGGCGGGGCGGATCTGGAAGGATGCTGCCTTCGACCATAGCGGCGATCGCCGCGCGGCGCTGCTGAAGCAGGCCGCAGCCGCCTATGACCGTGCATGGGCCCTTTCGGGCGTTTCCTTTCCGGCGATCAACGCCGCGAGCCTCTATGCACTGCTCGGCGAGCGGGAGCGCACTGCGGCATTGGCGGGGCCGATCGCTGCAAATGGCGCCGCCGACAATTATTGGGATCAGGCGACGCTGGTCGAGGCGCTGCTGCTGTTGAACCGAGGCGAGGAAGCTCTGCCCCCCGCGCGAGCAGCCGGGAATCAGGCGGAGAGCCGCGCCGGAGACCGTGCCTCGACGTGCCGCCAACTGTCGCGCCTCGCCGCAAATGGTGCGATCAACGCCGGTCATGCCGGAGCGATCGTGGATCTGCTGCGCCCGCCCCCGGTCGGGGTCTATTGCGGACGCATGTTCCGGGCGGGCGGGGCCGGCGAGGCGAACGCCCGCGCCGCGATCGCCGCGGTGTTCGATGCACAGCCCTTTTCGGCGCTGATCGGCCCCCTGGCTTGCGGCGCGGATATCCTGTTCGCCGAAGAGGCGCGCGCGCGCGGGATCGACCTGACCGTCGTGCTGCCCTTCGCGGAGGATGATTTCATCGCCCAGTCGGTGCTATCGGGCGGCGAGACCTGGCTGGCGCGTTATGTCGCATGCCGCGACCACGCGGCGATGATCCATTTCGCGAGCGGCTCGCGCTACGTCAGCGACGATTGCCAGTTCGTCCTCGGTTCGCACACGATGATGGGGCTCGCGAAGCTGCGCGCGCGCGAGCTGGAGACAACGCCGATCCAGCTTGCCGTTGTTGATCCCGACGTCGCGGCGCGTCCTTCGGCCGCGATTGCCGGAACCAATGCCGATATCGCGTTGTGGCAGGAGCATGGCGGCGAAACCATGACGATTTCCGTTGGCGCCCTCGACCGTACGCTTGATTTCCCTCCGGCGCCCAAGCCTCCCGAAGGGACACGCCGCGGATTGTACGCAATATTATTCGCGGATTTCGCGGGTTTCTCCAGGCTGGGCGAAGCCGAATTGCCCATCTTCGCCAGCGAGGTGATGGGCGGGATCGGCCGTATCCTCGATGACTTCGGGGACGCGGTATTGTTCCGCAATACGTGGGGCGATGCCGTTTATGCGATCATCGACGACCCAGCGACGGCGGCGCGGATCGCGCTGGCAATGCAGGAACGGCTCGATATCCTGCCGCCGGGTCTCGGGCTCGACGGGCAGAAGGCCGGAATGCGGACGGGCATCCATTTCGGGCCGATCTATCGCGGCGTCGATCCGATCGTCGGAAACGAATTATGGTACGGCACCGAGGTGACGCGCACCGCCCGGATCGAGCCGGTTACGCTGGTAGGCCAGGTATATTGCACGCAGCCGCTCGCCGCGATGCTGGCGCTCCGTAACGCCCGCGATTTCGATTGTGACTATGTCGGAAAGGTACAGCTCGCCAAGGATTATGGCGAACTCGCCCTCTATCGATTGTCGCGCAGCTCAACCTGACGGCGCGCGTAGCCGTGCGATGAAAAAACCATCGAGACCGCCCGCATCGGCGAGCATGCCGGGAAGCGTGCGGACCAGGCCCTTGTCACCGGCAGCAATCGCTTCGGGCAGTTCCCCGGCGCGGGCGGGATCAATAGTCCATCCGGCATGGCTGTCGAGGAAGGTCGAAACCTGATCCTCGCCCTCGGCCTGTTCGAGCGAACAAGTCGCATAGACGAGTGTTCCGCCCGGCTTGACCCAGCGCGCTGCGCGCGCCAGCAGCTCGGCCTGCAGCATGGCCATTTCCGCGATCTGCCGGGGCTCGATACGGTGAAGCACGTCAGGATGACGGCGGAAGATACCCGTGGCCGAGCAGGGCGCGTCGAGCAGTACCGCGTCGGCCCGATCTTCGGGTGCCCACGACCGGATATCGCCTTGGACGATATCGGCGGACAGGCCGGTGCGCTCCATATTGGCGCGCAGCCGTTCGAGGCGTTTTGCGCTGGAATCGACCGCGATGACATTCCATCCAGCCGCCGCGAGTTGCATTGTCTTGCCGCCTGGCGCGGCGCAGAGGTCGAGCACGGTCCGGCCTTCGCCGGCGCCGAGCAGGTGCGCGGGCAGGCTCGCCGCCAGATCCTGCACCCACCAGCCGCCTTCGCGATAGCCGGGCATCGCCTCGACCGCCTGACCGCGGGGGAGGCGCCGGTGATGCGGGGCGAGCGATACGGCGTCGGGCCATTCCTCCGCGCCCGGTTCGGCGGCAAAGCTGAGGTCGATCGGCGGCGGCGTGCTCCACGCGGCTTCGGCGGCTTCGACCATCGCCAGGCTCCATTGCTCGGCCCACCGTTCGGCGGTGGGCAGGGGCAGGGTGGCGCGGCCGGGAAGATGCCATTCTTCTTGCTGCGCACGCGACAGGATGGCGTGGACGAGCCGTCGCGGCCCGCCCGCGACGAGGGGTAAAGCAGTTGCCACGACCGCATGTCCCGGACTTTTGAGCACCAGCAGCTGCGCGAGCGCGATCCGCAACACCGCGCGCGATTTGACGTCGTCGGGCAGGATTTGTGCCGTGGCGCTGTCGATCAGTGCGTCGATATCGACCATCCAGCGGAGCGTTTCCGACGCGATGGCGACTGCAAAGGCGCGGTCGGCGCCGGTCAGTCCCTGCGCGGCCGCGTGCATGGCGACGTCAAGCGGGTCGCCGCGGCGCAGAACGGCGTCGACCAACCGCAGAGCTGCGCGGCGGGTGGAGGTACCCGGAGGATCAGCTTCGCCCGGCGAACGGCGGCGCGGGCGGCGATCAGCCATGATCAGCAACGATGTGGTTGGCGTGCAGCATGAAAAATCCTATATCTGCCAGCATGACGACCGACAGCAGCCAGAACGCAACCATCGGCGGAACGCCGCGCGCTGTAAAGCGCCCCGCGCATGTGAAAGCGCCCAGGGAATGGACGAACAGCGCGGTGCCGTCGCCCCGGGCCATTCACGAGGACAAGGCCGAGGATCAGCCCGGCGGGCGGAATCCTGTGCGCTATGGCGACTGGGAGTTGAAGGGGGTCGCGGTCGACTTCTGAACGCCGCATCGCCGACATCCGGGCCGACAATACGGCCAAAACAAGATGGCCGCCCCCGCATCTGGCGAGGGCGGCCATATTTTTACCTGTCCTTAGGCGACGGGCAGTTCGGTATTCAGTGGCATCTTGCCGCTCTTGACCTGTTCGGCGAACACTTCGCGCATCAGCTGCAGCGAGAAGAGGTGTGCGAAGATCAGGGCGAGGATGCCGTTCTGCATCAGCTTGCGCAGCACGTCGCCGCGCAGTTCGCGCAGCTTGTTCTCATCGACCATCTGGAAACCGCGATAGATATAGGGCTTGTCATTGCCTTCCTGCTGGATAGCGACTTCGCCGTCCATCAGCAGGTCCGCCTTCTTCAGCTCCTCCATGAACATGCCGGTGCGCTGGCCGGCTTCTTCGAAATTCTTGCAGAATTCGAGCACGGCCTGAACCTGCTCCGAGGGCTGCCCGTCGACGAACAGCGCGTCGCCTTCGTCGAATTTGCCGAGCGCGCTCGAGGTCGGGTCAAAGCACAGCGACAAATCTTCCGAATCGGGCTGAAGCCGGGCGAGAAGGAAGGGGTAGCGGCGAATATAGGCGGGGACATAGACCGGGTTGTTGAGCTTGCCCTGGTCATCGACAAAGGTGTTGATGCCTTCGTTCAGGCCCATCAGCGCGAGCGGAACCGGGTTCTCGCCCGCCGAGAAGACGATCGGGAAGAAACGGCAGGCCGAAACAAACTCGTCCGATGTCAGCGGAATCGCGTGCTGGCCGACGAGAAACTCGGCGGTTTCGAGCGGTCGCGCGTGAAAATCGGCATGCTCGACGCTCGAAAGCGGGGCAAGGTCCTTGTAGAACAGCGGCAGATTGGCAGGTGCGGGCGCAGTGGCCATGATTGAACTCCGGTAAGGGTCCCTCAAGGTCGGGACGAAAAGGATAAAGCGCCTTATTGGCACGCGCCGCGCGGCGCAAGGGGGCGATGGTGCGGGATCGCCGAGACCGGGCGAAGTGTCAGGCGATCAGCTTGCCGGGATTAAAGATGCCCGCGGGATCGAGCCCCGCCTTGATGCCCCGGAGCGCCGCCAACCGCGCCGGGCTGTCGAGTTCGGCCAATATGTCGCGCTTCATTTGTCCGATGCCATGTTCGGCCGAAATCGATCCGCCGAGGTCTATGACATGGGAATAGACCAGCCGACTGATCGCCGCGCCATGCTCGGCGAGCCAGGCCGCGCCATCGACATGGGCCGGCGGCTGGACGTGATGATGAACATTGCCGTCGCCCAAATGGCCGAAAGACAACACGCGGACGCCGGGAAATGTCTCATCCAGCCGGAGTGGATTTTCAGCAATGAAGGCGGGCATCAGGTCGACGGGCACGCTGATATCATGCTGCAATGCCGGGCCCTCGGCCCGTTCGGCTTCGGAAATGGAATCACGCAAGCGCCAAAAATCCTCGCTTTCGCGCTCGTTTTTGGCAATCGCGACATCGCAGACGAGTCCGGCCTCGAGTGCCGCTACAAGCTGATCTTCCAGAACTTCGGCCAAAGCCTGATCGCTTTCCCCTGCCAGTTCGACCAGCGCATACCAGGGCTGGGCGACGCCAAGCGGCGCGCGCGTGAGGGGGATATGGCGTAGCACCGCGTCGAGGCAGTCGTGCGGGATAAGCTCGAATCCTTCGAGCTCGCGGCCGATCGCGGCATCGAGACGGCGCAGCAATATCAGCGCGCTTTCGGGCGAATCGATCCCGACCCACGCGGTCTTCCGCGCCGCGGCGGCGGGAACCAGATGCAAGCATGCGGCGGTGACGATACCCAGCGTTCCTTCGGCACCGCAAAACAGGTGCCGCAGATCATATCCGCGATTGTCCTTCTTCAGCGGAGCCAGGCCGTCGAACACGCTGCCGTCGGGAAGCACCGCCTCGATGCCCGCGACCAGCGCGCGCATCGTTCCGTGTCGCAGGACCTGCGTGCCCCCGGCATTGGTCGACACGAGACCGCCGATAGTCGCCGAGCCCTTGCCCCCGAGGGTAAGCGGAAAGCGCAGGCCGTGCGCAAGAGCCTCGTTGTGGAAATTTTCGAGGATGACGCCTGCCTCTGCGATCGCCAGCCGCGCGACCCCGTCGATGTGACGCACCCGGTTCATACGTCGGAGGCTGAGCAGCAGTTGGGCGCCGCTGGCATCGGGCGTGGCGCCGCCTACCATGCCGCTGTTGCCCCCTTGGGGAACCAGCGCGACCTCTGCCTCGGCGCACAGGCGCACAACGGAGGCAACTTCGTCGGTGGTCGCCGGCGACAGCATTGCGGCCGCGCGGCCGTGATATTTGCCGCGCCAGTCGGTCAGCCAGGGTGCCATCGCATCGGGGTCGGCGCTATAGCCCTTCGGGCCGAGCAAGTTTGCGATTGCGTCGAGCAGCGATGCAGATGGCGGGCGCGTCATGCCGGTCCACTCCAGAAATTTCCCGTTCCGCAAGCGGGCAGGGGGTGACAGCAGTTCATTTGATGTTCAATCATCCTTGTTAAAGGGGGCGATGGACGAATAGTGTCTTTTCGTCCAGCGGGCATGGACGCGGGAGCCACGGGTGAGCGGAATCTTCTGTCAGGGCGCCAAAGGAGCGGCAGCAGGACTGTGCTGACGGCGGCGTTCCTGTGGTTGGTGGCCGCTGCGCCAGCGGCAGACGCGGCGACGCCCGTTGCGGCACCGGAGCCGTTGGTCGCGATTTCCGCGCCGATGCCCGAACAGGCCTCTTCCTTTTGGCAGGTGGTGATCGAACAGCAGCTGATCATTCGTGTGCCCGCCCAGCGTTCGCAGCTCAACAATTTTGCCGCAGGCCCGTCGATGTCCAAACGCGCGACCGAACTGCCGATCGTCTGGAAGGAAAAAAAAGCGCCCAAATGCGTCGCCATGCGCAATATATTGGGGATGCAGGCGGTGCAGCGTGACAGCATCGATATCATTACGCGGCAGAAGCAGCGATTACGCGCACAGCTCAATCGCGGTTGCCGCGCGCTCGATTTTTATGCCGGTTTCTACATGCAGGGCAGCAAGGACGGAAAGCTTTGCGAGGATCGCGACCAGATCCACGCCCGGACCGGCGCAAAATGCGAAATCGACAAGTTCCGCCTGATGGTTCCGGTCCGCGAAGACGATTGATCGCGTTTATCGCGGCCTTTTCTTGACTTTTTATCGCTATTTCCCCAATGGCCGCGGCAGCGTTCGCCTGCGTGGGAGGCCGGGCGCATCCTCTTTTCCGGACATGATGATCCTATGAAATTTGCCGACATCGGCCTTTCCGACGAACTTTTGCGCGCCATCGACGAGTCGGGCTATAACGAAGCGACCCCGATCCAGGCGGGAGTCATTCCGTCGGTATTGATGATGCGCGACATCATCGGCATCGCCCAGACGGGCACCGGCAAGACCGCGTCGTTCGTGCTGCCGATGATCGATATCCTCGCCCACGGCCGCGCCCGTGCGCTGATGCCGCGCTCGCTGATCCTCGCGCCGACGCGTGAACTTGCGGCACAAGTCGCTGAAAATTTTGAAAAATATGGCAAGTATCACAAACTGTCGATGGCGCTGCTGATCGGCGGCGTGCAGATGGGCGACCAGGTCAAGGCGCTCGAAAAAGGCGTGGACGTGCTGATCGCGACGCCGGGCCGCTTGATGGACCTGTTCGAACGCGGCAAGATTTTGCTGACCGGTTGCAACCTGCTGGTGATCGACGAAGCCGACCGGATGCTCGACATGGGTTTCATCCCCGACATCGAGAATATCTGCACCAAGCTGCCCGCGACTCGGCAGACCCTGTTGTTCTCGGCAACTATGCCGCCGCCGATCAAGAAGCTGGCCGACAAATTCCTGTCGAATCCGAAGACGATCGAAGTGGCGCGTCCTGCAAGCCGGAACGAGAATATCGAGCAGTTCCTGGTCAAAACCTCGGAACGCAACAAGCGCGATACGCTCCGCAGCTTGCTGGAGGCCGAGGATATCGGCACCGCGATCATCTTCTGCAACCGCAAGACGACCGTGCGCGAACTGGCTAAATCGCTCCAGCGCCATCGATATCAGGCAGGCGAGATCCACGGCGACATGGATCAGTCGAGCCGCATCGCCGAACTCGACCGGTTTAAGGCCGGCACGATCAACATCCTGGTCGCATCCGACGTCGCGGCACGCGGCCTCGACGTCAAGGGCGTCAGCCACGTCTTCAATTTCGACGCACCCTGGCATCCCGACGATTATGTCCACCGCATCGGCCGCACCGGCCGTGCGGGCGCCAAGGGGCGCGCGTTTACGCTGGTGACGCCGTCGGATGACGAGGCGATCGACAATATCCAGAAGCTGACCGGCTACAAGATCCCGATCCATGGCGGCGCCGCGCCGGCGACCGATGTCGCCGAGCCCGATCGCGATGCGCAAGAGGGCGGACCGCGGCGCGGCCGTTCGGCGCGCGGTGGACGCGGCAAAGCCGCTGCGAAGCCCGAGAAAGCGTCGGCGCGTCCGGCCTCAGCTACAGAAGCGAAGCCGCGCGAAGACCGGAAGCCCCGTAATGATCGGAAACCGGCACCTGCCCGGCATGATGATCTGGACGGCCCCGACGATGGCTGGAACGGTCCGATGCCGGGATTCCTGTCGGTCGGTTTCGATACCTGAGCCCGACGGAAAGGGCGTGCTGGTCAGAGCCTGACCAGCATTTTCCCCATATTGCTGCCAGCGAAGAGGCCGAGAAAGGCGTCGGGCGTCGATGCCAGTCCGTCGTGCACGGTCTCGCGCATCGTCACCGCCCCGCTGGCGATGAGGCCGCCCATGTCGGCATAGAATTCCTCCATGCAGTCGATGAACTGATCGGTGTAGATGAAGCCTTCCATGCGTATCCGCGCCGGGATCGCCCGGATGATATATTTCATCTCCTGCGGCTTCGCGTCGTTATAGACGTCGATCATGCCGCAGATTGCGAAGCGCGCGAAATCGTTGGCGGTCGCAAAGGCTGCGTCGAGATGTTCGCCGCCCACATTGTCGAAATAGACGTCGATACCCGGTTTGCCGAGGCGTTCGAGCGCGGCGGCGAGTTGGGGGAGCACCGGGCCGGCCTTGTAATCGACCGTTGCATCCGCCCCGAGATCGTCGATCCACGCGCATTTTTTGGCGCCGCCAGCAGAGCCGATGACGGTCATTTCGCGCGCCTTGGCAATTTGCACAACCGCTGAACCTACCGCGCCGGCGGCGGCTGAAACGAATACCGTATCGCCGGGCTTTGCTGCGGCAACGCGGAGCAGGCCGATCCATGCCGTTCCGCCGGTGAGACCCATATTGTGCAGGAAGGTTTGCGGGGTCAGGCCTGCCGCCAGCATTTCCGCGGGCAGCTTGTTTGGCATCATGTCGAGACCGATGACGCCGCCGTCGCGCCAGCCGCCCATGTGGAGGATCAGGTCGCCGGGGGCGAAGCCTTCCAGCGTGCTTTCGATGACCTCCCCGATCGCCCCGCCGGTCATCGGCTGATCGATCTGGAAGCTCGCGGCATAGCTTTTTACGTCGTTCATCCGCCCGCGCATATAGGGGTCAACCGACAGCCACAGGTTGCGTACTCGAAGCTGGTCTTTTTCGAGGGGGGGCTCGGGCACCTCGCGCAATGCGAAATTATCCATCGTCGGCAGTCCCTGCGGACGACTGGTCAAATGCCATGCCTTTGTCATCGGAATCCCCCCATTCCCAATCTCGCCGGCGGTGGTGGTCATCGTCAGAAAAGCCGTTGCCACTGTCAATCGGCGTCGTTAAGACGCTGCCGGTCGCGGGGCCGTAGCTCAGATGGGAGAGCGCTGCAATCGCACTGCAGAGGTCAGGGGTTCGATTCCCCTCGGCTCCACCAGCGACCTTTCCGGCGTATCGGCGGCGAATCGCGAATCCTGCTCGAAGGAAGCGCTGGCGGGTTTTGCGCCGTCCTTTCACAAAAGCGGCAGATGCGGCGATCGCGATGCAAGCGCCCGGCTTGCCCTTTACTGATTGGCGTAGCTGTCGATTGCCGAGAAGATACGGCTTAGCTGCTCGCGTTCGTCGGCGTCGATATCGGGGCGCCAGATTTCGAACAACAGGATCGTGCGGTCGCTGGTGCCGCGGTTCCATGCTTCATGTTCGAAACTGTCGTCGAAGATCAGCAATTCGCCTTCGCGCCAGCTTCGCGTTTCTGCTCCCACGCGCAGGCCGCAGCCGTCGGGGACGATCAGCGGCAGATGGCAGATGAGGCGGGTGTTGAGCATGCCATGGTGCGGCTGGATATGGGTGCCGGGGCTAAGGCGCGAGAAGAGCGCAATCGGCGCGCGGCCCGGAATTACCGGTTGCGGGGCAAGGTCCAGCGCGGCGATGGCTGCGGGACAGAGTATGTCCATCCCGTCGGCAATGACTCCATCCTTCCATAGCCACGCCGCGCCCCAGTCGGGCTTGTCGAGCAGCGGATTGTTCGGCGGCGGCCGGTCGGGGCTGGCCGTCACATAGGGACCGAAGCGATCAGAAGCCTTGTCGATCATTGCCAGAAGTTCGGCGCGGATCGCATCGGTCGCGGCTTCTATCCCAGCTACCCAGCCGAAATCGGTTCGTTCGAAGAAGGGACGCTGGGTCAGGCCCGGAAAATAGAACATGCTCGGCTGCTGCAAATAGAGCGGCTGCTCTCCGGCCAGCATGCGGAGCGCTTCCGACACGCGCGGCGTCGCGGTTCCGGCGTCTATCCCGGCGCCGCGCAATTGGCCGAGGAGATGATCGGCAAAGGCGCGGTCGGTCTCGGCCAGAAATTGCTCGGCGCGCCGGAGACCGGGATGGAGGGTGGCGGGGATGCTCCGGGCCTGCGCGGCGGTGCCGAGCGCGAGGCGATAAAAGCTGCCCGCTGCGCGATCATCGGCAATGCGGCGCTTGAGTTCCGCCATGGCGAGCAGCGCCGCGATGTTGCTGCGATCGGCACGGATCGCATCGTCGAGTGCTGCGGTTTCCGCCGCGATGTCGCCGCGGCGGTGGGCGTCGCGTGCCTCGTCCAGCCATGTCGTCTGCCCCGTCATGGCTCAGCATAACGCAGCACCGGACCTTTGCAAGCGACGCCCTGCCTCGGTTAGCCGGCCGGCGGAGTTGCGGGATCGCTCGCTTGCGGCTTTACGCGCATCTGCTGGCGGACGGCGACCATGAAGCGGCTGCGCCAAAAGGCGATGATCAGCGCCAGAAGGAGGCCCCACGGCAGCAATGCGGCGCCGAGGGTCAAGACAAAGGTCAACGCCGTGCTGCCACTGCGCATCAATGTTTCGCCCGCACTGGCAAAGGGATTTTCATGGCCAATGCCGGGAAGGCCGCCGTTGCTGACATAGTTGAACGCGACGTTCGTCCAGGCGATGCGCGCTTCTCCGCTGCGACGGGCCTGTCGCTCGTTGCCGATCTCTCCTCGAAGCTGGCCGATCTGCGCGAGCAGCTCGGCGCGCTCGCGCTTGTCGAGTCCGCCCGATTTCAGCCGTTCTTCGAGCCGGGCGATTTCGGCTTCGGAGCCCGCGCTTCTCTGCTGCGATGCAAGGATTTCGGTGCCGACGTCCTCGCCCGCGACGCTCGCGTCGGCGAGCACACCCTCCGCCTTTTCGACGCTGGCGATTGCATTGGCGCCGAACTTGCGGGCGATGCCGGGGTCGAGCTTGAACTGGGTCTGCGCCTCGACGAGTTTTTCATCGGTCAGCTGGTAGCGGACATCGGCGATCCGGCAGCGCTGGACGCCGAGCGTTTCGCAGGCGGCGGCGTGCTCTTCCTGGATTTTCGAAATGCGGTCGTCGGCAAGGCGGAAGGTATAGGCATAGTCGAAGGCGACGCCGGGCGCGGCTTCGATGCCGATCCGGGGCGCTGTTGCTGCATCGGCAGAGGCTTCAGTTGCAGCGGTTTCGGCAGTGGAGGTATCGGTTATCGCAGCATCTTCGGCCTTCTTTTCCGAGCAGCCGATCAGGGCGAGCGCCATCGCGCCCGCTAAGAGCTTATTTCGCATGCAGATTCTCCCAAAGCGCGACTCGTTGGCCGCGTGGGATGGCATATCATAACTAAAGTGGTAGACAATATTAAATCAGGTGGCCTTGACGAAGCTGTCGAGCACCCGCTTGCTGCCGGCCGACACGAATTCGACCTCCAGCTTGTTCCCGTCGATGTCCATGATCTCGCCGTATCCGAATTTCTCGTGGAACACGCGCATTCCGATCGCGAGGTCCGATCGCGCCTTGGCGCCGACCGATGCGGCGGGGCCGCGCTCGGAAGGGGCGGGAGCACGTGTGACCGTCGTCGACGTTGCCATCGCGCGCTGCCACGCCGGGCCGCGAGTCATTGTGCGCGCGGATTGGCGTTCAGCGACATGCGCGAAGGGATCGCCCTGCGCCGACCAGTTCGCGCGCCACAGGCTCTGCCCGCCACCGAAGCTGTTCTCGCTGTCGACATGTTCGGGCGGGATTTCGGCGATGAAGCGGCTGGGGATGCTGCTGGTCCACTGGCCATAGATGCGGCGGTTGGCGGCGTGATAGATGCTCGCGCGCTGGCGGGCACGGGTGATGGCGACATAGGCGAGGCGGCGTTCCTCCTCGAGGCTCGCGACGCCGCCCTCATCCATCGAGCGCTGCGACGGGAAGACGCCATCCTCCCACCCGGCAAGGAAGACATGGTCGAATTCGAGGCCTTTTGCGGCGTGGATCGTCATGATCGTCACGGTTTCGGCGGTGTCGTTGCTGTCACGGTCCATGACGAGGCTGACATGCTCGAGGAACGCTTCGAGCGACTCATATTCCTCCATCGCGCGGACGAGTTCGGAGAGATTTTCGAGGCGGCCGGCGGCTTCGACACTGCGGTCGGCCTGCAGCATCGCGGTATAACCCGATTCATCGAGGATGAGCTGGGTGAGTTCGGGATGCGACAGCTCGTTGGCCTTCGCCTGCCAGCCCCGCATCTGCGCGATGAAATTGGCGAGTTGGCGTCGCGCCTGCGGGGTCAGTTCGTCGGTTTCAGTGATGTGCGACGCGGCGAGGAGCAGCGGGCTGCGCTCGTGGCGGGCGAACTGGTGGATGCGCGCGATCGCCTTGTCGCCGAGCCCGCGTTTGGGCACGTTGACGATGCGTTCGAAGGCGAGGTCGTCGGCGGGTGACTGGACGAGACGGAGATAGGCGAGCGCATCGCGGATTTCGGCGCGTTCGTAAAAGCGGAAGCCGCCGACGATGCGATACGGCATCCCGATCGCGATGAAGCGATCTTCGAATTCGCGCGTCTGGAACTGCGCGCGCACGAGGATCGCAGCGCGGTCAAGCGACACGCGCTGGCGCTGCAGGCTTTCGAGTTCTTCGCCGATGCGCCGCGCTTCTTCGGGCCCGTCCCACACGCCGACGACGCGCAGCTTGTCGCCGGGGTCGAGTTCGGTCCAGAGCGTCTTGCCGAGGCGGCCGCTGTTCTGCGCGATCAAGGCCGAAGCGGCGGCGAGGATC
The DNA here is from genome assembly GCA_032154175.1 of Sphingopyxis sp. Classification (GTDB taxonomy): domain Bacteria; phylum Pseudomonadota; class Alphaproteobacteria; order Sphingomonadales; family Sphingomonadaceae; genus Sphingopyxis. The sequence continues at coordinate 11,322 of JALDYH010000030.1, read as the reverse complement.
TGCGGTGTCGAGCGGTAATTCTGCTCGAGGCGGATCACCGTCGCGCCGGGAAAATCCTTGTCGAAGCGCAGGATGTTCGCGACCTCGGCGCCGCGCCAGCTATACACCGACTGATCATCGTCGCCGACGACGCAGATATTCTTGCGCGCCTGCGCGAGCAGCCGGAGCCACAGATACTGACTGGCGTTGGTGTCCTGATATTCATCGACGAGGATATATTTGAAGCGCTCCTGATATTGCTCGAGCACGTCGCGGTGGGTCTTCAGGATCACGAGCATGTGGAGCAGCAGGTCGCCGAAATCGCAGGCATTGAGCGTCTTCAGCCGCGCTTGATAGAGCGCGTAGAAATGCTGCCCCTTGCCGTCGGCATATGATTCCCTGTCGGCGGCGTCGAGGTCGCCGGGCACGAGCCCGCGGTTCTTCCATTTGTCGATGAGACCGGCGAGCTGGCGCGCGGGCCAACGTTTCTCGTCGAGTCCCTCGGCCTGAATGAGCTGTTTGAGGACGCGAAGCTGGTCGTCGGTGTCGAGGATGGTGAAATTGCTCTGCAACCCGACGAGTTCGGCGTGACGGCGCAGCATTTTGGCGGCGATGCTGTGGAAGGTGCCGAGCCAGGGCATGCCCTCGACTGCGTCGCCGATCATGCGGCCGATCCGTTCGCGCATCTCGCGCGCCGCCTTGTTGGTGAAGGTCACCGCAAGGATTTCCGAAGGCCAGGCGCGCCGCGTCGCGATGATATGCGCGAGCCGCGCGGTGAGCGCCGCGGTCTTGCCGGTGCCGGCGCCCGCGAGCATCAGCACGGGACCCTCGGTGGTGAGCACCGCTTGCCGCTGCGGACCGTTCAGGCCGCGGAGATAGGGCGGGTCGGGCGGGGTCATGTCTGGCGTAGAGATGGGGAGGTTGTTCACGCGCGAACGATTAGGGAACAGCGAGCAGGCTGTCCAGTGCGGTGAGGCGGGCGGAGGCTGGCGTTCCGCTGCGTTTCAGTTCGTCCAGCGTGGCGCGCGCCATCGCGCGATAGGCAGGCAGCAGGTCGGGACTGTGAGCTTCGATCGTGGCGAGATGGCCTCCGATCGTCTGCGCGTCGCCGCGCAGCAACGGACCGGACAAACCGGCGAAACCGTGAGCGAGACTGTTTTCGAGCGCCGCGCGAACAAGAGGTGCAAGCAGACCTGAAGGATCGTCGACCCCGGCATTGTGCAGCGAGTTCGCGGCTCCGGCGATGAGCGTGACCAAGTGGTTCGATGCGTGACAGAGCGCCGCGTGATAGAGTGATCGGCGATCCTCCGTGATTTCGACCGCGATACCGCCCAGCAGCGCGACGATGCGTTCGGCTTGTCCGGCCGCCTCGGGGGTTGAACCCGTGACCGCAAAGCGCGCTCCGGCCATGCGCTGCGCTTCGGTGTGGGGATTGCCGGTGAAAGTCATGGCGGGGTGAACCGCAGCGGTCAGCGCGCCTGCCGCGCGCAGCGGTTCGAGGATCGCGGCGCCGCTGCGCCCGCTGACGTGAAAGACGATTGGCCTGGAACCGGATGGCAGCAGCCGGGCCAAATCGGCCGCGACGCTTTCGAGCGCGTCATCGGATACGGCAATCGCGACGGCATCGCACATACGCATCAAGCCCTCGGCGTGCGCGGCGACCGCTGTGCGACCAATCAGGGTCGCGGCGGCGCAAGCGCGCTCGGCAGTTCGATTCCACAAGATTGGCGGAGCGATCGAGTGCGGTGCCAGGGCGACAGCAAGTGCCTGCGCAACACGGCCTGCGCCGGCGATGCCGACCTGGCGGAATCGGGGATTGTCCATACCGGATCCTTACGCGGCGCTGGCGGTTTCGCCAATCGCGGCAATATATGGGATCGAGAGGACTTTATCTCGCCTTTCCGTGCATCTAGGGTCGAGCAATGCGGGAATATCAGATCATTCGATTGGCCAGCGCTGCCTTGACGGCCCTGACGCTTTCGGCCTGCGCCGGCGGCAATTACCGCCCCGTCGCCGATACGCCGGTGCGGATAGGTCCGGCTTATACGATTCGGGGCACGACCTATGTGCCGGCCGCCGCGCCCGCCTATGAGGCGCTCGGCTACGCGAGCTGGTACGGCAGCGAGTCGGGAAACCGGACCGCCAACGGCGAGCAATTCCGAACGGGCTGGATCACCGCGGCGCACACCACGCTGCCGCTTCCTACCTATGTCGAGGTGACGGCGCTCGATACCGGGCGGCGGATCATCGTGCGGGTGAACGATCGAGGGCCGTTCGCGCGAGGGCGGATCATCGACCTGTCGCGCGGCGCGGCCGAACAGCTCGGGATGAAGGCGCAGGGCCATGCCCCGGTTCGCGTGCGCAGGGTCGAGCCGACGGAGAAGGACCGCGAGCGTCTGCGCAAGGGGAAGCCGGCGGCGTCGTTGTCTCCAGTGCCCGAACGCGAGCTGCAACGATTGCGCGCGCAAATTCCTTCGCGCTGATCCCCGAGCATTCCCGCTTGCATCAAAGGGAGCAAGGCGTTCAAAGCGGCGCCGACACCAACAGGGGAGGGCGTTGCCCGTGGATCTGGCACCTTACCGGGCGCATCGGCGCATCCTGACCGCAAGCCTCGTCGGTACCGCGGTCGAATTTTACGATTTCTATATCTACGGCACCGCGGCGGCGCTGGTGTTCGGGCCGCTCTTCTTTCCCGAAAGCTCGGACTCGGCGCAGCTGATGTACAGTTTCATGACTTTCGGGCTCGCCTTTTTCGCGCGGCCCGTCGGGGCGATCGTGTTCGGCCATTATGGCGACCGGATCGGGCGCAAGTCGACGCTCGTCGCCTCGCTGATGCTGATGGGCGCCTCGACGTTGCTGATAGCCTTCCTGCCGACTTACGCGATGGTCGGGTGGGTAGCGCCGTTGCTGCTTTGCATCCTGCGGTTCGGGCAGGGGTTCGGGCTCGGCGGCGAGTGGGGCGGAGCGGCGTTGCTCGCGGTGGAGAATGCACCGCCGGGATGGAAATCGCGCTTTGGCATGTTCCCGCAACTGGGGGCGCCGGTCGGTTTTATCGCGGCGAACGGGCTGTTCCTGTTGCTCGGACTCGGACTGAGCGACGCCGATTTTGCGGCGTGGGGCTGGCGTATCCCGTTCCTGCTGTCGGCGGTGCTCGTCGGGCTGGGACTGTGGGTGCGGCTCAAGATCGGCGAGACGCCCGATTTCGCCGAGGCGCTGGAGAAGGAGGCTCCGGTAGCGGTGCCGCTGGGCGAGTTGTTCCGGCATCATCTGGTTGCGACGCTGGCCGGCACCTTTGCCGTCGTCGCCTGTTTTGCAATCTTCTATCTCGCGACGAGCTTTGCCCTGGCGCACGGGACGACCGCGCTCGGCTATCCCAAAGAGCAGTTCCTGCTGATCCAGCTGGGCGCGATCCTGTTCATGGCGGTCGGCATTGTTTTCGCAGGCTACGTCAGCGACGCGTCGAGCGCGCAGCGCGTGCTGAGCTGGGGGTGCGGTGCGACGGTACTCGTCGGGTTCCTGTTCGGGCCGTCGCTGGCCTCGGGGAGCTGGCTGCTGATCTTTTTGGGTCTCGCCATGGCCTTGTTCGTGATGGGGCTGGTCTATGGGCCGCTCGGCAGCTGGCTGACCGGGCTGTTCCCCGTACGCGTTCGCTATACGGGAGCGTCGGTCGCGTTCAATGCGGGCGGGATATTGGGTGGCGCGATGGCGCCGATCGTCGCGCAAGCGCTGGCCGAACTCGGCGGAACCGCGATGGTTGGGCTCTACCTCGCGCTGGCGGGCGTCGTGAGCTGGCTGGGCCTGTTGATGGTCCGGCGCCAAGTTTCCTGAAGCTCCTTCGTCATTCCGGCGAACGACGAAAATCTGGTCAGGCAAGGCGCAGCAGCGTCAGTTTTGCCTTGCCGACCTTGCGTTCGGTATCGATTTCGAAGCCCGCAACCTCGACCGGCTCATTGTGTGCGGTTTCGATCGAAATCCAGCTATCGGCGCCGATCCAGCCTAGCCGGTTGAGCTTGTCGAGCGCGACGCTGCCCGCGCCGGTGTCGTAGGGCGCGTCGAGCATCAGCAGGTCGTAAGTGCGTTTTGCGGGGCCGAGGCTCATCACCGAGCCGGCGCGAATATCGGCGCGCGATGCTGCTTCCAGCGCGCCCAGATTCTTGCGCAACACATCGAGTGCATCGCGGTCCTGTTCGGCGAACAGGCATTGCTCCGCGCCGCGCGACAGCGCCTCTATCCCGAGCGCCCCCGATCCGGCGAACAGGTCGGCGACGACCAGTCCTTCGAAACTGCCGACGCGGCTCGTCAGCATCGAGAAGAGTGTTTCGCGGGTGCGGTCGGCGGTCGGGCGCGTTGCGTCGTTTTTGGGCGCGAGCAATTTACGGCCGCGCCATTCGCCGGAGATGACACGCATCAGCCCATATGCCGGCGGAATTTGAACAGTTCGTCGCGCGGAACCACATCGACCGCGCCGAGCGGCATGCCGCCGAGTTCGAATGCGCCGTAGCGGGTACGGATCAGGCGGCTGACCTGCAACCCGAAGTGTTCGAGCACCTTTCGCACTTCGCGATTCTTGCCTTCGGTCAGCGTCATTTCGACCCACTGATTGCGTCCGGTGCGGCGCTCGAGATTGGCGTCGATCTTGCCATAACGGACGCCGTCGATCTCGATGCCCATCGCCAGTTCTTCTAGCTGTGCCTGACTGATGTCGCCGAATGCGCGGGCGCGATAGGTGCGCTCGACCCCGCTGGCGGGCAGTTCGAGCTGGCGCTTGAACTCGCCGTCGTTGGTGAGCAGCAGCAGCCCTTCGGTATTATAGTCGAGACGACCGACCGGCATCAGACGTGGCAGATCCCTGGGTAGCAAGTCATAGATCGTCTTGCGGCCCTTGGGATCGCGCGCGGCGGTAATGCAGCCCGCGGGCTTGTGGAAGCGGTAGAGGCGCGTCGAGACAGGCTTGGCGACGGGATTGCCATCGACCGTCAGCCCTTCAAGCGAGGTCAGCAGCGGCGCGGGGTGAACGACCACCTGACCGTTCAGCGCGATGCGGCCTTCCTCGACCATCCGCTCGACATCGCGGCGCGAGCCGACGCCGGCGCGCGCGAGGAGCTTGGCAATGCGCTGTGGCCCATCCTCGCGCTCGGCCTCGGCGGGGTTCGTCTTTAGCGCGGAAGCGGCACCCCGCGCGGCGCGGCGTCCTTTCGGGGCGTCGCGGTCGCCAGCGGCTTTCGGGGTCGAGCGAGGTGCAGAGCGGGGTGGGCGGCGGGTCGTCATCGGAACGGATGCGGCTTTCTTGTCGTTATTCAGGTGAAAACTGTTGCGTTGTGGCCACGCTCATAGCCGGAAAAGTGTCGCTTCGTCGATGGCAAGCAGAAGCAATCTTGCAGGACGGCGCCGAGCGAGTCATTGCGACGTCAAAGGGAGTATCTATGCTCTTCGCCCACCGCCCGACCTGCATCAAGCGGTTGCTGATCATCGAGGATGATCCGCTGACCGCGTTCGACAATGAGCATACGCTGAAACACAGCGGATACGACATCGTCGCGACGGTCGATTCGGGCGAGGCCGCGGTGCCGATCATGGCCGCCGAACCGATCGATGCGGTGGTCCTCGACCTTGGTCTTGCGGGGCATATGACCGGGCGGGAAGTTGCGCGAATAGCGCGCGACCGGGGAATTGCGGTGCTGCTGGTGACCGGTCAATGTCCCGACGATGCCGCCGATATCGCGGTCGCCTGCCTCGGCAAGCCGCACAGCGCCTCCGCGCTCGTCGCGGCGCTGCGCGCGGTCGAGACGATGACCTGCAAGAATCAGCCGGCGCGCAAGGTCAGCGGGCTGCAGACCTATTGGCGTCCCGCGGCGGCGTGAACGCGACGAGACGACAAATAGCCGCTTCCAATTTGGAACCAAGCCTTTAGGCCCGTCCCGTAACAAGGCGTCCGCCAGGCGGAGGTGCGGGGAGCGACGGCATGTCAGTTGATCTGATTCGGTTTATTATTTTCGTGGCGATCCTCGGCGGGCTGGTGATCGTTGCGTTGTCGATCCCGGCGTTTCGGCCCTATCTCCGCAAGAACCCCATGATCACCTTCCTGCTCGGGGTATCGAGCGGGTTTCCGCTGACGCTGCTTATCGCAACGATGACCTTCTGGTTGGCGAAGGTGGGGATCGATACCGCCACGATCGGCTTCGCGGTCGCGCTGGGCATTCCCTATACGATCAAATTTCTGTGGGCACCGCTGGTCGACAAGCTGCCGTTGCCGTTCCTGACGAAAACGTTCGGGCAGCGGCGTGGCTGGCTGTTCTTCGTCCAGGCGCTGCTGTTCGTGTCGGTATGGCAATTGGGGGCGAGCGATCCGCAGCCCGGCGATCTTGGCATGTTTGCCATATGGGCACTGATCACCGCCTTCCTGTCGGCGACGCAGGACATTGTCATCGATGCCTATCGCATCGAGATTCTGGAAGAAGACGAATTCGCTCATGGCACCGCGACCAACCAGTTCGGCTATCGCACGGGCAATTTGATCGCCGGCGCGGGTACGATCTATTTCGCGTCGAGCGAAGGTCTCGGCCTGGGTTGGGCGACAGCATATGGCCTGACCGCTTTTTGCATCGTTCCTGCCATTATCGGCGCCTTGTGGGCGGGTCCGGGAAAGTTCGTCGACCGGTTCGAACACGCAGCCGGAATGAAGGTCGGCCAATGGCTGACCGAGGCGGTGGTGAACCCGTTCCGCGAATTTCTGACGCGGCACGGCGCCTTTCTCATCCTCGGCTTCGTGCTCGTCTACAAGGTTGGCGATGCGATGGGCCAGACGATGCTGGGGCCGATGATCGTGGACCTGAAATTCGCCGACCTCGATTATATCTCGGCCAACAAGCTTTGGGGGTTCGGCGCGCTGATCGTCGGTTCTGCGCTCGGGGCGCCATTCCTGCTTTGGCTCGGCATGGGTCGCGCGCTGTTGATTTCGGGTCTGATGATGATGTTCTCCAATGTCATGTTCATGATCCTGGCGGCAACGGGCAATAATTACTGGATGCTGGTCGCCGCGATCGTCACCGAAAATATGACGAGCGGTATCGGCCTGACCGTGTTCGCTACCTATCTTTCCGGCCTGTCGAGCATCGCCTACACCGCCACGCAATTTGCACTGTTGTCATCCTTTGCAGGGGTGGGGCGCACGTTCATGGCGGGCCCCGCGGGGATCGTTGCAGAGAAGCTTGGCTGGGTCGGCTTCTGGGGTTTTACCGTCGTCGCGGCGGTTCCGGGAATGCTGCTGCTGTGGCTGCTCTGGAGCAAGGGCTATGTCGGCGAGGGCATTCGCCAGACCGACGGGGTCGACGACCGTCAATTGCGGCAACCCGTTGGCGCATGGCGTATCGTCGGTTTTGCCGCGATCGTCGCGGGACTGGTCGGGATTCTGCTAGCGCAACAGCTCGAACTCGCTTCGTCGATCATGACCGCCTCGATCGTCGCCTTCGCCGTCGGCGCCTTGCTGGCGTGGAAGGGCGCGGCGCCGAAAACGGCATAGGGCGGGCAGCGTGCACTGGTTCATCGTCTCGATCGCATTGCAGCTGCTCTGCATCGTCCATGTCTTTCGCACCGGGCGAAACACGGCGTGGATCATGGCAATCGCCTTTCTGCCGATGGTCGGAGTGCTCGCCTATCTGATCGTCGAGATATTGCCGGGCATGTCGGGTGACCGCCGGGTACGACAGGCGCGCGTGAAGATCGCCGATACGATCGATCCAGAGCGCCGTGTCCGCGATGCGCAAAGCGCGGTTGATTTCAGCGATACCGTCGGCCACCGGATGGAATATGGCGACGCGCTGATGGCGCGCGAGCGATATGGGCAGGCGTTGGAACAGTTTCGCGCCGCCGAACGCAAGTCGCCGCATATCGACAAGGCGATCGGGATGCGGATCGCCGAAGCAGCCTATGGCGCAGGGCTGGCTGGCGACGCATTGTCGGCGCTCGATCGCTTACCCGAGACGGGCGTGCGGTCGGAGCAGGATCGCCGCGACCTGCTGCGCGGGAAGGTCGCCGAGATCGATGACCGGCCCGCCGATGCACTGGCGCTGTACGAAGCGATCGTCGATCGCGTCCCGGGCGACGAGGTGCGATGCCGGATGGCGGCGATCCTGATTGGGCAGGGCGACAAGGCCGGTGCGCGCGTACTGCTGCAGGATGTCGAGCGGCGGATGAAGCGCATGCCGCCCGTAACGTTGAAGGCGGAGGCCGAGATGTACGACTGGGCGAAGCGGACGTTGGCAGGATTGGGTTAGATCGGCCACTCGCCATTGAGGTCGAGCGCCTGCCCGACGAGGTAGAGCGATCCGCCGATCAAGGTGGTTCGCGCAGGTTCATCCGCCGCAAGCGCGCGGATCGCGCTCGCGATATCGGCTCTTGGCACTGCCGCGGCGATGCCGGTTTCAAGCGCGATCCTGGCGAGATTTGCGGGATCGTGATGCTCATGGCCCGGAATGGGGACCGCCATCACACGCCGGACATGCGGCGCGAGCATATGGAGGAACGCGTCGGCGTCCTTGTTCGCCAGCATGCCGAGAACGAGATCGACGGGCTCGCGCCGCGCCAACGTATCCCCGAGGAAGGTTGCGACCTGCTTCGCTGCGTCGAGGTTGTGGCCGCCATCGACCCAGATATCGTGACCGTCGGGCATTAGCCTCGTCAGCGGGCCGGGACCAAGCAACTGCATCCGCCCGGGCCAGCTTGCCTCGGCGACACCGCGGGCGATGTCGGCATCGTCGGGCTGGGGGCCTGGCGCGAGGCGCAGCATCGCGATGGCGAGCCCGGCATTGCGCATCTGATGCGCGCCGGCCATGCGCGGACGCAGCAGTTGTTCGATCGAACCCGGTTTCTTCGACGTCCAGCGAAAGCTGTCGCCGTTGGGGGTCACGGTCCAGCCGTTCCCTTCCGGGAAGAGCGTGGCACCAACGGCGGCCGCCTTGCCGGCGATGGTATCGCGTACGAGGGGCGGATAGCCGAAGGTTGCCACGGGCGTGCCGGGTTTGATGATCCCCGCCTTTTCCCATGCGATCCGCGCGGCCGGATCGTCGGGCGTTCCGGCCTCGGGTTCGAGCAGGAAGGCTTCATGGTCGATTCCCAGCGAAGCAATGCCGCATACGGCAGGCGCGGGGATGATGTTGGTCGCATCGAGGCGTCCGCCAAGCCCGACCTCGATGATGCAATCGTCGGCGGGAGTGCGCGCGAAGGCAAGGAAAGCGGCGGCGGTGGTGACTTCGAAGAAGCTCGCTTGCAGATCTTCGGACTGGTCGAGCACCTCCTGGAGCAGCGCCGCAAGCGATGCGTCGTCGATCAGCGTTCCGGCAACGCGAATGCGTTCGTTGAAGCGCACGAGGTGAGGGCTGGTATAGCTGTGCACCTTGCGCCCGCTCGCTTCGAGGATGGCGCGGATATAAGCGCAGGTCGATCCCTTGCCGTTGGTGCCCGCAACGTGAAAGGTACGCGGAAGCCGGTTCTGCGGGTTGCCGACGCGGGCGCACAGTTCGGCGATGCGTTCGAGCCCCAGAATATCGCGACCCGGCGACAGCGTAGCGAGACGATCGAGCTGAGTCTGGACCGCGGAGTCAGAACTGTGGGCGTGGTCGGGCATCGTTGGGCGGAGCCTATCAAAAATTCGTCATTGCGAGCGTAGAGAAGCAATCCAGGCGATTGAGGCACTCGCTCTGGATCGCCGCGTCGCTTCGCTCCTGGCAACGACGGTGCAGGAAAGGTCAGGCCGCTTTCTCGGGCGCCAGATAGCCGATCAGGCGGCCCAATGTTTCGGGCAGGTCCTTGCGGTGCACGACCATGTCGATCATCCCGTGGTCGAGCAAATATTCGGCGCGCTGGAAACCTTCGGGGAGTTTTTCGCGGATCGTATTCTCGATCACGCGCTGACCAGCGAAGCCGATCAGCGCCTTGGGCTCGCTGATCTGAATGTCGCCGAGCATCGCATAGCTTGCCGTAACACCCCCCGTCGTCGGATCGGTGAGCAGCACGATATAAGGCAGGCCGGCGCGACGCAGGCGGGCGAGTGCGACGGTGGCGCGGGGCATCTGCATTAGCGACAGCGTGCCTTCCTGCATCCGGGCGCCGCCCGCGGCCGTGATAGCCACATAAGGGCAGCCGCGGCGGATTGCGTCCTCGACGCCGGCAACAAAGGCTTCGCCCACTGCGACGCCCATCGATCCGCCCATGAAGGCGAAGTCCTGGACGCCGATCACGACCGGCTGGCCGTCGATCTTGCCCGCCGCATTCTGATAGGCGTCGCGATCGCCTGTCTGCGCACGCGCGGCCTTGATCCGGTCGACATATTTCTTGGTATCGCGAAACTTCAATGGATCCTCGGGCGCCGCGGGGGCGGCGATCAGGTCGTGGAGCCCGCCGTCGAATAGCTGTGCGAAGCGCTCGGTGGCGCCAATGCGGTCGTGATGGTCGCAGCGCGGGCAGACGTTCAGATTGTCTTCCCATTCCTTGACGAACACCATCTGCTGGCACTGGCGGCATTTGTGCCAGAGATTGTCGGCGGTGTCGCGTTTCGCCCCAAAGGGCAGGGCGTTGCGAACGCGGTCGAGCCAGCTCATGCGGCGATCTCCTTTGCGCCGTGGATAGCATCGGCGAGGGTACGGGTGAAGGCTTCGACGTGCGGCGCGGCGGCGTCGCCATGCTCGGCGATGATGTCGATGAAGGCCGAACCGACGACGACGCCGTCGGCGACCTTTGCGATCGAGGCGGCCTGTTCGGGGGTGCGGACGCCGAAGCCGACCGCAACGGGCAGGTCGGTTGCAGCTTTCAGGCGCGCGACGGCTTCGTCGATGCTCGCCTGCGCCGCCTGCTGCTGGCCGGTGATGCCGGCAACCGAGACATAATAGAGGAAGCCGCCCGCGCCGTTGAGCACATCGGGCAGGCGGGCAGCGTCGGTGGTGGGCGTCGCGAGGCGGATGAGGTCGACCCCGGCGGCACGGAGTGCGGGGCCGAGTTCGGCGTCTTCTTCCGACGGAATATCGACGCAGATGACGCCGTCGACGCCCGCCTTGGCGCATTCGGCGGCGAACCAGTCGGCACCGCGGATCGTCATCGGGTTAGCGTAACCCATCAGGACGAGAGGGATGTCGGCGTGGCGCTTACGAAACGCCGAAGCGATCGCGAAAATGTCGGCGGTCGTCGTACCCTTGGCGAGGCTGCGCAGGTTCGCGGCCTGGATCGCGGGGCCGTCGGCCATCGGATCGGTAAAGGGCATGCCGAGCTCGATCACGTCCGCGCCGCCCGCGACGAGAGCGTCGAGGTTCGCGGCGGTGTCGCCGTCGCCCGCGGTGATGAAGGCGACGAGCG